>NZ_JAKUGJ010000003.1:0-384826 GCF_022663915.1 Bacillus cereus group sp. BfR-BA-01331
AAAGGAAGGGGACAATTTATGTCAATTTAATTAGGGATGGAAAGCTGTTCAAGACACTGGGGAATGTCTTATAAATTAGGGAGGAACAGCTCCGATACGTATACTATAAAAGGTAGATGTGATCCTCGTGTGAAAATGGAGTGAAAGAGAGAGGGAGTTTTAAATAAAAGATAGAGTTAAACAAAAAAATAAGACCATCACATATAGGATGGTCAAAGGAAGGGGACAATTTATGTCAATTTAATTAGGGATGGAAAGCTGTTCAAGACACTGGGGAATGTCTTATAAATTAGGGAGGAACAGCTTCGATACATATACTATAAAAGTTGGATGTGACCTTGGTGTGAACATAGAGTGAAAGAGAGAGGGAGTTTCAAATAAAAGATAGAAAGAATAAAAAAATAAGACCATCACATATAGGATGGTCAAGGGAAGGGGACAATTTATGTCAATTTAATTAGGGATGGAAGCTATTCAAAGACACTGGGGAATGTCTTATAAATTAGGGAGGAACAGCTTCGATACATATACTATAAAAGGTGGATGTGATCCTCTTGTGAACATGGAGTGAAAGATATGGGAATTTGAAAAGGGATAAAATAGTTGTTGTAAGAGTCATAGTATAAGTGGAGATATAATAGAAAATATTCTTTTGTAAAACGATAGGAGTCTGAATATAAATAAAAGTTGAAATCTATGAAAAAAAGGATTATGCTCAACTATATTATAAGAATATAAGGTTTATCCCGCTACTTGTAGGCTCTTAAAGAGTCTTTATTTATGAGGGGATAAAAGCTTCACTTGATAAAGGGAGTTAGTGATATGGAAGTAGCAAAAAAACAAGGGTTGTATAATCGTTTTATACGATTGAATCCACCACAAATTTTAGCATTAGGCTTTTTTTGTTTAATTGTGGCCGGAGGATTGTTATTAAAGTTACCGTTTGCAACGAAAGTACATATTAGTTGGGTAGATGCTTTCTTTACAGCTACGTCGGCAGCGACTGTAACCGGTTTAGGTGTTGTAGATACTGCGAGTACGTTTACGATGTTTGGTGAAATTGTTATTATGTTTTTAATTCAAACGGGTGGTCTCGGTCTTATGACGATAGCCATTTTAATTGTTTGGGTATTAGGGAAAAAAATTGGTTTACGCCACCGATTATTAATTGGAGAAGCATTTAATCAAACAAATATTGGTGGTCTTGTGAAATTAGTAAAACGTGTTTTTATTTTTTCTATTTGTATTGAGCTAATTGGAGTTATCTTTTTATCGATTCGCTTTATTCCAGAGTTTGGTTTTGGAAAAGGTTTATACTATAGTATTTTTCACGTTATTGCGTCATATAATAATGCCGGCTTTGCGCTTTGGCCAGATAATTTAACAAGATATGTAGGAGATCCTATTATTAATATTGGGATTTGTTCTTTAATTGTAATAGGAGGGTTAGGGTTTACGGTATTAATTGATATATGGTATAGCCGTAGTTTCCGAAAATTATCACTGCACTCCAAAATCATGATTGTTGGAACGATAGCACTTAATGTTATTGCGATGATTGTGATTTTTGTATTGGAATATAATAATGTGAAGACTTTGGGGCACTTATCTTTAAATGAAAAATTATGGGCTTCGTTCTTCCAAGGAATTACACCTCGTACAGCTGGTTTTAACACGGTAGATTATGGGGGGATGGAAGAGTCATCGATACTATTTACAATGGTATTAATGTTTATTGGTGCGGGAAGTGTATCGACAGGCGGTGGAATTAAGTTAACGACATTCGTTATTTTAATTACGTCAGTTCTTTCTTTCTTTAGAAAGAAAGAGGATTTTGTTTTGTTTCAGCGTACGATTAAAATGTCGACAGTAACGAGAGCGTTAGCAATTGTCGTTGCTAGTCAAATACTTATTTTTACAGCGGTATTTGTATTAATGCTTACAGAAGACTTCAGTTTTATTCAGTTATTATTTGAGACAATTTCGGCGTTTGGTACAGTAGGGTTAACAATGGGGATTACTGCGAAGCTATCGGCGTTTGGAAAATGTATTATTATGTTTGTTATGTTTTGTGGATTAATCGGACCGTTAACACTTGTGTTCTCTTTGGCACGACCAGCAAAACAAAAAATTAAATATCCATCAGAAGATGTATTTACAGGATAAGGTATCCCGCATAAAGCGAGATACCTTTTTCTTTTTAAAAAAGAGAGAATAATAAACCAATAAGCGCCACTCGGAATAAAATCGCAATGAGTGCAGCGATACCACCCACAATGGCAGCGGTACCGCCAGTTACAGTAGCCCCGCGATTATAAGCGTAAATACCAAGTAGAACAGACACAAGACCAAATAGTGTTGGGAATGTGAATAATGATAATATTGCTAAGGCAAGAGCAATGAAACCAGCAGTCGATCCAGCTGCAGACGATCTTACATCATCGTTATCTTTATCATCATAATCGATACGCTGTGGTGCAACTTCAGCTGCGTATTCTTCTTTATAATCACTATCTATTCGATCTCTTTTTTTATATTCATCAAATTTCTCAGTCAAAGTAAGGACTCCTTTCATAACAAGGTTCAATAGTAGTATGTTTCTCTTTTTCCTTTTTATCCGAGCATGTACAGGGAGTAATATCCAATTGGAAAGTGGAAAATGTTTTTTCAAAATAGGAAAACTTAGTATGACTTCCTCTATTTTGGAAAGTATAAAAAAGAATAATGAGGAAAGGGTGTAGTACATAATGGAACATCCAATTGAAAATTTAATGAAAACAGCAATGACAAATTTAAAAGAGATGGTAGATGTAAATACGATTGTTGGAAGTCCGGTTTCAACAGCTGACGGAAATGTAGTATTAACAGTATCTCAAGTGGCTTTTGGTTTTGGAGCTGGTGGAAGTGACTTTAAAGGTGATTTTATTTCCGAAAAACATAACGGCGGACAAGGGCAGCATAAAGAGAACAAGCAAAGTCATCCATTCGGAGGCGGAAGCGGGGCTGGGGTTTCTATTAGCCCAGTTGCTTTTTTAGTAGTTGGTTCTAACGGTGTGCAAGTGTTGCATCTCAATAGTAGTACACATTTAATTGAAAAAGCGTTAAATACTGTGCCAAGCACTGTGGATAAATTTGTGAATGGTCGCCAAAAGTGAACTTGCATTTTTTAGGAATTATGATATATTAGAAAAAGTGCGCTTTATGACGATCGGAATAATTGAACTGTAAATATATATGATGTGTGGAATAAGGGAGAGGAATTTATGATTAATATCAAAAACTTAGTAGTTGGCTTATGTATGTTAGTAAGCGGTTTTGTTGTATATGTAATAAAAGAAAAAGCTCCATTCTAAAACAGACAAACCGTTAATGTCTGTTTTTAATTTGTAAAAAATGTTGACAAGTTATTGTATTGGTGTTAGAATTTTAATTCGTGTCTCGGTTAAAGCTAGTGTAAAGTAAATAAATCTTATGAATATAATACGAAAAGTTTGCGAAAGATCGGGTAGTCTTACCAACAACTTTTGTGAACAAACCCTATAAATTGTATATGTAAGCTTTATATGTATACTAGTGAATCAAGGAGCGGTCAGTGGAACCGTAATGATGAGAGAGAGGTAGGGCTTTCATCCAGTATATGTTACTTTCCCGTTAGGTGAATATAAAAAAGAGGGCTCCTTTTGAAAAGGAGCCCTCTTTCTATAAATAAATTGAAACTATAATCAGTGGGACCATTCCATTCCCTTTACATGTTAGCTCACAAATAATGTGATAAAAATGATTAAGTGCGGTTTTCAACTTGCTGACAAATTTCATCTGTTGTTAAACCATGTGCTTTAATTACAGATCCTTTTATCGATGTATCTGCAATGCCCATCATATTAGAATCTTGCCCGGTTACAACGCAACAATCACACCCATGTGCATCATTTTCAGAGTTAAGTGAAACGACTTCATGTCCTTGTTGCTGAAGAGCTTGTTGAACATCTGTTAAAGAGTTCTCAACACCAATTCTAGCCATAATTTTCACCTCCTACCATCTAGTTGCTAGTATGCTCAAGTCCATAGCATATATTTATGAAAAAATGGTAGGAAGAGAATATTTGTTTAGTCGTTATATACACCAGTAAGCATTTGACTAACGAATTGATCATTTAATGTATCTTGTGCTGAGCTGTTATTAGACTGAATATCGATTGAAGCTGTGTAGTTGTTATGTTTCCTACTATTTGGTTCTACTTCAACGTAATTATTGAATTTACAAAATCCTTTCGTATCCATTAGATCAAATAGTTGTAGCATTTCTACTACCTCTTGTCTCGTTCCTTTAATTTGTACACACGCCATTGTTATTTCCTCCTTCAATTTGACAAATTGTTTTTTAAAAATAGGATTATGATTACTAAATGAAAAATATGAATGTTATTTTTAGACAGCGTTATTTTTGTTATTTTCCCCCTTTTTCACCAAAAGTCGTTGTATATTCCCGGATTTATAAAATCGGACGTCCGTTTATTGAATACAATAGATTCGTATCAATTGGCGAAAACCCTTCTTTTAAACAAATATTTTTTTAGTAGAATTTGACGAAAAAATTTTTTGACTTTTTGTAAACGTTAACAATGTTATTAAATCAATATAAACAAAGATGTACGTACGATTAAAAATTAAAAATTTTCTAAAAATTCACTTGATTTATTTGAAAAGGAGAGTAGACTAGGAAACAATAAAAAACTCATAGAACATAGGGGGCGCTTTCAAGTGAACGAGCAGTGGATTTTCTTAAATGGAGAATTTGTTCCAAAAGACGAAGCAAAGGTTTCAGTATATGATCATGGCTATTTATATGGCGATGGAGTGTTCGAAGGAATTAGGGTATATAGCGGTAATGTTTTCCGTTTGAGAGAGCATCTTGTCCGGTTATATGAATCAGCGAAATCCATCATGTTAGAAATTCCATATACGTTAGAAGAAGCAACGAAAATCGTTGTTGAAACGATTCGACAAAACAAACTATCTAATGGATATATCCGCCTCGTTGTATCAAGAGGACCTGGGAACTTGGGATTAGACCCCGATTCTTGTACGAAACCAAATGTAGTAGTAATTGCAGAGCAATTATCTTTATTTCCACAAGAATATTATGAAAAAGGGATTCCGATTATAACAGTTGCAACGCGTCGCAATCGCCCGGATGTTTTATCGCCCCAAGTAAAATCTTTAAATTACTTAAATAATATTTTAGTTCGCATTGAGGCGAAATTAGCTGGAGTACAAGAAGCACTTATGTTAAATGACCAAGGATATGTAGCTGAAGGCTCTGGAGATAATGTATTTATTGTGAAGGGAAATAAATTAATTACACCACCAAGTTCTGCTGGAGCGTTAGAAGGTATTACACGAAACGCGATTTTAGAAATCGGCGAAAAACTTGGATATGACGTAAGAGAAGAATTATTTACAAGGCATGATGTATATGTAGCTGATGAAGTGTTTTTAACAGGAACAGCTGCTGAAGTAATTGCTGTTACGACAGTAGATGGAAGAACGATTGGTTTAGGTAGAACAGGGCCACATACGAATCGTTTATTAGAAGAATTCCGTAAATTAGTTGTAGAAGATGGAGAGAAAATTTACGAAGAAAATAAAGTTGGATAATAGCTCTTATGACATGATAAAGCGTTGATAGGGAGGAGTAGTTGACTGTGAAGCCTCACAGAGAGTCGGTGGTTGCTGGAAACCGATGGTTCACGTCGACGAACATCACCCTTGAGTGCTAAGCTGAAACGTTTGTTTAGGCTTAGACGGTAGCTCCGTTATTAGCTAGACTCATATCCCGAGTCACTGAGGCAAGAGTAATCTTGCAAAGAAGGGTGGTACCGCGAAATCTTTCGTCCCTTCAGCACATAGCTGGAGTGTGGACGTAGGATTTTTTTATTTTATAAATGTTTTAAAAAAGGGGGCTTATAAGAAAAATGTCTTCAAAAACGGAAGAGAAACTGGCAACTGGTGCACAGCTATTGTTAGAAGCGCTAGAAAAGGAAGGAGTAGAGGTGATTTTTGGTTATCCAGGTGGTGCGGTTTTACCTCTATATGATGCGCTTTATGATTGTGAAATTCCGCATATTTTAACGAGGCATGAGCAAGGTGCAATTCATGCTGCTGAAGGATATGCAAGAATTACAGGAAATCCAGGAGTGGTAATTGCAACAAGTGGACCGGGTGCTACAAATGTTATTACTGGTCTAGCTGACGCGATGATTGATTCATTGCCACTTGTTGTATTTACAGGGCAAGTAGCAACAACGTTAATCGGGAGTGATGCTTTCCAAGAGGCTGATATTATGGGGCTTACGATGCCGGTGACAAAACATAATTATCAAGTACGAAAAGCATCGGATTTACCCCGAATTATTAAAGAAGCATTTCATATCGCTAGAACAGGAAGACCAGGCCCAGTCGTAATTGACCTTCCGAAAGATATGGTAGTAGAGAAAGGTGAGCGATGTAGTGATGTACAAATGGATTTACCAGGATACCAGCCTAATTACGAACCGAATCTACTACAAATAAACAAATTATTACAAGCGATTGCGACTTCAAAAAAACCGTTAATTTTAGCTGGAGCAGGTGTATTGCATGCGAAAGCATCGAAAGAATTAACAAGTTTTGCTCGCAAATATCATATTCCAGTTGTTCATACATTACTTGGTCTTGGTGGGTTTCCGCCAGATGATGAACTATTTCTAGGGATGGGAGGAATGCACGGTTCATACACCGCAAATATGGCGTTATACGAATGTGACTTACTTATTAATATAGGTGCAAGGTTTGATGATCGTCTTACTGGAAATTTAGCTTATTTTGCTAAAGAGGCGATTGTCGCACATATAGATATTGATCCAGCGGAAATTGGGAAAAATGTGCCGACTGAAATCCCTATTGTTGCGAGTGCAAAGCAAGCATTAGAAGCTCTACTCAACTTTAAAGAAGGGGAAGTACATCACAATGATTGGCTTTCGTTATTGAATAGTAGAAAAGAAAAATACCCTCTTTCTTACAAAGAACATGCAGAGCGTATTAAACCTCAATATGCAATTGATATGCTATACGAAATTACGAAAGGGGAAGCGATTGTAACGACAGATGTTGGGCAACATCAAATGTGGGCAGCTCAATATTATCCGCTGAAAAATCCAGATAAATGGGTAACTTCTGGAGGCTTAGGAACAATGGGCTTCGGATTTCCAGCAGCAATAGGTGCACAAATCGCAAAGCCTGAAGAACTAGTTATTGCAATTGTCGGTGATGCTGGATTTCAAATGACCCTGCAAGAACTTAGTGTGTTAAAAGAGCATTCTTTACCAGTTAAAGTTTTTATTTTAAATAATGAAGCTTTAGGGATGGTAAGACAATGGCAAGAGGAATTTTATAATGGGCGATATTCGCACTCCTTACTTTCATGCCAACCAGATTTTGTTGCGCTTGCCAATGCTTATGGCATAAAAGGTGTTCGTATTGAAGACCCACTTCTTGCAAAGCAACAATTACAGTATGCAATTGAGTTAAGAGAGCCTGTTGTAATTGATTGCCGCGTACTTCAATCCGAAAAGGTAATGCCGATGGTTGCCCCAGGAAAAGGCGTTCATCAAATGGAGGGAGTGGAGAAAAGGTGAAGAGAATTGTAACAGCGACAGTTCGAAATCAAAGCGGTGTGTTAAATCGAATTACAGGTGTTATGACACGTAGACATTTTAATATTGAAAGTATTTCAGTAGGTCATACGGAATCATCGGATATTTCGAGAATGACGATTGTTGTACACGTTGAAAATGAACAGCAAGTTGAGCAGTTAATTAAACAACTTCATAAGCAAATCGATGTACTGAAAGTATCAGATATTACAGAAGAAGCGATGATCGCTAGAGAACTTGCACTTATTAAAGTAGCAACGTCTGTAGCAAGAGCAGAATTATATAGTTTAATTGAACCGTTCCGAGCCGCTGTAATAGACGTTGGGAAGGATTCCATAGTGGTGCAAGTAACAGGTACCCAGGAGAAAGTAGAAGCGTTAATTGAATTACTTCGTCCATATGGTTTGAAAGAAATTGCTAGAACAGGTGTAACAGCATTTACACGTAGTATGAAAAAACAAGATAAACAAGTTATGTTAATTCAATAATTATTTAAAAAATAGGGGGAAATGAAAATGGCGAAAGTTTATTATGAAAAAGACGTAACGGTAAATGTATTAAAGGAAAAGAAAGTAGCAATCATCGGATATGGATCGCAAGGCCATGCGCATGCGCAAAACTTACGTGATAACGGATTTGATGTGGTAGTAGGACTGAGGAAAGGGAAGTCATGGGATAAGGCGAAAGAAGACGGTTTTTCTGTATATACAGTAGCGGAAGCAGCAGAAAAAGCAGATGTAGTAATGATTCTACTACCTGATGAATTACAGCCGGAAGTATATGAAGCTGAAATTGCACCAAACTTACAAGGCGGCAATTCTCTCGTTTTCGCGCATGGATTTAATGTTCACTTTGATCAAGTAAAACCGCCAGTTAATGTAGATGTATTTCTAGTAGCACCGAAAGGTCCAGGACATCTAGTACGTCGTACGTTTGCGGAAGGGGGAGCTGTTCCTGCATTATTTGCAGTATATCAAGATGCAACAGGAGTTGCGACTGAAAAGGCACTTTCATATGCAGATGGAATTGGGGCGACGAGAGCAGGTGTATTAGAAACAACGTTTAAAGAAGAAACAGAAACAGATTTATTTGGAGAGCAAGCTGTACTTTGCGGCGGAGTAACTGCACTAGTAAAAGCTGGGTTTGAAACGTTAGTTGATGCTGGTTATCAACCGGAAGTTGCATATTTTGAATGTTTACATGAACTAAAACTAATCGTTGACCTTATGTATGAAGGCGGACTTGAAAATATGAGATATTCAGTTTCAGATACAGCGCAGTGGGGCGACTTCGTATCAGGACCACGCGTTGTAACGGAAGATACGAAGAGAGCGATGGGTGCAGTGCTAGCAGAAATTCAAGATGGTACATTTGCAAGAGGCTGGATTGCAGAGCATAAAGCAGGAAAACCAAATTTCCATGCGACAAATGAGAAAGAAAATGAACATGAAATCGAAGTAGTTGGACGTAAATTACGTGAAATGATGCCTTTCGTACAGCCCCGAGTAAAGGCAGGGGTCAAATAATATGAAGCAAATTTTGTTCATGGATACGACGCTACGTGATGGCGAACAATCACCAGGAGTTAATTTAAATGAACAAGAGAAATTACAGATTGCGAGGCAACTAGAGAGACTTGGTATTAATGTAATGGAAGCTGGATTCGCAGCAGCTTCTGAAGGTGATTTTCAATCGGTAAAACGTATCGCAAATACCATTCAAAATGCTACGGTTATGAGTTTAGCTAGAGCGAAAGAAAGTGATATTCGAAGAGCCTATGAAGCTGTGAAAGGCGCTGTCTCTCCTCGTTTACACGTATTTTTAGCTACGAGTGACATTCATATGAAATATAAGCTTTGTATGTCAAAAGAAGATGTATTAGATAGCATACATCGCTCGGTTACGCTCGGGAAATCACTATTTCCAACAGTTCAATTTTCAGCAGAAGATGCAACAAGAACATCGAGAGCATTTTTAGCGGAAGCAGTAGAAGTCGCGATTCGCGCAGGAGCGAATGTAATCAATATTCCTGATACAGTTGGATATACGAATCCAGAAGAATATTATTCTCTCTTTAAATACTTACAAGAATCCGTTCCGTCGTATGAAAAAGTAATTTTCTCTTGTCATTGTCACGATGATCTTGGGATGGCAGTAGCGAATTCGTTAGCTGCGGTTGAAGGCGGAGCGTTACAAGTAGAAGGAACGATTAATGGAATTGGAGAAAGAGCGGGGAATGCGGCGCTAGAAGAAGTCGCGGTTGCTCTCCATATTAGAAAAGATTTCTATGAAGCAGAATCCTCTATGACATTAAAAGAAATTAAAGCGACGAGTACGTTAGTAAGTCGGTTAACGGGTATGGTTGTACCGAAAAATAAGGCGATTGTTGGAGCAAATGCTTTTGCTCACGAATCAGGTATTCATCAAGACGGTGTATTAAAAGAAGTAACGACGTATGAAATTATTGAACCATCACTAATTGGAGAGTCACAAAATTTATTTGTATTAGGAAAGCATTCCGGGCGCCATGCGTTTACTGAAAAAATGAAAGAACTTGGTTATGAGTTTACAAAAGAAGAACGAGATGTGGTGTTTGAAGCATTTAAAAACTTGGCTGACCGTAAAAAAGAAATTACAGAAGAAGATTTACGTGCGCTTATGCTTGGTGAAGCAGCATTTGCGGCCCAGCAATATAGCATTACTCAATTGCAAGTACATTTCGTATCAAATAGTACACAGTGTGCAACGGTTGTACTAAAAGATGAGGAAGGAAATATGTACGAAGATGCAGCAACTGGTTCTGGAAGTATTGAAGCGATCTATAATGCAATTCAAAGAATTTTAGGATTAGAATGTGACTTAGCGGATTATCGCATACAATCTATAACGCAAGGTCAAGATGCACTTGCACATGTTCATGTTGAATTAAAAGAAGGAACTCATCAAGTATCAGGTTTTGGTGTTGCGCAAGACGTATTAGAAGCATCGGCGAGAGCGTATGTTCATGCGGCCGGAAAATTAAAATCTTTTATTACTCTTGTGAAATAACTGTTTGATAAGTGAGGGGATCGTCCCTTACTTATCAAAATATATTTCTGGAAATTCAGATAAAAAGGAGTGTTTTAATTGGAAAAACGTATCGTTTGTTTAGCGGGTGATGGTGTTGGTCCGGAAATTATGGAAAGCGCGAAGGAAGTATTGCATATGGTAGAGAGGCTATATGGACATCACTTTCATTTACAAGATGAGTACTTTGGCGGAGCGGCTATCGATTTAAATGGGCAACCATTACCACAGCGAACACTTGCCGCTTGTTTAGCTAGTGATGCGGTTTTACTTGGAGCGGTTGGTGGACCGCGGTGGGATGATGCGAAAGAAAGGCCAGAGAAAGGATTATTAGCTTTAAGAAAAGGACTTGGTGTATTTGCGAACGTTCGTCCTGTAACAGTAGAAAGCGCAACTGCACATTTATCGCCATTAAAAAACGCAGATGAAATTGACTTCGTTGTCGTTCGTGAACTAACAGGCGGTATTTATTTCTCTTATCCGAAAGAAAGAACGGAAGAATCGGCAACTGATACACTTACGTACCATCGTCATGAAATTGAACGTATCGTGTCGTATGCTTTTCAATTAGCGAGTAAGAGAGAGAAAAAAGTAACCTCTATTGATAAAGCGAATGTTTTAGAATCTAGTAAATTGTGGAGAGCTGTTACGGAAGAAGTAGCTCTTCGTTATCCTAATGTTGAATTAGAGCACATTTTAGTAGATGCAGCTGCTATGGAGTTAATTCGAAACCCAAGGAGATTTGACGTTATCGTAACAGAAAATTTATTTGGTGATATTTTGAGCGACGAGGCTTCTGTATTAGCAGGGTCATTAGGAATGCTTCCATCAGCGAGCCATGCGGAAAACGGGCCGTCTTTATATGAGCCTATTCACGGATCAGCGCCAGATATTGCAGGTAAAAATAAAGCGAATCCAATTGCGATGATGCGTTCAGTAGCGATGATGCTTGGGCAATCATTTGGATTAACGAGAGAAGGGTATGCGATTGAAGAGGCAATTTCTGCAGTTCTTCAATCTGGGAAATGTACAGCTGATATTGGGGGAAATGAGACGACAACTTCATTTACGAGGGCAGTTATTCAAGAAATGGAAGAGCAGGCACTAGTAGGGAGAGGAAGATAATGGGGAAAAGGTTACTAGATAAGCTTTGGGAAAGACATGTAGTTGTAACGAATGAAAATGGATTGGATTTATTATATATCGATCTTCATCTCGTTCATGAAGTAACGTCACCGCAAGCCTTTGAAGGCTTGCGGCTTGCAAATCGAACTGTTCGGAGACCGGAATTAACGTTTGCAACGATGGATCATAATATTCCAACGAAAGATGTTTGGAATATTACCGATCGCATTGCGAAGCAGCAATTGGATACACTTCGTGACAATTGTAAACAATTTAAGGTGCGATTAGCTGATATTGGTGATGAAGAGCAAGGAATCGTTCACGTTATAGGACCAGAACTTGGGCTCACACAACCGGGGAAAACGATTGTATGCGGTGATAGCCATACAGCGACCCACGGTGCTTTCGGTGCTTTAGCGTTTGGTATTGGTACGAGTGAAGTAGAACATGTATTAGCAACTCAAACGCTGTGGCAACGAAAACCGAAAGCGATGGGGATTGAATTAAAAGGAAAGTTACCGAAAGGCGTTTATGCAAAGGATATTATTTTGCATCTTCTCTCAAAGTACGGTGTAGCGGTTGGAACGGGGCATGTAATGGAATTCTACGGAGAGACGATTCGGGATATGGGTATGGAAGAGAGAATGACACTTTGCAATATGGCAATTGAAGGGGGGGCGAAAGCTGGCATCATTGCACCAGACGAGAAAACATTTTCTTATGTAAAAGGGCGTGAATATGCACCGAAAGACTATGAAACGTTTACGAGAAAATGGTCGGAGCTTTATACAGATTCAGATGCAATTTATGATTTACATATTTTGGTGGATGTTACGGATTTAGCACCGTATGTCACTTGGGGAACAAATCCTAGTATGGGTGTTCCTATTGATGAAAAATTACCAGAGAAGCATAACGAAAATGATGAAAGAGCATTTTCAT
Source organism: Bacillus cereus group sp. BfR-BA-01331 (assembly GCF_022663915.1). Lineage (NCBI taxonomy): Bacteria > Bacillati > Bacillota > Bacilli > Caryophanales > Bacillaceae > Bacillus > Bacillus cereus group sp. BfR-BA-01331. Next base: position 12,828 of record NZ_JAKUGJ010000003.1, read on the forward strand.
ATATGGGATTGAGCCCTGGGCAAAGTACGTTTGAAATTCCTGTTAAGCATGTCTTCATTGGTTCTTGTACAAATTCACGTTTATCTGACTTAGAAATTGCTGCATCTGTTGTAAAAGGGAAAAAGGTAAAAGAAGGTGTGCGAGCACTCGTTGTACCAGGATCAAAAAGTGTGAGAGAGCGGGCGATGCAAAAAGGCTTACATCGCATATTTGAAGAAGCGGGATTTGAATGGAGAGAGCCTGGATGTTCAATGTGTCTTGGGATGAATCCAGATCAAGTACCTGAAGGAGAACATTGTGCTTCTACTTCAAATCGTAATTTTGAAGGAAGGCAAGGGAAAGGAGCACGAACACATTTAGTAAGTCCAGCTATGGCTGCAGCAGCTGCGTTATATGGTCATTTTGTTGATATTAGAAAGGAGAGTTACGATGGAACCATTTCATATTCATAAAGGTACTGCCGCAGTACTTATGAATGATAACATTGATACAGATCAAATTATTCCGAAGCAATATTTGAAGAGAATTGAAAGGACGGGATTTGGAAAATATTTATTTGATGAGTGGCGTTACGATAATGAGCGCCATGAAAATCCTAATTTCCCCCTTAATGCACAAGAACGAAAAGGAGCAAGTATATTAATTACAGGTGATAATTTTGGATGTGGTTCTTCAAGAGAACATGCTCCGTGGGCGCTTGCGGATTATGGTTTCCGCGTTATTATCGCCGGAGGATTTGCAGATATTTTTTATATGAATTGTATGAAGAATGGTATGTTACCGATTGTAATGGATAAAGAGATGCGTGAACAACTTGCCAAAACGAATGCGAGAGATCAAATGGAAGTTGATTTAGAGAATGAAGTAATTATTACGAATACGCACAGGTTTCATTTTACAATCGAGAAAATGTGGAAAGAAAAATTATTAAATGGTCTAGATGAAATCAGCATTACAATGCAATATGAACAAGAAATTGAAGAGTATGAAAGAAAAGTAGCTTCACATTAACTAAAAGTAGAATATTCGAAATGTATTTACATTCAGAATTAACTGTTATATAATATGTAAAAAATCAGAGGAGAAAGGGAGTAAGTATTATGAATATCGTGCAATCTATTAAAATGCTTACAAAACTACATCATCATACATGAAACCCTTGAACCTAACGTGAAAACGTGTAGGCACAAGGGTTATTCCCGTTGTACCTACACTCTACTAAAGAGCCTTGTAGGTATTTTGTCTACAAGGCTCTTTTTATTTTCTGTTTGTGTGGATGGAATGGGCATAAATTAAAGAGGGAAGGGTGTGTGAATTCAGATGACAAAGTGGAAACGGGCAAATCCGAATGGAACGAGAGATTACTTATTCGAAGAATGTACGTTAATTGAAGAAGTGGAACAAAAATTAAGACGGACCTTTTTAGAGAGAGGTTATGAAGAAATAAGGACACCTACAATTGAATTTTATGATGTTTTTGCATTTCAAAACAGGCCGATAGATGAAGAAAAGATGTATAAATTTTTCGATGAAAAAGGACGGATTATCGTTTTACGCCCAGATATGACAATTCCTTTAGCAAGAGTAATTGGAACACAGAGAGGAGATATTCCTCTTAAAGTAACTTATAGCGGGAATGTATTTCGGGCGAATGAGTCCCTTACTGGGAAATATAATGAAATAGTGCAAAGTGGTATTGAAATTATCGGGATTGAAAATGTAAGGGCTGAAATTGAATGTGTGATAAGCGTAATTCAAGCACTTCAAAAATTAAAGGTGCAATCTTTCACAATTGAGATTGGGCAAGTGCAGTTATATAAATGTATCGTAAAAAAGCTCCCCATTAATGATGAAGAAGAGAAGTTACTTAGAACGTATATTGAAAGTAAAAATTATGCCGCACTCTCACACTTTATAGAAGAAAAGAAATTAAATCGGTGTGATGAAACAGTAAGGTTACTTGAGAAACTACCAAGGTTATTCGGGAGTTTAGATGTTGTTGAGGAAGCAGAAAAACTCGCCTCAAGTAATGAAATGAAAATGGCCATTGCGAGAGTGAAAGAAATATATGAAACAATTGAACAGTTAGGATATGGCTCTTACATATCAATTGATTTAGGTATGGTTCAACATTTGGATTATTATACGGGTGTTATTTTCAAAGGGTATATATATGAAATTGGAGAAGAGATTGTTAGTGGCGGAAGATATGATGAGTTAATTGGAAATTTTGGAGAGATGATGCCAGCGGTTGGGCTCGCGGTGCAAGTAAATCAAATAGTTAAGGCACTTCAAGAGCAGCAAGAACCATATAAACGAAAGAGAATAGATATTATGATTCATTATGAGTTAAATAGATTAGCAGAAGCGGAAAGGTTACGAAATTTACTTCAAAAGGACGGGAAGAATGCCCAGTTATCTTTATTCTCTAATTTAAACGATACTTTTCAATTTGCAAACAAGAATAAAATAATGACAGTCGTTGAGGCGAAGAGTGAGTCACTAGTGGAATATGTATGGAGAGAGAAATGGATCATCCAGAAAGAAGGGGAGGCTTCATGCGTAACATTCAAATTGCGTTAACGAAAGGAAGATTAGAAAAGCATGTTATTCCACTGTTTGAAAAAATTGGAATTGATTGTTCAGAGCTCAAAGATAAAGGAAGAAAACTTGTGTTTAAAAGTAAAAACACAAACATTTCATTTATTTTAGTGAAAGCGGTAGATGTTGCTACTTATGTAGAACATGGCGTAGCTGATATTGGAGTCGTTGGAAAAGATATATTAATGGAATTTGAGAAAGATATATATGAGATGGTCGATTTAGGAGTGGGCGTGTGTAAATTTTGTGTCGCTTCTATTCCTACGTATAATCCCAAGAGCTATCGAAAAAAACGAATTGCTACGAAATATCCGCACATTACTTCTACATATTTTCATGATAAAGGGGAGGATGTAGAAATTATTAAAATAGAAGGATCTGTAGAGATTGCTCCACTTCTAGGTTTGGCAGATGCCATTGTTGATATTGTTGAAACAGGAAAAACATTACAAGAAAACGGGTTAATTGTATTTGAGGAAATGTGCTCTATATCAGCTCGAATGATTGTGAATAAGGCTGCATTGAAAACTAAAAAAGACGAAATATTCTGTATTATAAATATGATGGAACAAGAAATTTTGTCAGGGAAATAGGGGGACTTTAAATGGAGATAGTTTTTGAAGATTTCCAAGAGGCTTTATCGAAAATAAAATCGCTACGAGAAAGCGCTAATATAATAGAAGAAACTGTTCAAAGAAGTGTAAGTGAAATTGTTCAAAACGTAAGGAAGAGTAAAGATGAGGCTTTATCGTTCTATACAAAAAAGTTTGATGGTGTAGAGACAAAAGATTTTCGTGTAAGTGAGGAAGAAATAAAACAAGCAAGTAAGTTTGTAGAACAAGCTTTTTTAGAAGCGTTAAAAGAGGCGAAGAAAAATATTATCTCGTATCACGAAAAGCAAAAAAGACAATCTATGTTTGATTGCGTGAGTGAAGGGGTAATTAGAGGGCAGCTTATTCGTCCGTTAGAAAATGTAGGTGTATATGTGCCGGGCGGGACTGCTTCGTATCCTTCATCAGTATTAATGAATGTATTGCCAGCAAAACTCGCAGGAGTGAAAAAAATTGTAATGGTAACACCGCCGAAGCAAGGAGGAATTGATCCGCATATTTTAGCTGCTGCAAGTCTTGCAGGTGTAGATGAAATATATATGGCCGGTGGTGCTCAAGTAATTGCTGCTCTAGCATATGGAACGGAATCGATTCCTAAAGTAGATAAAATAGTTGGGCCAGGGAATTTATATGTCGCGCTAGCGAAGAGAGAAGTATATGGGATAGTCAATATCGATATGATTGCTGGACCATCAGAAATTGTAGTTATCGCAGATGAAACAGGAAATGCCGAATATATTGCTGCTGATTTATTATCACAGGCAGAACATGACGAGAGGGCAACAGCTATTTGTATTACAACAAATATAAAGCTTGCTAAAGAAGTAGAAAGAGAAATAGAAAGGCAGCTAGAGACGTTGCCTAGAAGTGAAATCGCTCGTGAATCCATAAAAAGAAATGGAGCAATTTTTATTGTCCCTTCTTTAGAAGAGGCGTTTCATTTATCAAATGAAATCGCTCCAGAACATTTAGAGTTACACATAAAAGAGCCAATGAATGCTCTAGCTTATGTAAAGCATGCTGGATCAATTTTTCTTGGTCCATATGCACCTGAACCGCTCGGAGATTATTTGGCGGGGCCGAATCACGTATTACCGACAAGTGGAACGGCAAGATTTTTTTCTCCGTTATCCGTCGATGATTTCGTAAAAAAATCAAGCTTCGTTTCGTATACGGAAGAAGCGTTAAGAAGTGTACAGCATCATATTGTAGAACTTGCAAATAAAGAAGGTTTACATGCACACGCAAGAGCAATCCAAATTAGGTTTAAGGAGGAAGAATAATGCGCGAGTCTAGTCAAGTACGTGAGACGATGGAAACAAAAATTAAATTAAGTTTGCAACTTGATGAAAGTACGAATGTTTCTGTGCAAACAGGAGTTGGATTTTTTGATCATATGCTAACTTTATTTGCTAGACACGGAAGATTTGGTTTGCAAATTGAAGCTGAAGGTGATGTATTCGTTGATGCTCATCATACGGTTGAAGATGTTGGAATTGTACTCGGAACTTGCTTGAAAGAATCATTGCAAAATAAAGAAGGGATTAACCGTTACGGCTCAGCGTATGTACCGATGGATGAATCTTTAGGATTTGTCGCGATTGATATAAGCGGGCGCTCATATATTGTATTTCAAGGTGAATTAACAAATCCGAAGCTAGGGGATTTTGACACAGAATTAACGGAAGAATTTTTTAGAGCAGTTGCTCATGCTGCAAATATTACGTTACATGCTCGCGTTTTATACGGAAGCAATACACATCACAAAATTGAAGCTTTATTTAAAGCGTTCGGTCGAGCGCTTAGAGAGGCAGTCGATAAAAATGCCAATATTAATGGTGTAAATTCAACGAAAGGGATGTTGTAATTGATTGCAATTATAGATTATGGAATGGGAAATATTCGTAGTGTGGAACAAGCATTAAAATATATTGGAACAGAGTACATCATAACGGATGATAAAAAAGAAATATTGAGAAGTGATGGAGTTATTTTACCAGGAGTAGGCACATTTCCGAAAGCGATGGGCGTTTTAGAAGAAAAAGATTTAGTATGTGTGCTAAAAGAAGTTGGGAGCTTAGGAAAACCGCTTCTGGGTATTTGCTTAGGAATGCAGCTTTTATTTGAAAAAAGTGAGGAACTACAAAATTGTAACGGATTAAATTTATTGCCAGGTGTTATTCGAAAGTTAAAAGTTCCTTATAAAATTCCACATATGGGGTGGAATGAATTAAAAAAAGAAGGAGAAATATCGCTTTGGAATGGAGTAGAGGACGGTTCTTTCGTATATTATGTCCACTCTTATTATGCAGATTGTCCGAATGAAATTGTGTATGGGGCAAGTGAATATGGAGTGAAAGTACCTGGTTTTGTAGCAAAAGGAAATATATTTGGCGCACAGTTTCATCCTGAAAAAAGTGGGGAAATTGGGATGCGAATGTTAAAAAATTTCAAAGGGGTGGTAGAAGCATGGAAATCTTCCCAGCTATCGATTTAAAAGAAGGACGATGCGTCAGGCTTTATCAAGGAGAGTTTAGTAAAGAAACGGTGATGAATGAAGATCCAGTCGCACAAGCAATCATATTTGAAAAACTTGGAGCGAAAATACTACACGTTGTTGATTTAGATGGAGCAATTGTTGGGGAGTCAGTAAATTTACCTGTCATTGAAAAAATATGCAAGGCGGTACGTATTCCGGTGCAAATTGGAGGAGGAGTTCGGTCACTCGCGGCAGTGGAGAAGTTGTTGTCAGTAGGTGTAGAAAAAGTGATATTAGGAACGGCTGCCCTTTACGATAAATCATTTTTAGAAGAAGCGGTTCGTTTATATAAGGAGCAAATCATAGTTGGAATTGATGCGAAAAATGGTTTCGTAGCAACGAGGGGCTGGTTAGATGTGTCTGAAATTTCGTACATCGATTTAGCGAAGCAAATGGAAAGTGTAGGTGTTCAAACGATTGTGTTTACGGACATTTCAAAAGATGGGACACTTGCAGGACCAAATTTTGAGCAATTAGAGTTACTGCAAAAAAGCGTGGGTATTCGTGTGATTGCATCTGGAGGTGTCGCATCTATTCAACAGGTGAAAAGATTAAATGATATGAACATATATGGCGTCATTATTGGGAAGGCACTTTACGAGAAAACGATTGATTTAGAAAAAGTGTTACAGGTAACAAAACTATGTTAGCAAAACGAATTATTCCATGTCTAGATGTGAAAGAAGGGCGGGTAGTAAAGGGTGTGAATTTTATAGGGTTACAAGACGTCGGTGATCCTGTTGAAATAGCCGCATTATATAATGATGCGGGAGCAGATGAAATCGTATTTTTAGACATTACTGCGACGCATGAAGGGCGAAAAACGATTATAGATGTTGTAGAAAAAACTGCTTCAAAAGTATTCATACCTCTCACAGTTGGCGGGGGGATTTCAAGTGTTAAAGATATGTACAATTTACTAAGAGCTGGAGCAGATAAAGTTTCAATAAACTCAGCGGCAGTGAGAAATCCGAAGTTAATCCAGGAAGGTGCGGAACATTTTGGCTCACAATGTATTGTCGTAGCAATTGATGCTAGAAAAGTAGAGGAAGATAAATGGAATGTATACGTGAACGGCGGAAGAGTCGATACAGGGATGGATGCAATCGAATGGGCGAGACGCGTTGCCCAGCTCGGGGCAGGAGAAATTTTGTTGACGAGTATGGATGCAGATGGAACGAAAAACGGATATGATCTTCGTTTAACAGGAGCAATTTCAAACAGCGTTTCTGTTCCAGTAATCGCATCAGGTGGATGTGGTCATGTGGATCACATTATAGAAGTATTTCAAAAGACAACAGTTGATGCAGCATTAGCGGCATCAATCTTTCATTATGGTGAAGCGACTGTACAAGATGTAAAGAGAAAATTAAGAGAAGCAAACGTTGAGGTGCGGTTATGAAACCTAATTTTGCAAAAGGATTGATACCAGCTGTTGTTATCGAGGAAGATACGAAAGAAGTTTTAATGTTAGCTTATATGAATGAAGAAGCGTATGACAAGACGCTGGAAACGAAAAGAACATGGTTTTATTCCCGTTCGAGACAATCGTTATGGAATAAAGGAGGTACATCGGGAAATGTCCAATATGTGCAATCACTTTATTTAGACTGTGATCAAGATGCAATCGTTGTTGTCGTAAAGCAAGTAGGGCCTGCTTGCCATACGGGAGAAAAAACGTGTTTTCACTACAAAATTATATAGGGGGATACATATGGAAGATATCCTTAAGTTATTATTTGAAACAATTGAAGAACGAAAGAAAAATCCACTCTCTGAATCATATACGAATTATTTATTTTCAAAAGGTGAAGATAAAATTTTAAAGAAAATTGGTGAGGAGTGCACCGAAGTAATTATTGCGTCTAAAAATAATGATAAAGAAGAAATAGTAAAAGAAATGGTTGATGTGTTCTATCACTGTTTTGTTCTATTAGCCGAAAAAAATATTCCATTAGAAGATGTCATGCAAGAAGTGAAAGAAAGAAATGGAAAGCTTTCGCGAGTAGGGGACAGAAGAGAAATAGATACATTATAAGGGGGAATATGGATGAAAGTGGACTATCACATTCATTTAGAAGAAGGACCATATTCAATAGGGTGGCTAGCTAAAATAAATGATGCGCTACAATATTTTGAACCGCTTAAAGAAGAAAAACATTCTATGGAATGGCTTATGAAAACACAAGAACGCCTGCAAAGACGTGTGAAGGAAGGTCCATTTACAGCGAAATGGATTGATTTATATTTAGAAGAAGCTGTGCGAAAAGGTATAAAAGAAGTTGGTATTGTCGATCATTTATATCGTTTTCATGAAGCGAAAGGATATTATGAAAAGTATGTAGATATTAGTGATTCTAAGCTTGGTCGCCTGCAAAAAGAATGGTTAGATCAAGTAAGAGTAACGTCTATTTATGATTTTACAAAGGCGATTGAAGAGGCAAAAGAGCGATGGAGTAAACGAGGGATAACGCTCAAACTTGGAATTGAAGCGGATTATTTTATCGGGGGTGAACAAGAGTTAAAAGGTTTACTAGCATTAGGAGACTTTGATTATGTAATCGGTTCGGTCCATTTTATAGATGGATGGGGATTTGATAATCCAGATACGAAAGAGTATTTTGGTACGCATGAGTTACATACTTTATATCACACGTTTTTCGCTACAGTTGAAAGTGCTGTTCGTTCCGAGCTTTTTGATATTATAGCTCACCTCGATAACATAAAAGTATTTAATTACCGGTTAGATGAGAATGAACAGCTTTCTTATTATAAGGAAATTGCTCGTGCGTTAGTGAAAACAAATACAGCAACAGAAATAAATGCGGGATTGTACTATCGATATCCTGTGCGCGAAATGTGCCCAAGTCCGCTTTATTTACAAGTATTAGCTAAGCATGGAGTTCCGATTACTCTATCCTCAGATGCCCATTATCCGAATGATTTAGGAAAGTATGTGGAAGAGAATATAAAGACATTACGCAATCATGATATTTCTCACATAGCTACATTTACGAAACGAGTAAGAACGATGAGATTGCTTGAAGAAGAAGTAATAATTTCAAAATGAAACACGATTTTTTGATGAAAATCACCCTTTTTGTTCAAAATAAGAAAGAATGAAAAGGAGGATGAAAAATGGTGAAACAACAAAATAAACAAAACGTACAAGCGGCAGATCAAGCCTATACTTCTGAAACAAATAATACTGTTAACTCAGTTATTGAGGAACAAATTAGCGATACAGTTGCAGAAGGAACAATCGATGCGAAGCTTGGGAAAGAATCGCAAGAAAAAGCGTAAAAAGAGGGGAGAGTTGCATCTCCTCTTTTTTTATGGAAAAGTGTCGATTTTCAAAACTATAATCAAATTCCTTGGTTTTTATATGTAGATTTCTTACAATGAAATATAAGAGATATCATATTTTGTATAGAAGAGGTGTTAGTAGTGGCGAAAATATTAGTAGCAGGGAAAATTCCAGAAATCGGATTAGAATTATTGAAAAATCATGATGTAGAAATGTACAATAAAGAAGAATTAATTAGTGTAGAAGAGTTAGCAGAACGTGTAAAAGATAAAGATGCACTTTTAAGCTTACTTTCTACGAAGGTATCGAAAGAGGTTATTGACGCAGCACCAAACTTGAAAATTATCGCAAATTATGGTGCTGGTTACGATAATATTGATTACACATATGCTGGAGAAAAGGGTATTGCTGTTACAAATACGCCGAAAGTATCTACAGAGGCAACAGCAGAATTAACGTTTGCACTGCTTTTAGCAGCGGCACGTAGAATTCCTGAAGGTGATACGTTATGTCGTACAACTGGATTTAACGGATGGGCACCGTTATTCTTCTTGGGCCGCGAAGTACACGGTAAGACAATCGGAATTATTGGCCTTGGAGAAATCGGGAAGGCAGTTGCAAAGCGTGCGAGAGCATTTGGAATGAATGTTATATATACAGGACCAAATCGAAAGCCTGAAGCTGAAAGTGAGCTGGAAGCGACATACGTAACGTTGGAAGAATTATTACAAACAGCGGACTTTATTACAATTAACTGTGCTTATAATCCGAAATTACATCATATGATTGATGAAGAACAGTTTAAAATGATGAAGAAAACAGCATATATTATAAATGCTTCACGTGGACCAATTATGAATGAATCAGCACTTGCTCATGCACTAAAAACGAATGAAATTGAAGGTGCAGCTCTTGACGTATTTGAATTTGAACCGAAAATTACAGAAGAGCTAAAAGGATTAAAGAATGTAGTACTTGCTCCTCACGTAGGAAATGCAACATTCGAAACACGTGATGCAATGGCTGAAATGGCAGTAAGAAATATTTTAGCTGTATTAAATGGTGAAGAACCTGTAACACCTGTAAATCAAAAAGTATTAGTTACAAAATAAAAAAGAAACCTTCCGAAATACGGAAGGTTTTTTTATTTTTCTTTATTCGCTTTTTTAGAAGGTCTTTGTCTAATAAATTGAGATAACATATACAAAATGTATAGTGGAATGGCAATGAATAAGAAAACAGAAATGTTGCCAAAACTTGTTTGGTACATTGTGATAATAATTCCAACTAAAAATAGTGTAATAATTATGCTATATCGTGGAATTGGTACATCTTTTAAACTTGGGATACGAACACGGCTCACCATTAAAAATGCGAACGTTACAAATACGGTAATGAGAACGATTTTTGGAATGGTATGTGAAAATAATGTTAAGAAAGCAACAAGCCCTCCTGCTGCAGTAATCGGAACTCCAGTGAAATATTTCATAGAAGTAGAAGATGGTGTTACATTAAATCGTGCTAAGCGATATGCTCCGAACAGAGGGAATAATCCCGCTATGTATAGTCCAATGATTCCGTAGTTGGAAAAAGATGTGTAATACATTAAAACAGCAGGTGCTGCGCCAAATGTTACAACATCCGCGAGTGAATCAAGCTCTTTTCCCATTTGTGAATCAACGCGTAATAAACGAGCGACACGACCATCAAGACTATCTAACATCATCCCGATCAGTACTAAAATAGCAGCTGATTTATAATATCCTAAAGATGCATAGCCGATTGACAAAAATCCGCTATATAAATTCCCGAGCGTAAATAAGTTTGGAATAGCTGCTCTATACAAAATCTGATCCCTTGCTTTCTGTTATAAATTCTTAATTAGTGTATGAAAGTTTACTTATTTTATCATACCATAAATTTCTTTCTCAAACGAAAAAAATTCCCAATTTGTGAAAGATTTGAAGTGTAAGTAAAAAAGAAGCAACTTTTCACAAAGTTGCTTCTAACATTATTCAAATTTCGTTGTCATCGTTCCAGTTTTATATCGATTGTTAGGATCGAACCGTAATAAATCTCCATAAATCAGTTTGTCAGAGAGTTTTAAATCTGTTTTTGCTTTTTCAATATACGGCTGACATAGCGCTACATCTGCCTCTTCACCGGAGCTTTTTTTGTAGCACATATTTTTTGTGTACACATAATCCTCTGTTACAAAACTACCATCGCGCATTACCATAAGAGGATCTTTTTCTTTTATAAATAAGTCAGTTCCAAATTCAACTGATTGATTCGTTTTAATACCAAGTAAATGAAGTAACGTTGGTTTAATATCAATTTGACCAGATACTTTAGAGATGACCTTTCCCTCTTGGCCAGGCACATGAATAATGAGAGGGACGCGTTGTAATTGCATAGAATCAAACGGTGTAATAGCGTCTTTCCCAAGGAACTGAGCCATAGCTGCATTATGGTTTTCAGAAATGCCGTAATGATCACCATAAATGACAATAACGGAATTATCATATAGTCCTTCGTCTTTCAATTGTTTAATAAATAATTTAAGAGCTTCATCCGTGTAACGAACGGTTGGGAAGTAGCGATTTAAAACACCACTTTCGGAATTAAATTCATCAACATATTGATCTTCTGGATTTAGAAGAAATGGAAAATGGTTTGTTAAAGTAATAAATTTCGTATAGAACGGTTGTGGTAAAGATTTTAATTTTGGAATAGATTGTTCAAAGAACTCTTTATCTTTTAATCCCCAACCGACAGACATTTGTTCAGTGCCTGCGTAATCATTTAAATTAAAGTAACGATCATATCCAAGCGCTGGATACATTACGTCACGATTCCAAAACGTTTTATCGTTTGAATGGAAGACAGCAGAAGAATATCCGTATTTCTTTAATTGTTCTGGTGTGGCAGTGTATTCATTTGTTGCATGAGTAAAGAATACAGAACCACGGTCTAACGGATAAAGGGAATTTTCAACGATAAATTCAGCATCAGAAGTTTTACCTTGTCCCGTTTGATGATAGAAGTTATCGAAATAAAAACTATCTTTTATAAACTCATTTAAAAATGGAGTAATCTCTTTTCCATTTATTTTTTTATTAATAACAAAACTTTGTGTAGATTCCATTGAAATTAAAATTACATTTTTACCCTTTGCAGCTCCAAATAAGTTTTTATCAACTTGTTTATCTTTTGAGTCTGTATAGTTTTTAATTTCAGAGAACCCGTCTCCACTTGCAAATACACGCTCAGCTGAAGACTTAGATTGAAGTGTAATATCAAATAGATGATATGTGTATAACCCTAAATTTTTCACGACAGTTTGACGATCAAATGAGCGTGAGAACATTTGTGGTTTATATATAACTGAAACAACAATTTGTAGTGCTAATAATACTGTTACACCGCTAAAGAAAGTTCGCTTCTCAGAGCGAGAAAGGGGTGTTTTATCACCAAATGATGGGAATTTACGCGAAATAAACATTAAAATAATTGCGTCTGCAAATAAAAGTAATGTTTTATACGTAAAGAGTTCTTTTATACTCGTCCCTAAGTCAGCCATATTATTTGTTTGGAATAAAACAGGGAAAGTAACAAAATCGTTATAGAACCCGTAAAACATTGCATTTCCAAATAAAATAAATGACAGTATAAAACTAATTACAATAATAATTCGGTTTCGGTACTTAGATGCAAGTAAAGCGAAACCAAAAAATAAAAGTAACGAAGCTAGTGGATTAATAAAAAGCATAAACTCTTCAAAGAAGTTATCAATTCTAATATCAAATGCTAGCTTGTACACAATATATGTTTTTATCCATAATAAAACGACTGCAACTAGTGCAAATCGCAGTTTTGGAAACAGATTTTGTAGCATAATATACTCCTCTCCTAAAAGCATGACGGTTCTTGTGAGCCGGTTTGATTAGCGCCTCATTTTATATATACGAACAGTCCTTTGTTATTATGTTTATTATACTATGAGTATCATTATACGAAAATAAAAGAGAGTTGTGGGCTTTTTTATAATAATTGAGTAGAAAAAGGGCAGTGGGAGACAATAAAACGGAGTTTCTATGTATGATAATTATCGTGCGCAAAAAGAATCGAGTAATAAAACGGAGGTTATAATGCGAAAATTATTATATTTTATAGTATGCAGTAGTGTTATACTTTTTGCTTCACCGAGTGTGTCGGTAGCACAATATGATGCACCCCTTATGGAAGATGCCCTTTATTCTGTTTTATTTCCAAAAATAAATAAGGCAATTGAAAAACAATATGGGAGCTTGAAGCCTTATCAATGTCCTAAAATTATTAGTTTAAAAAAAGTGTATAGTGGTACATATTTATTTCAAGCGAGTATTGAAGTAACGAAGTATGAACAGGTTGGTGGGAAAATTGTTCCACCATTTGAGAAGGTAACGATTACATTTAATAACGAAGAGGGCGAATGGGAAGTGACAAAGGTTTCAGTAAAGCGCTTACCAAATGATACAAAATTAAACTGTAAAAAAACAATATAAAAAATTGTTTGACAAATAAAATGGTCCTTTGGTATTGTTAATAGCAACAATTAGATGTTTGAAAATTAAATAGACTTACCTCATCTACTCTCAAAGGTAGAGGCCGCGATAGGAAAGAGTAAGCTATGGGAGATTTAGTGGAATCTGTGATCATAGGTTGAAAGGGACTATTGCCGAAATATAAGAATAACCATCTTATTCATATATTGGGACTGCATTGAATAAATGTAGTACTGTCATAAGATTTATTTTATGAAGAGCTATTTGGAGATGTTGATGCGGTTTCTTATTTTGAGAAGATAACAACTCGTTTATTTTTTCAATATATATTTTTCCTAATAAGAAACGCGTGTGAACATTGTTCCGCGCGTTTTTTGTCTATCTAAAAGCGTGCTGCAATGAATAGAAGATTGGGGTTATGAGTTTTAGAGGAAATAAGGGAGGAATTTAAATGTATTTACACGGCACAAGCCGAATCAATGGGCAAGGACACTTAGAAATTGGTGGGTGCGATACGACGCAGCTAGCAAAACAATACGGAACACCACTTTATGTATACGATGAAGAGTCTATTCGAGGAAAGTGCCGCGCGTTTCATCGTGCTTTTAAAGAAAGTGGTTTCTCTTATCAAGTAGCATATGCAAGCAAGGCGTTCTTGTGCATGGAGATGTGCCGAGTAGCTCGTGAAGAGAATATGTCTTTAGATGTTGTTTCTGGAGGAGAATTATATACTGCGCTCCAAGCTGGTTTTCCGGCATCGCGTATTCATTTTCACGGAAATAATAAAACAGAAGAAGAAATGATTATGGCTCTTCAGGCGAATATCGGTTGTTTTGTAGTAGATAATTTCTTAGAATTAGAAATCTTGCACGATTTAGCAATGCAACATGGGAAATTTGTGAACATATTAATCCGTGTAACGCCTGGAGTAGAGGCACATACACACGAATATATAACAACAGGTCAAGAGGATTCGAAATTTGGATTTGGTGTTTCAAATGGTCAAGCGATGCAAGCAATTGAGCTTGCCTTGCAAAAATCAAATTATAATGTGCTAGGAATTCACTCGCACATCGGATCACAAATATTTGAAACGGCTGGATTTGTTCGAGCAATTGAAGTACTCCGCCAATTTTTAGAAGAAGTGAGAGAGCGAACACATTATGTGATGAAAGTATTAAATGTGGGCGGAGGTTTCGGTATACGTTATACGGATTCAGATACACCGTTAACACTTGAAACGTATGTGCACGCTGTAACAAGTACGATAAGAGAACAATTTACATTATGTGAATATCCGCTTCCAGAAGTATGGATTGAACCAGGTCGTAGTATTGTAGGTGATGCGGGAACAACCCTTTATACAGTCGGAGCGGTGAAAGAGATTCCTGGCATTCGGAAATATGTTTCAGTCGATGGTGGAATGACAGATAATTTAAGACCAGCTCTATACGGAGCCCGTTATGAGGCGATGTTGGCGAATCGAGGGAATGATGAGAATGAGGAACTCGTTTCGATTGCTGGGAAATGCTGTGAAAGTGGAGATATGCTGATTTGGGATATTAACTTACCGCAAGTTGCTTCTTCTGATTTACTAGCAATTTCTTGTACGGGGGCATATGGGTACTCGATGGCGAATAATTATAATCGTATTCGTAGACCAGCTGTCGTCTTTGCAAAAGGCGGGACGTCACAAATTGTCGTAGAACGTGAAACATATGAAAATATCATTGGGAACGATCGCATACGTATTAAAGAGCTGGTGTGAATGAGAAAGAAGGAGTTGTCTAGTAAAGGCAACTCCTTTTAAAAAAAGAAAAATAATTAAATATATCGGAAAACTAGGATTGAAAAAAATCAGAATTGTGATAAAATACAAATACAAAGCTTATCAAGAGAAGCTGAGGGAACTGGCCCTACGAAGCTCGGCAACCTGCTTATAGAAAGCAAGGTGCTAAATCCAGCAAAATGGAATCCATTTTGAAAGATAAGGTAAAATATATTACCGAACAGTCTTTTCGAAATGGGAAAGATTTTTTTTATGAATAAAAAGGGGGGGCTGTTTGCGTGAGCGTACGGGAGCATTTTGATGAAGTATCTGAGAAAATTCAAGCGATGCTTGCTGATATGAAATATGGTTCCATTACAATTGTTGTGCAAGATGGAAAAGTGATTCAATTAGAAAAAAGTGAAAAGGTTCGTTTAAAGTAAAAAGCGCTGACTAGAAAAACTAGAGGCGGTTTTAATCTATTTTTAATAGGTTAAAGCCGTCTTTTTGCTTTTACAGGGGGAAAAAACATGTTGACGTACGAAACGTGGAAAGAAAATAGTGTTTCATTTTCTGAAGAAGATGAAACGAAAGGCGCGCTATCAGTATTAAGTTGGGCTTATAACGAATATAAAGATGAAATTGTATATGCATGTAGCTTTGGGGTGGAGGGAATGGCTTTATTACATCTTATAAACCAAGTAAATCCATCTGCTAAAGTTGTATTTTTGGATACAAATGTTCATTTTCAAGAAACGTACGAATTAATTAAGAAGGTACGCGAGAGATTTCCTTCATTAAATATTATAGAAAAACAGCCAGAACTTACACTCGATGAACAAGCGAAGCTTCATGGAGAGAAGTTATGGGAAAGTAATCCGAATCTTTGCTGTAGTATTAGAAAAATTTTACCGTTAGAAAAATCATTAGCAGCGGAAAAAGCGTGGATATCAGGCTTAAGAAGGGAACAATCAGAAACGCGTAAGCATACACAGTTTATAAATCAAGATCGTCGTTTTCAATCTATTAAAGTTTGTCCGCTCATTCATTGGACTTGGAAAGAAGTTTGGCGATATGTATATAAACATAGTTTGCCGTATAACCCATTGCATGATGTTGGCTATCCGAGTATTGGGTGTGAGAAATGTACATTACCTGTAGGTGATGGTGGCAACTCAAGAGATGGAAGATGGGCTGGGAAAATGAAGACGGAATGTGGCCTTCACTTTCAATGAGATAGATTTTGAAATAAAGCTAAGAAGGGATATAAGAAGATGAGTACAACAAATGAATTAGTAAACCGCATTGATGAAACATATGAAATATCGAACATTGTAAAGGAAATCGAGATAGACAAAATTGCACTTAGTGATTTAGAACTTTTGGCGACAGGAGGATATAGCCCTCTTACAGGATTTTTAGGGGAGAGAGATTATGATTCAGTAGTAGAAACGCTTCGTTTAGCAAATGGTAGCGTATGGAGTATACCGATTACACTACCGGTAACAGAAGAAGTAGCGGAGAAACTGCAGGTTGGAGAGGAAGTAAAACTTGTCAACGCCGGAAATGTATATGGTGTTATTCAAATAGAAGATATTTTTGTACCAGATAAAGAAAAAGAAGCGTTACTTGTATATAAAACGACGGATGAAGCACATCCAGGGGTGAAAAAATTATATGAACGACCAAATGTTTACGTTGGAGGAGCTATTATTCTTACAAAACGCTTTGGAAATAATCCGTTTCCTTCTTATCATTTAGATCCAATTGAAACGAGAGAAGAATTTAAAAAACGCGCTTGGAAAACAGTAGTTGGATTTCAAACGAGAAACCCAGTACATCGTGCCCATGAGTATATTCAAAAATCTGCCCTTGAAATTGTAGATGGTCTCTTTTTAAATCCGCTCGTTGGGGAAACGAAGTCAGATGATATTCCTGCTGATGTAAGGATGGAAAGCTATGAAGTATTACTTCAAAACTATTATCCGAAAGATCGTGTCTTTTTAGGTGTATTTCCTGCAGCAATGCGTTACGCAGGACCAAGGGAAGCGATATTTCATGCACTAGTAAGAAAGAACTTTGGTTGTACCCACTTTATTGTAGGGCGTGATCATGCTGGGGTAGGAGACTATTACGGAACATATGAAGCGCAGGAAATCTTTACGAATTTTACAGTAGAAGAGTTAGGGATTACGCCGTTATTTTTTGAACATAGTTTTTACTGCACGAAATGTGAAGCAATGGCTTCAACGAAAACATGTCCGCATGGAAAAGAAGACCGTGTCATCTTATCGGGTACGAAAGTACGAGAAATGTTAAGGAATGGTGAGATTCCGCCAAGTACATTTAGTCGTAAAGAAGTAGTGGAAGTGCTAATTAAAGGTTTGAAAAAAGAAGTAGTAACAGAATAGGGAGAGAATGAGATGGATACGAATATTACTTGGCATACAGCTTCTGTTTCAAAAGATGAGAGAAGAGTGAAGAATGGGCATCACAGTTTTGTAGTTTGGTTTACTGGTTTATCAGCTTCGGGTAAATCTACAGTAGCGAATGCGGTTGCTCGCAAACTGTTTGAAAAGAATATCGGAAATTATGTGCTAGATGGGGATAATATTCGCCAAGGTTTAAATAAAGATTTAGGTTTTTCTGAAAGTGATCGCATGGAAAATATAAGACGTATTGGTGAAGTGGCGAAGTTATTTGTAGATCAAGGAACTGTTGTCCTTACAGCGTTTATTTCACCATTTCGAGTAGACCGAAAACAAGTTAGGGAACTATTAGCTGCAGATGAGTTTATAGAAGTGTTTGTAAAATGTCCAATTGAAGAGTGTGAGAAACGTGATCCGAAAGGACTTTATAAAAAGGCGAGAAAAGGTGATATTAAAGAGTTTACAGGTATCGATTCACCGTATGAGGAACCAAAACAAGCAGAATTAATTGTAGAAACGCACAAGTATTCTATTGAAGAATGTGCAGAGCAAATTGTGAAGTACTTACAAGAGCGTAGTTTCATATAGGGGGATAAAAGATGAGTTATGAAAAAGTGTGGGCTAATAATGAAAAATTAAATCAAACAGAGAAAAAGAAATTAGAGAAAGACGGATTAGAAATCTTTAATGATATTCCTTACTATGCGGAGAATGGATTTGAATCTATTCCGAAAGAAGAGTGGGACGCTTTTAAATGGGCGGGATTGTATTTGCAAAGACCGAAAGAAGCGGGCTATTTTATGATGCGTGTCAACATTCCTTCTGGAATTATTACAAATGCGCAGGCAGAGGTGCTGGCTTCCATTGCTGAAGATTATGGGCGTGATGTGTTAGATATTACGACAAGACAGGCGATTCAGTTTCATTGGTTAGAAATTGGGCAAATTCCGGATATTTTTAAGAGGTTAGCTAGAGTTGGTTTATCTTCAGCAGGGGCATGCGGTGATATTACGCGTAATATTACAGGAAATCCACTTGCTGGAATTGATGCGAATGAACTATTTGATACAACATCGATTGTTAAAGAAATATACGATTACTTCCAACGTAATGAAGAGTTTTCTAATCTACCACGTAAATTCAAAATGTCTATTAGTTCTAACATTTATAATTCAGCAAATGCAGAGATTAACTGTGTGGCGTTTACACCTGCTACGAAAGAAATAAATGGTGAGGAAAAGGTTGGGTTTCATATAAAAATAGGCGGAGGATTATCAGCTCGTCCATACTTAGCGGAAGAATTAGATGTATTCGTTTTACCAGAAGAAGTGAAGGCAGTGTCGATTGCAATTGCTACTATATTCCGTGATTTTGGATATCGTGAAAAACGCCACTTAGCACGTTTGAAATTTCTTGTCGCTGACTGGGGCGTTGAGAAATTTAAAGAGAAACTAGTAGAATACACAGGCCCATTGCAAAGTAAAGGGGAAAGTGCTCTCAAAGGATGGAATGCAGGATACTTTTATGGCGTTCAAGATCAAAAACAAGCAGGATTAAAGTATGTCGGCTTTAATGTACCAGTAGGGCGTTTACACGCAGAGGAAATGTTTGAGATTGCAAGAATTGCAAAGAAATATGGAAACGGGCAAATTCGAACTTGTAACTCACAAAACTTCATTATTCCGAATGTTCCGCCAGAAAATGTTGCAGGATTATTAAGTGAACCGTTGTTTGAAGCAATTTCAGCAAATCCGAAATCGTTTATCGGTCATGCGGTTTCATGTACTGGCATTGAGTATTGTAATCTTGCGCTAGTAGAAACGAAAGAAAGATTACGCAAAATCGCAGAGTACTTAGATACACAAATTGCACTCGATGTTCCAGTTCGAATTCATATGGTAGGATGCCCGAACTCATGTGGTCAACGTCAAATTGCTGATATTGGTTTGCAAGGGATAAAACTGAAAACGAAGGAAAAGGGAATCGTTGAGGCGTTTGAAATATATGTGGGCGGAACACTATTAGACGGAGGAGCATATAACGAAAAGTTAAAAGGGAAAATAGATGGAGAAGATTTGCCGGATGTTCTCGTGTCCTTTTTAAGTTATTTCCAAAAGAATAAATTACTAGCCGAAACGTTTTATGATTTCGTAGGACGTGTTGGAGTGGAAGAATTACAAATTGTACTAAATCGTGTATTAGAAGAAGTAATAGCATCTTAGGAGGGGCAATATGGACTTATATCGATTTGAAGCTGTATTAGTAAATAGTATTGTTCCAATTGTTGTCGTTGCTCAGAGTGAAGAACAGGCATTTAAGCTTGCGGAAATTGAGCTTGAAAAACATTTTTTACCGTTACCAGAAGTGAAAGAGATTTCTTTGTTTGAAAAAAAGAAGATTCGAAAAGGGGCGGCATTTGTTATTCATGAGTAGAGAACATGTAATACGAAATAATAGTAACTTCCATTCGTGATTAGGAGTGGAAGTTTCATTTTATAGTAGAAATGAGGAGAGATTATGGGGAAGGTTTATATCGTCGGGGCGGGTCCTGGTGATCCGGATTTAATTACTGTTAAAGGGTTGAGATGCATCGAGAAGGCTGATGTTATATTGTACGACCGTCTCGTAAATAAAGAATTGCTTTCTCATGCAAAGCCTGAAGCGGATTTAATTTATTGCGGGAAACTCCCAAATTATCACACGATGAAGCAAGAGACAATTAACACATTTCTTATTAAATATGCGAAAAAAGGAAAAGTTGTAACGAGACTTAAGGGCGGAGATCCATTTGTATTTGGAAGAGGTGGAGAAGAAGCTGAAGCGTTAGCGAAGCAAAGTATCCCATTTGAAATTATTCCTGGTATTTCAGCTGGTATAGCTGCTCCTGCTTATGCTGGAATTCCAGTAACGCATCGCGATGCAAGTGCAAGTTTTGCTGTTGTGACAGGGCACCGGAAAGAAGGGGCTGAAGAGGAAGTGAAGTGGGAAAGTTTAGCGAAAGGTGTAGATACATTAGCGGTCTATATGGGGGTTAGTAATTTACCTTACATATGTGAACAACTAATAAAACATGGAAAAGATCAAAGTACACCTGCCGCTATCATTGAGTGGGGAACGACATCTATGCAACGTACTGTTACAGCGACGTTAGGAACAATTGTAGATGTTGCCAAAAAAGAACGAATTCAAAATCCAAGTATGATTGTTATTGGAGAAGTTGTCCGTTTTAGAGAAAAGATACATTGGTTTGAGAAACAAACGGAAAATGCATATCAAGTAAGCGGAGTATTGTAAAATGAAGGCTGTTATATATATATGTCATGGAAGCCGTTTGAAAGCAGCAAAAGAAGAAGCGGTTGCATTTATTACGTCATGTATGAACCGTGTAGAGGCAAATATTCAAGAAATTTGTTTTTTAGAGCTAGCGAATCCTTCTATTGAAGAAGGATTTCGTACATGTGTGAAGCGTGGTGCTACAGAGATTGTCGCTATTCCTGTTTTTTTATTAGCGGCAGGACATGTAAAGAAAGATATTCCGTTTGAATTACGAAAGTTAAACGAGGAATATCCGGATATCAAAATAGTGTATGGTAATCCATTTGGTGTATCAGAAGTGCTTGTAAAAGCGGTATATAACGGAAGTGGTATTAAAGACTATAAAGAAGAAGTAACACTTTTGCTCGTTGCAAGAGGGAGTAGTGATCCGGAAACTTTACAAGACATAAAGTGGATTTCTTCTTTATTTCAAAAAGAAGAGAACATTAAAGAGGTGGAAGTTTGTTATTTAGCAGCCGCGGAGCCGAAGTTTGATGAGAGGTTGAAAGAAATTGTAGAACAAAAAGAACGGAACATTGTTGTGTTACCTTACTTATTATTTACAGGCTTACTCATGAAACATGTTGAGAAAGAAGTGCGTCAATATGAGTCGGAAGAGATAAAAATAAGTCCCTATTTAGGAAAGAATGTAGCGTTTCGAGAGATGTTAATTCAGAAAACAGAGGAAATATTGAAGGGAGATCAATATGTATCCACTTACAGTGCGAGTTGATAAGAAACGTGTTGTTGTCATTGGTGGAGGGAAAGTAGCGGGGTTTAAAATTATTCCTTTACTAAAACAAGGTGCGGATATTGTTGTAGTAAGTACAGAATTAGATGCAAATTTAGTGAAACTTGTAGAAGAAAAGCAAATTCGTTGGTATCAAAGAGAGTATGAGAAAATTGATATTAAAGATGCTTTTTTAGTAGTTGCAGCGACTAGTGATTCGGTACTAAATGAACAAATTGCTGAAGATGCCGCAGTGAATCAATTGGTAAATGTTATTACGAATCCGGAAAGTGGAAATGTTCATTTTCCGGCGGCAATTCATCGTGGATTGCTTAATGTAGCTGTTTCTACTGGAGGGGCAAGTCCGAAACTTGCAAAAAAAATTCGTGATGATATCGCAAATAAATATGATGAGAAGTATGAATCGTATCTTGATTTTTTATATGAAGTTAGACTAAAAGTGAAAGAATTACAAGTAGAGAAAAGGCAAAAAAATATATTGTTACAAGAAGTATTAAAGTCGATATATGTTCAAAGTGAACAAAAAAGAGAGCTTTTTTTACAAGAATTAGAGAGGGGAATTTATATAGGATAGTGAGTGAATTGTGCTTTACAAATATAAAAATATAATTTATAATCACAAGTAACTTCAAAAGATGAAATCGATGAGCAAGAAGAGTACGTATATTTGATGCGTTCAGAGAGCTGGGGTAAGGTGTGAGCCCGGTACGATAAAATATACAGAATGGGCTTGCGAGAGGTATGCTGAACATTGCAGTAGGCAACCCGGGTTCCGCCGTTAAAAGGATAGGGTATCGGAATTTTCCTGTACCTGAACAAGTGGGATTTATTGATCCAATTGAGGTGGTACCACGGTATTCTATTACATATATCGTCCTCTACATGCATATTTGCGTGTAGGGGACTTTTTTATTTTCTAAAGGAGGTGTGCGAGTATGAAATGAAAGTGTATAATTGATAAAAGTTATAATATTCAGAAAAGGAGAATTTATGATGAAAGAAACACAGCAATGGACGTCGAAAATTGGCTTTGTACTCGCAGCAGCCGGAGCCGCAGTAGGTCTTGGTGCAATATGGAAGTTTCCATATGTTGCAGGTAATGGTGGGGGAGGCGCATTCTTCCTTGTATTCTTACTATTAACTTTATTTATTGGTATGCCTCTTCTTTTAGCTGAATTTGTTATTGGCCGTAGTACTCAAAAAGAGGCCGTTACAGCTTATAAAGTATTAGTACCGAATAGCAAGTTATATCCTTGGATTGGTCGTATGGGGGTTGTTACTTGTTTTAGCGTACTATCTTTTTATAGTGTTGTAGGTGGATGGATTTTACTTTATTTATACTATAGTGTCACAGGTAGTTTTTGGAACGGAGTAGTCGATTATGGACAATTGTTTGCTGAAACAATTTCAAATCCAGTAAGTGCGATTGGGGCGCAATTCATCTTTATGCTTTGTACCATTTTTGTTGTTAGTAAAGGTGTGGAAAAAGGCATAGAAAAAGCAAGTAAGTACATGATGCCGTTATTATTCATTTTATTTATTGCTATCATTATTCGTGCATTAACACTTGATGGTGCTATGGCTGGGGTAGAGTTCTTCTTAAAACCAGATTTTTCAAAGCTTACAGCAGATACGATTTTATATGCGATGGGGCAATCTTTCTTCTCACTAACGGTAGGTGCCTCGGTAATGGTAACGTATAGTTCGTATTTAAAGAAAGAAGAGCATTTAGCTAAATCAGCAACATCTATTGTAAGTTTAACTGTATTTATTACAGTACTTGCAGGGTTAGCGATTTTCCCAGCGATTTTCGCATTAGGAGTTAAACCGACAGAAGGACCAGGGCTACTGTTTATCGTTCTTCCTGCTGTCTTTGCAAAAATTCCATTTGGACAATTTTTCTTCATTATGTTTTTAGTTTTATTCTTCTTTGCGACTTTAACATCTGCGATTTCAATGCTTGAAATTGTAGTAGCATCTGTTGCGAAAGATAATGAGAAGAAGCGTCCGTCAGCTTCGTTATTAATTGGTATTCTTATTTTTGCAGTTGGAATTCCATCAGCGTTATCGTTTGGAATTATGAGTGATGTGAAAATATTTGGTAAGACATTCTTTGATTTCGTCGATTTTTCGGTAAGTAATGTATTACTGCCACTCGGAGTACTAGCCATTTCGCTATTTGTACCAAATAAAATGAGTAAAGAGCTATTAATGAAGGAATTAGAAGTTACGGAAACGAAAGGGAAAACATTGTTTAATATTTGGTTCTTCTTGCTTCGTTATGTTATTCCGGTAACTGTAATTATCGTATTTTTAAATGCGGTAGGCGTATTTAAAATATTTGCATAATAAAAAGACGGAGATTTCTCCGTCTTTTTATTATGTTGTAGAAGTATTTAATAAGCGATTATATGCTTTATAAGCTGTGACAACTGCGATAAATGATCCAATTAAAAATAACGCTGAGCCGCCGAATGTAAATAACCGGCCGATGTATGTTTCTCTAGCTTCTTCTATTTCTTCTTGTAATTGTGTATTCATATTTATCACCCCGCAAAATATAGGCATTTAGTTGTAGTTTATGTAAAATGCCTAAAAAGTGTGAAGTAGTAAAAAAAACTCGGTATGCACCGAGTTTTTTATAATCCGATATAAGGAGATGGATCAACTGCGTTTGTCTTACCGACATTCCATTCCCCAAGGTGAAGTTCGAAGTGTAAATGTTGTCCGTATGATTGGCCAGTGTTCCCCATAAATCCAAGTTGAGTGCCTTGTTTTACAGTTTGTCCATTAGATACAGAACGGCTACTCATATGTGCATATACAGTTGTATATGTTTTTCCGTTTATACGGTGAGATAAGTATACAACATTTCCGTAACTAGATGATAATTCTGAACGGATAACGACGCCATCTGCAGCAGCTACGATTGGCACTGTTCCTGAAGCTGCGATATCGATTCCTTTATGGTTATCTAAAGAACGTGTACCAAATCCTGAAGTTTTCGATCCAGCGGCAGGTTTAATAAATCCACCTTTGTTCGTATCTTGCGGTGTTGGTGCGGATTGTGTGCTTTCTTTAGCAGAAGCGGCTACCTGTTTTTTTGCTTCCTCAGCCTTACGTGCCTCTTCAGCCTTACGTGCCTCTTCAGCTTTCCGCGCTTCTTCTGCACGTTTTTCTTCTTCAATTGCTTTTTGAACAGCTTGACGCTGGTTTTCTAAAATGCCTTTTGATTCTTCTAACCCTTCAATCTCTGAATCTACTTTTGCTACTTTCGTATGTAGATCGTTAATAAAAGTTTGTTGCTGTTGTTGGTTACTTTGTAATTCTTGCTGTTTTTGTTCTAATTTTTGCTCGGATTCTTTCAATTGCTGCTCTTTTTTCTCAACAGCTTCTTTTTCTGTCGTAACAGCATTCTGATCACTTGTTTGCTTTTTCACAATATCTGTATCG
The DNA here is from genome assembly GCF_022663915.1 of Bacillus cereus group sp. BfR-BA-01331. Taxonomy (NCBI): domain Bacteria; kingdom Bacillati; phylum Bacillota; class Bacilli; order Caryophanales; family Bacillaceae; genus Bacillus; species Bacillus cereus group sp. BfR-BA-01331. Next base: position 38,149 of record NZ_JAKUGJ010000003.1, read on the forward strand.
TTATTTAAAATTAAACTTACAGAATACATATTATCAACAAGATCGGCAATATTTGCAGAACTTGTTATTACTTCTGTAATGATACTCGTACGAGGCTTTTCTTGCATAGATTGTAGTCGTTGTTTAATAACTTCCTGTCGTGTATCTATGTTCGTTTGTAATTGCTCTATATGTTTCTTTTTTTCAGTAATAACTTGCTGTGTGTTGCTAATTTCTTTTTTTGTATCGTTTAATTCAGCTTCGTTTTTATTAATAGAAGTAGTTAATTCGTCGATTTTCTTTTGTAATTCCTGGATTTCTTTTTCTATTTGTTCTTTCTCAGCTGATTTATTTTGTAAGTCATTTTGTTTGCCTTCTAATTCGGATTGAATATTAGATAATTTATTCTCATTCGTTTCAGCGTATACGGGTGAAAGTAACGGGGAAACGAAAATCGTTCCAGCTGCTAAAACACTAAATGCTGCAAATTTCTTTTTCATGGTTGTCTTGCTCCTTTCCCTATGAATGTTATATATCATAAGAAGAAGAGTGTCTATCGTTGTAATCATAATGTAAAGAAAATTTTATAATTTTGCTAAGTTTTGTCGGAATTTAGTATCTTTTCGTAGTGTTTGTCATAAATTTAAAATTCTTGAATGTATAGAAAAAGATATCAATTTCTATATTTTTTTAAAAAAACATGGGAAATGATGGAGTTTTCCATAATGAAACAGTATTTTAAAAACCTATCAATCACTAGTGAGGAATCGATTTCATGTGAGGTTTTCTGACATGAGGTTTGTTTTTGTCAAGAAAATTATTTGCATTCGTGCAAACTTATTTTGTTGTCAGATTTTAAATTTTGATTTATGATTTTCAACAGGGACAAAATGTAGTGAATTGTCGAATAATATGTAATACTCTTAATTTCAAGTTTTATAGAGATAGAATGAGAGATAGAGTGACACATCGAAGAGGGGGTTACCACAAGTATGAAAAGAATAGGACTTGCATGGCAAATTTTAATAGGACTTGCGCTTGGTATTGCAGTTGGGGCGATTTTCTTTGGCAATCCGGAAGTGGTGAAGTACTTACAACCAATTGGTGATATTTTCATCCGATTAATTAAGATGATTGTTGTACCGATTGTTGTAGCGAGTATTGTTGTTGGGGTTGCTGGTGTTGGCGATGTTAAAAAGTTAGGTCGACTAGGCGGAAAAACAATTATTTACTTTGAAATTATTACAACGATTGCAATTGCTGTCGGTCTATTAATAGCAAACATTTTCCAACCTGGAAAAGGCGTTGATATGGATAAGTTAACAAAAACAGATATTTCTAAATATACACATACGACAGAGCAAGTACAAAGTCATTCGTTCGCAGATACGTTTGTAAATATTGTTCCGACGAACATTATGAAATCATTAGCTGAAGGTGATATGCTTGCTATTATCTTCTTCTCAGTATTATTTGGTTTAGGTGTAGCAGCAGTTGGTGAGCGTGGCAAACCAGTTCTACAATTTTTCCAAGGTGTAGCAGATGCAATGTTTTATGTAACGAACCAAGTTATGAAGTTTGCACCATTTGGTGTATTCGCATTAATTGGTGTTACAGTTTCTACATTCGGATTAGCTTCATTAATTCCATTAGGGAAATTACTCATTGTAGTATATGGGGCAATGATCTTCTTCGTTGTAGTTGTATTAGGACTTACAGCGAAAATCTTTGGAATAAACATTTTCCAATTCTTTAAGATTTTAAAAGACGAGCTGATCTTAGCGTATTCTACAGCAAGTTCAGAAACGGTTTTACCGAAAATTATGGAGAAAATGGAAAAGTTCGGTTGTCCGAAAGCAATTACATCTTTCGTTATTCCAACAGGTTATTCATTTAACTTAGATGGATCAACTTTATATCAAGCAATTGCGGCAATTTTCTTAGCTCAAATGTACGGTATTGAATTATCCATTACACAACAAATTACGTTATTACTTGTATTAATGGTTACATCAAAAGGTATCGCGGGTGTACCGGGCGTATCATTCGTTGTATTATTAGCAACACTTGGTACAGTAGGTATTCCAGCTGAAGGTTTAGCGTTTATTGCAGGTATTGACCGTATTCTTGATATGGCTCGTACAGCAGTTAACGTTGTAGGTAACTCTTTAGCGGCTGTAGTTATGTCTAAGTGGGAAGGTCAATATGACGCTGAAAAAGGACAAGCCTATTTAAAAGAGATATCTGAAAAGGGTCAAGCAGCTTAATTATAATATGAACAAGCTCTCACATAATATGTGGGGGCTTTTCTATATATAGAAGAGGAGCGGACGTAATGAAACGTAAATATGGTGACGGTTCTTCGTGGAAGCGACTAATAGAGAAGGATTATAGGGTTAAGCAAGTAGAGGATGGAATGTTAGGAATGCTGGACATAAAAAAAGTGAGAGAACCTAGTCATAAAGAATACAATGGTAAACAGCTTTGCATTGCAGGTGATGGGTATACATGGATGCAATATTTTATAAACGGGAAAAACTTTGCAATTACAGCTATGTTAGACAATCAAAAACAATTAGTACAATATTATATCGACGTGACGAAAGAATATAAAATAGACGAGCGTGGTTTACCTTATTTTGATGATTTATATTTAGATGTAGTATTGTTACCGAACGGTGAGATCTATGTACTGGATGAAGACGAGTTAGAGGATGCCTATAAAATTGGTGATGTTACAAAAGAAGAATATGAGTTAGCATGGAATACAACAAAATGGATTATCGCGACGATAAAAAATAGAAAATTTTATTGGATTTCAATATTGGATAAAGAAATCGAAAAGTTAAAATGATTGGTTTATTCATATTTTTGTATAATTACCAAAAAAATCTATACAAAAAATAATTGACTTTTGTTTTGTAAGCGAGTAAAGTTAGGAAAGAAATTATTATTAAAAAATAAATATGAAACCTTCTTATAAAGAGAGGCGGAGGGACTGGCCCTACGATGCCTCGGCAGCGGACTCGATTTCAGAGTGCTGTGCCAAATCCAGCAAGCGTGTGCTTGAAAGATGAGAAGAGCGTTTCTTATAGATGTATAAGACCTCTTCTCATCGGAAGAGGTCTTTTGTTATTCATTAGAAAAGGTTGAAAACTAGGGAGAGATGATACTTTGAAAGAAACGAGCGGAAATGGTTTAGCTTTATTACCACTTGGAGTATTTTTGGCGCTATTTATTGGTTCTGGAATTATTACAGGTGATTTCTATAAATTGCCGATACTCGTAGCAATTTCAATTGCTGTAGGAATTGCTTTAGTGATGAATCGTAAGGAAAGCTTTAATGTGAAAGTAGAACGATTTGCTAAAGGTGCAGGAAATCCTGATATTATGATCATGGTTCTGATTTTTGTACTTGCAGGGGCGTTTTCTGAAACAGCAAAAGGAATGGGCGGAGTTGATTCCACTGTTAACTTAGCGTTATCTATTTTGCCACCAGGATTTATCGTTGCTGGAATTTTTGTTATAGGGGCATTTATTTCATTAGCGATGGGAACTTCAATGGGAACAATTGCAGCACTAGCACCAATTGCTGTAGGGATTAGTGGGCAAACTGATATCTCAATAGCACTTGCGATGGCTACTGTTGTGGGCGGAGCGATGTTTGGTGATAATTTATCATTTATTTCAGATACAACAATTGCTGCTGTTCGTTCACAAGGAACAGAAATGAAAGATAAGTTTAAAACGAACTTTTTAATTGTATTACCAGCCGCTATTATTACAATTGTACTATTAGTAATAATTACTTTAGGAAGTGATACACAAGTTAAAGCCCATAGTTTTGACTGGATAAAGATTTTACCGTATGCAGGAGTACTTATTACAGCACTACTTGGCTGGAATGTACTTATTGTGTTAACGGGTGGAACAATATTATCAGGTGCTATCGGCCTTATAGATGGAAGTTACACGTTAGAGAGTTTCTTTAAAAGTGTAACGACTGGAATGGGCGGTATGATGGAGCTAGTACTACTTGCTATATTAATCGGTGGTATGGTTGAACTTATCCAATATAATGGTGGCATTCAATATTTAATGAATCTTTTAACACGTAATATTCGTTCGAAAAAAGGAGCAGAGTTTGGTATTGCTGGCTTAGTGAGTATGACGAATATGTGTACAGCAAATAATACAATCTCTATCATTTTTACAGGTCCGCTTGCGAAAAATATTGCGGATCAGTATGAAATTGATCCCCGTAAATCAGCGAGTGTACTGGATCTTTTCTCTTGCTGTGTACAGGGGTTAATCCCATATGGTGCTCAAATGTTAACAGCGGCAGGATTTGCTGCGTTATCTCCGGTCGAATTGTTACCATATGCATTTTATCCAATTTTAGTTGGAGTATGTGGAATCATTTCTATATTAATTGGTTTCCCGAGATTTTCTAAAGTGGCGGAAAAAAAAGAGTATCATAAAACTGCATAACATAAAGAGACATTTATTATTAGCAGTTGAAAACGCTCGGAGAACATTCTCTGAGCGTTTTTTATTATTTATAAATCATTTTTCAAATAGTAGTGTTTATAATCTCTTCCTACGTTATCGAGGATACCATACTCTTTATAACCATATTTTTTATAGAAATCTAATGCTTGAAAGCTTAAAGTGTCAACTTTTATAAAATCACAATTTCTTTCTAAAGCGATTTTTTCTACTTCTAATAACAGTTTAGTTCCATACCCTAATGCACGTATATCTTCATCGATGATAAAAGAGTGAATCTCTAACCAATTCCAACAGACTTCACCTAATATTCCCCCGCATATTTTACCATTTTCATCTTTAAGAAATAAATGAATCTCTAAGTATCTGTCTCTTAAATCAGATGGAAAGTGCTTTAAATTATATTCATAAAGCTGATTGTTTATATAGTTTTTAGCGGCGGTATTGATTTCTTTCGTAATGTGTAAATTCATGATATATCCCCTTTAATTTAAATGTAGCCTTCTGATTTATTTTAACATAATTTTCTTAATAATATATTTAATGTAATTTAATAAACGTTTGTATGTATTGCTAATTTTTTGGACGCGCAAGTTGAGATTTTCATCCGTTATTGAATAAGAATTTTTCTGTATCTATACGCATCGCATACATGTTCGTTTTGCAAAAGGCTGAATTTAACTCAGTCTTAAGTCTGAGTTAAAAACGGTTCTTAAGCTCGTTATGAAAAAATGAAAAAATAGTTAAGATAAGAGTATCAAATCGAAGGGAGGCAAGCACAAGATGAAACAATTTCTAGCGTTTATCGCAGCCGGTATTTTGGCTTTAATTGCTCTTGGTAGTCTTGCTGGTATTGTAGGATTCGCCATTGGAGCAGGAGTTGTGTACTGGAGCTATAAATCATTTGTGCGAGCTAAATCATTCTTTGGAAAGTTAGCTTGGGGTATTGTTGGTTTAATCGGTTTGTCCATTGCACTTTCTCATTCCCCAGCATTAATCGGTATCGCAGCATTAGTAGTTTTATACTACGGATACCGTGAGTGGAAAAAAGGAAAAAATGTAGTTGTTGATTCTGCTCCAGAAAGTGCTAAACCATATAGCAACTTTGAAGATGAGTGGAACAAGTTAATGAAAAACTAATATAAAATAAATCAAATTATAAAGTAGAAGAGAGGAAGATTATAATGAAACAATCTTTATTCGGACGTGTACGCGATGCAATTTTAGCTGATTTTCATAATGTGTTAGATGAGAAAGAAAGAAAAAATCCAATTGCTATGTTAAACCAATATTTACGCGATAGTGAGCGTGAAATAACAAAAATTGAGAAGTTAATTCAGCGTCATAAAACATTAAAATCTAACTTCGCTCGTGAGCTTGAGCAAGCACGTTATTTCGTTAATAAAAGATCAAAGCAAGCTATCATCGCACAAGAAGCAGGCGAATTGCAATTGCATGAACGTGCATTAGAAGAAGTAGCGTATTATGAAGGGCAAGTAACTCGCTTAGAAGAAATGTATGCTGGTGTTGTAGAGCAAATTGATGAGTTAGAGCGTCGTCTTTCAGAAATGAAAAATAAATTAAAAGAAATGAACGCAAAGCGTATGGAATTAATGGCACGTGAAAATATGGCGCATGCAAACCGCCGTATGAATACTGCTATGCATAAAATGGATGAAAATAATCCGTTCTTACGATTCGAAGAAATTGAAGATCACATTCGTGACATAGAGCTTCGTATAAATGAAGAGCATGAGCGTGATACATTTGATATGAAAATTGCAAAACTAGAGAGTGAAATGAAAGAGAAAAATGAAGTATCGTTAACGAAAGAAGTAACAAAATAATTGTAGTATATAATAAAACAGGCTTATGATATAGTGATAGGAGAAAAGGTGTTGGAAAGCAATGCCTTTTCTTCTATGTATATGTGACAAGGAGGGGGGAGCTGAAATGAAGAAGCAATTTTCAAAAACACAATTTATGGGGATGCTCCTCATCATATTTGGATTCGGTCTTTTTCTTGATATGATACTTGGACATTTTGAACCAGGTGGTCTAATATTTGCATTTATTATGATTATGTTTGGAAGACATTATCGAAAGAAGAACCGTTATGTAAGAGGGAATGTATTTTTATTTGTCGGTGGTATTGTCTTCTTATTCTTCTTATTTTCATCAGCGGCATTCGTACTTGTTGTGTTTGCTTGTTTAGCTTTAATTGGTTATCAACTTATTCAACAAGGACATCGGCAAAAAGCAATGAAAGTTGAAATTAAAGAACAGGGATATATAAATGAAGAAAAACAAATATATCGTACAGAACCGTATATAAAAAATATGTTTGTAGGTAATGTACGAATGATGGATCATATTTATGAAATAGAGGATATTAACGTCCAATATGGTGCTTGTGACGTCGAGATTGATTTAACAACTGCTATGATTCCAGAGGGAGAAACGGTTATTGTGATTCGGGGCGTCATTGGTAATATTCGCTTATATGTACCATATGATATTGAATTGTCTTTAAATCATTCTGTTATTGTTGGGCGAGTGCTCCTGCCAGGACACGAAGAAACTGGATTTAACCGTAATGTTACGTTTAGAACAGAACAGTATAAAGAAGCCCCTCGTCGTATTAAAATTATTTCTTCGCTTGTCGTAGGCGATACGGAAGTGAGGAAAGTATAATGAAAAAACAAAGGAATATTTCGTGGATGTATATTCGTTATTCTATGTTGTCCTCTGTGAGTATCGCACTTATTTGTACAATTGTATATGTATGGAAAAGCGAGCAACAAGTTTATGATTTACTCTGGAAAGAATCCATTGCTTCTGTTCCAATTGGCTTGTTTATTATGAGTACGAGTCTTCTTATCGGAGGAATTGTAGGATATGCAATCGGTTATTATATAGAACAGCGTATACAAGGATTAAATACTTTTCTATTTGAAGTAGAGCGAGGGAATTTTCCGAGTGATGTTTCATTTACTGCGGACGATGAATTTCATGAAGTGGAACGAAAAGTAATTGGTCTTGCTCGTCGCTTAGAGGAGCAAGCTGGGCTATTTCAAAAAGTAACGAATGAACGAGCCCATTGGAATGAAGAGATGAGACAAGAAGCGATTTCTCAAGAAAGGCATCGATTAGCGAGAGAGCTACATGATTCTGTAAGTCAGCAGCTTTTTGCAATGTCGATGATGATGTCAGCCATTAATGAGCAAGCAGCTGAAATTCCAGACACGACGAAAAAACAGTTGCAGCTTGTTGAGAATATGGTTGTAAATGCACAATCAGAAATGAGAGCATTGCTCCTTCATTTACGCCCAGTGCAGTTAGAAGGTAAGAAACTAACTGAGGGTATAGAAGAATTATTAACAGAACTGTCTAGAAAGCAACATATGAAAATTGAATGGTTAATTGAACCGATTCAATTAAAAAAAGGTGTAGAGGATCATTTATTCCGTATTGTACAAGAGGCGCTGTCTAATACTTTACGGCATGCGAAGGCAAAGAAAACCGAAGTACGCCTTCGGAAAATTGATCAATATGCGATTTTGAAAATTATTGATGACGGTGTTGGGTTTAAAGTTGGTGTTAATAAGGCTGGTTCATACGGTTTAAGGTCAATGCAAGAGCGAGTTCATGAAATTGGTGGTACATTAAAAGTTCTTAGTTTTCCGAATAAAGGTACGCAAATAGAAGTGAAAGTACCTATTATGATTGAGAGAGGGGGAGAATCATGATAAAAGTATTACTAGTTGATGATCATGAAATGGTTCGAATGGGTGTATCAGCATATTTATCAACGCAGCCAGATATTGAAGTAGTTGGAGAAGCTGAAAATGGAAGAAAAGGTTCAGAGTTAGCTTTGCAATTAAGACCGGATATTATTTTAATGGACCTTGTTATGGATGAGATGGATGGGGTTGAAGCGACACGTGCTATTATTCAAGAATGGCCAGAAGCGAAAATTGTAGTTGTCACGAGCTTTTTAGATGATGAAAAGTTATATCCTGTTATTGAGGCGGGGGCGACAAGTTATTTATTAAAAACATCAAGAGCGAGTGATATTGCAGATGCTGTAAGAGCTACTTATGATGGGGAAACGGTATTAGAGCCGAAAGTTACTGGCAAAATGATGTCTCGTATGCGTCAGAAGAAAGAACAACCTTTGCATGAGGAGTTAACAGAAAGAGAGTCTGAAATTTTGTTATTAATTGCAGAGGGGAAAAGTAATCAAGAGATTGCAGATGAGTTGTTTATTGCCCTTAAAACAGTAAAGACACATGTGAGTAATATATTAAATAAGCTAAATGTAAGTGACCGGACACAGGCGGTTATTTATGCGTTTAGACACCAATTGACGAAATAAGAAGGAAGCTTTGACTATATATGGTCAAAGCTTTTTATTGACGGTTATTTATGTAAGCGTTATCATTAAGGTGTTAACAGTACATACAAAGGGGAGAGAGTGTATGTTAGTTCAAACGATATTTGGAATGGATGAAACGAAAAAATTAGGTAACTATGTGAATGCGTTGCAAGCACTTTGTGAACAATATGATATTGAAACAGATCGTATTGCAATTATTGAGGCAACAGAAGAATATTATTTATTTCTAGTGAAGCAAGAAGATTGCTATGATGTTGTAAAAGTAGAAACAGTGGATACGAATATTGATTACTATACGAAAGCTTATAAAGTAAGTAGCTTTAATCATACTTCTTATCAAATGTAAAAAACTCCCGAAATGGGAGTTTTTTTATGATACTTTCGATTCAGGTGAATGCTCCGCTAATGGTACTGTTTTTGCACCACTTAATTTTGCGATAGCAAAACCGATAATAGCCCCAACTAACGCTGGTACTAACCAGCCAATTCCTTCATTATATAATGGAATAAACTCAAAATAAGATGTGATAAATGAAACAGGAATATTCCCTTGTTTTAATCCGTCAAAAACGCTAACAACTGCTGTTCCGATTAAAGCACATACATAAACAGATCGATAGCCACCGAAATATTTATGAAGTAATGATAATAACACGAGTACAATTGCAACTGGATATACAACAAGTAAAATAGGAACAGAGATGGCGATAATTTTTGTTAAACCTAAGTTGGCAACTAATAATCCTAACAAGCAAATGACACTTGCTAACATTTTGTATGAAAATTTTGTCAATAATGTTGAGAAGTATTGACTGCACGCAGATACAAGTCCAACGCATGTTGTTAGGCAAGCAAGTGTAACGATAAGAGATAACAGAATTAGACCATATGGACCGAATAATTGTTGTACGATAACGGTAAGTAGCTGTCCTCCATTTTTTGCGTATCCGAGAGAGACACTAGTTGTACCGAGCCAGCCAAGTGCACCATATACAAGTACGAGACCAGTAGCGGCAATAAGTCCTGCTTTTGCTGTAGCGATGGCAATTGATTTACGATCACTCACACCTTTTGAGCGAATTGCATTTACAACGATAATCCCAAATGCAAGTGCTGAAATGGTATCCATCGTTAAGTATCCTTCCATAAAACCTTTGAAAATTGGAGAAGTTTGATACTCTTGCATGGCTGGTCCAGATTGCCCGAGGGGTGTAAATACACTCTTAACGAATAATAAAAAAATAGAGAGTAATAAAATAGGTGTTAATACACTTCCGATACGATCGACGAGCTTAGAAGGGTTTAAACTAAGCCAAAATACGATAGAAAAGAAGATGACTGTGTATAAAAATAGCACCAGGCTGCTAGAGCGAATAGTTTCTGGTAAGAAAGAACTAACCCCCATTTCATAAGCGACATTAGCAACACGTGGGATGCCCATAGATGGACCGATTGCAATGTATACAACTACCGTAAAGAATATTCCGAATAATGGGTGAACATGACTTGCAAGTTGTTGCATTCCATTTCCTGATAGAGAAATAGCGATAACAGTAAGTAGTGGTAAGCCGACTCCTGTTAGTAAAAAACCAATCATTGCTGGCCAAAAGTTTTCACCAGCATTTTGTCCAAGCATTGGAGGGAAAATTAAATTTCCTGCCCCAAAAAATAAAGAAAATAGCATAAGGCCTGTGAAAAAAACATGTTTTTTTGATACAGTGTTCATTGTTTTTCCTCCTTTTTGTAAATTCATTGTAAGAACACAAAAAACTCGTCCCTAAAGAAAGGGACGAGTTATATTTACCCGCGATACCACCCTAATTTATACATGTAGAAATAAATCTATATGTATACGGCTTTGCAACGTACAACATGATACGTGTTCCTTGTAACGGGGGACATCCGGTAAGAACTTACTTTAGCATTCGGTTCTACTTCTCGGAGATGATTTTCGGTTAAGCACTGAACGTTGGCTTTCAGCAAATCGCCAACTCTCTGGGGAACAGTCCTATAACGTACTCGTTCTCGTCAATGAATTTTAATTCAAGTATTCTGACAGTATTTTCACACGTTTTTTTTAGAAAGTCAACATATTTTTTGGGAAATACACTTTCCTGTAGAAATATAGCTGAGAATATAAGGGTTAATACTATTTGTAAAAATGCTGTAAAACATTATAGAGAATTGTAAAGATTATGGAGAAAATCGATATTTATAGGAGTAAGGAAGGAATTGTTTGAATTTGCAGAGAATAATACAACAATCCACTTGCTGGAAAGAACAAACCAAAAGAGGTGACTGAAATGCTTGCGATGGGAGTATTATTTGGCATTATTGCTATAATTGGTTTTATGTGGTTATATTATTCGCGTTCGTTTAAACAAGCAGAAGTTTTACTCTTTCAAAAAGGTAGTTTGTTGACAAATCAGTCTAGATATTTAGTATGTCCGAAGTGTGGAAGTGCACAGGCCAGGAGTGGAGGATATCAAGAGTGTTGCAAAATTAGATTATGAAAGAAGGAAGCCTCACATTACTTTGTGAGGCTTCCTTCCTTACAATTTTTTCGCGCTCCAAATTGTCCAACGATCTCTTTCGATGATAGGAGAGACGTTTTGTAATGCCGTTTGGATATGATGTAGAAGTTGAGAAAGTTCATTATCTGTTAGTTCATATAGAATGGATCGGCCTGTTCGAGGAGATAAATCTTGTAGCAAAGCCTCTACAGAATCATGTACTTTTCGTACTTCCCATTGTGTTTGTATGGGGAACGCTTGAAGAGAATATTGTTGTAATTCTTGCTGAATAGTAGTGGTTTTTGGTCTTCTTTTCGCTTCTGTTTCAATGAGTTTTGGAAAGACAGAGAAAAAATATCCACGAAGGTGTTCAGGACTTCCTGGAATTGTACAATCTTCAATAGTTCGGTCTTGTAAAATAAGTATACCGTCTTTTTTTAATATGCGAGAAGCCTCTCGTATAAATGTGGGAATATCATGTAAATGATGAATGACTGCACGAGAAATGACAAGGTCGAATGTTTCATTAGGGAATGAGATATTATGTGCATCACCGTGAATGAATGAAATGTTTGGGAAGTCGTTACAATTTTCTTTTGCAGCTTGTAATATTTCTTTTGAAAAATCAAGCCCAACAACACTTTTGGCTCCCATAAGAGCAAGTTCTTTCGTGTAAATGCCGCCACCACAACCTATATCAATTACTTGTTTATTTTGCACATCTACAATATTGTTTATTGTTTCCTGCCATGAAATATGTGCGTTACGACTTGCATACGTATACTTATTATTTGCATCATGAAAATTAATGGACATTGTAAAATCCTCCCTTCATTGTATAGTATAGCTCATTCTATATAATGTAACGTTTTTGTTTTATGTATGAGGATTATAAGAATTTCTTATTGGAAAAGGAGAATCGATTTGAAAGGAAAATATTTAATGGTTTTATGTGTTATTTTACTCGCGTCGTGTGGTCAAGCAGAGCAAAAGAAAGAATCGAAACAAGTAGAGGAGACAGTGAATGAAGTGAAAGAACCATTACAAATAACTGTTATACAAAAAGGTACAGAAGAAAAAAAATTAAAGAAAATGGATGCGGAGTTAGTGGTGGATATTATAAGCAAAGCAGAAAAACAAGAAGTAACAGGTAGCTTTGGTAAACCAGAATATGAAATACAAATTAGTAGAGAGGGGAAAATAGAAACGTATTATGCATGGTTAAGAGGAGAAGATCGACGGGGATGGGTGCAATATAAAAAAGCTATGTATATGCTGAACGAAAAAGATACTGAAAAACTTTTGGCTATATTTCCAAAGATTCCAGAACAAAAAGAAGATGAGATGCAGGTAGGGCCTTTAACGGAAATAACGAAAAAAGATTTGCAGATTACTGCGTTTCATATTAAAGCGGGTGATCAAAAAATGAATTATACAGTACGTTATACGATTTCACAATCACTATATAATAAGTTAGCGAAGGAACAAGAATATTATTTGCAATTAATTTTCCCGGAAAAGGTTCAAAAATTAATTGGCGCAAAAGAGAGTGAAATAATTTCAGCTGAAAAAGTAAAGGAAGGGTATAAACAGTATGAGTTGAATGTTACTGTTCCGATAAAAGATGCTTCAGAATCACAATTAAAATCACTAGAAACCTATTATGATAATCACGATTTACAAATATTAAATAGTAAGAAAGAAAAAGTAGGAGCATTTCAAAACATTATTCAAATTGTTAAAGAGTATGGTGAAAAAATGAATTTACAAAGATAAAGTGAAATTTTAATCAGTGGGGGCATCCCCCGCTGATTCTTACTGCCCGTAAATAGAGGGTAGTAAGAATCATAAAGTCTATATGGCCTTTCCTAGGAAATGATAATAGAGGGGAAAGATCCCCTCTATTATTTTGCTTTTGCAGATGGCTCATTCATTGATTTTCGTGTAATTAGAAAGGAAATCATAAGAGCGGAAAGAATAATAAGGGCTATAAATAAGTGATTTGGCAACCAATCTAATAATAATACGTAGCTGACGGTATAAAAAATAAGAGTTGAAGCTAAAAACGATAGAGCGCCTATCATAAGAGATTGTAATTTCATTTGTATTTACCTCCTTTTATTTTTATTTTTGGCTAAAAATGGATGGAATAAACATTATTTCTAACAATAGAAAAAAATATGTCATAATAGAGAAAAAGAATAAGTTTTGATGAGTGTATATGGCTCAATAAAGCGAGATAAAGGAGAGGAATATGAAAAATAATAAAAAAGGATTATGGGGAGTTATAGTTGCAATAGGGTTATTTTTACTATCTAAGTTAAAATGGGTATTTGCAATTTTTAAGTTAGCAAAATTTTCAACAGTATTTAGTATGTTTTTATCGCTTGGTGCATACGCAGTCATATATGGTTGGAAGTTTGGGGTAGCACTCGTATATTTATTGTTTGTACATGAGATGGGGCATTTATGGGCAGCGAGAAAGAAAGGGATACCAACATCGCCAGCAATCTTCATACCATTTATGGGAGCTCTTATTGGGATGAAAGAGATGCCGAAAAATGCAAAAGATGAAGCTTACATTGCATATATGGGACCTCTTTTCGGGTTGCTTTCATTTTTACCCGCGATCCCACTGTATATAATCACGAAAGAGCCGTTTTGGGCGCTTATTATTTTACTTGGAAGTATGATTAATTTCTTTAACTTAATTCCAGTTTCTCCATTAGATGGTGGACGAATAATTTCAGTTGTAAGCACGAAAATTTGGGGAGCAGGGCTAGTTTTACTACTCGGCTATTCTATTTACTTCAAAAGTATTTTAGGAGGATTTATTTTTATTATCGGCTGTATGGAACTATATAGAGTAATAAAGAGAGATGAGCCGATTAAGGAATTAGGATATAAAATCGATGGAATGAAAGAATATGCTGCTAGGCTTGAAGAGGAATTAAAAGAAACTGGTGCGGTGCATCGAACGATTTATATGATTCACCATGAAATGAATGTATTAAGACAAAGAGAACGTGAAAAAGAATTAAAAACAGGAGAACTTCAAAAGATTGAAGTGCTAGAGTACCTTTTACCAAAATTTGAGCCACTTGATTATATCCCATATGAAGATGAAAAAGAAATGCATACAATTCATATAAGAGAAGCATTTGAAATGTCAGAAAGAAAATTAAATGAATGGGAAACAGAAAAGGAACAACAAGAAAATTATTATAAAGTCGATACGAAAACGAAATGGACAGTATTTGCTTGTTATATCGGATTAATGGCTATACTCGGTTATACAGCTTATGAAGGTTATGTTGTTTTACAAGAGCATTTACCAAGGAGAAGTTTGTAGAAAAATAGTGTCGAAATGAAAAGGAGGATTTAAACAGGAATTACATTTCTACGAGAGAATGTTACAAGTGTAACAGTACATTGTAATATTCATAGTAGAAAAGGGGTTCTGTATATGAAGAAATTGTTAAGTGTATTGGTAACTATTACTGTGATGGCAATAGCGAGCTATAGTCTTATGAAAGTACTATTATATTATGCGAATCAGTCTGCTGGAGTAAATACAGTAGCACAAATAGAAGAGGTGCAAGAGAAGAAGAAGACACTCGATTTTGTTCGTACGACACATGAAAGTTATAATAATTTCTTGAATTATGGCAAGGCAGAGAAATATACAGATGGGGATTGGAAACATTTTAAACAATGGTTTCAAGAGCAAGAAGCCTCTTTAAAAAATATACATAAAGAAATAAAAAATGAAAAAATAAAACGCGATGTGAATAGAAGTTATGAAATTGTAAAAAAAGGTGTGGAGCTTCAAAATATGGAGTATGTAATCTATGCTCATCGCGTATATCATGACTTGGATATACTTGTAAATAAATATAAAGGTGAGACGAATGTATGGGGGTATACCGAGTTTGGAGATGGGCAGAATATAAGAGTAATTGAACAAGCAATACAAACGAAGTAGTAGGCTAGCTAGAATTCTAGTTAGCTTTTTTTTGAGCACTATTAATGATGGCTAATTAAAATTTACTTAATATGTGCATTGTTCATATATTTTTCACAAAAACACCATGTTAATAGTGATTAAAATCACAATATGTATTATACAATTCAGTTAAACTAAAAACAGTTAAGGAAATAGAGGAGTGGGATACAATGTTAAGTGCAAAAACAATTGAAATCGTAAAGTCAACAGTACCGTTATTACAAGAAAAAGGCGTTGAGATTACAACGAGATTTTATCAAATTTTATTTTCGGAACATCCGGAGTTATTGAATATTTTCAACCATACGAACCAGAAAAAAGGAAGACAACAACAAGCATTAGCAAATGCTGTTTATGCAGCTGCAATGTACATTGATAATTTAGAAGCTATTATTCCAGTTGTAAAACAAATTGGTCATAAGCATAGAAGTTTAGGTATTAAAGCAGAGCATTATCCAATAGTAGGTACATGCTTACTACGAGCGATTAAAGAGGTCGCAGGCGCACCTGATGAAGTTTTAAATGCATGGGGAGAAGCGTATGGCGTCATTGCTGATGCATTCATTAGCATTGAAGCGGGTATGTATGAAGAAGCTGCACATAAAGAAGGTGGATGGAAAGATTTCCGCAACTTTGTGATTGTTAAAAAAGTGAAGGAAAGCGACGTTATTACATCATTTTATTTAAAACCTGAAGATGGCGGGAAAGTTTCTTCATTCATCCCAGGACAATATGTAACGATTCAAATAAATATTAAAGGTGAGACATATACACATAATCGTCAATATAGCTTGTCTGATGCTCCAGGAAAAGAATATTATCGTATTAGTGTAAAGAAAGAAAAAGGTGTAGATACACCAGATGGTAAAGTATCTAATTACTTACATGATCATGTAGGGGAAGGGGATGTCTTACCAGTAAGTGCACCAGCGGGAGATTTCGTATTAAATATGGAGTCAACATTACCTGTTGTACTAATTAGTGGTGGAGTAGGTATTACACCGATGATGAGTATGTTAAATACGTTAATTGAACAAGAATCAAAGCGTAATGTATGCTTTGTTCATGCGGCGATAAATAGTAATACACATGCGATGAAAGAGCATGTTGAGACAGTAGAAAAAGAGTATGAACAAGTTAAAGCATATACTTGCTATTCTTCACCGACAGAGCAAGATGTGGAAATGAAGAATTTTGATAAAGAAGGATTCATTGAACGTGAATGGTTACAAACTATTATTCCAACAACTGAAGCAGAATTTTATTTTTGCGGTCCAGTACCATTTATGAAGCATATAAATGCTGCATTAATTGATTTGGGTGTTAAACAAGAGAACATTCATTATGAATTTTTCGGTCCCGCAGCAAGCTTACAATAGGTTAACGTTGCCAAGCAAAAAACGAGGTATTATTTTACCTCGTTTTTTGCTTGTTCTCTAAGTAAGCGATTTACTGTTTCGCGGCGTACACCTATGAGCTGACCAATTTCAGTTTGTGTTAATATTTCATAAATAGGGATGTCACCTAAATAAAAGGTGAACCACTCTTGTAAACGATGAAGGCGCTCTTTAGGAGAGACAGTTGTCAATTGATCGATACGCTGTTGCATCATTCTTAACTTCGATTGTAATTGTATAGCGATATTTTCATATGATGCAGGATTTGCCTGAAGTTTGTCGTACCATTCATTGCTAATTATAGGCTCCACTTCTGTTTTCATTAAAGCAATAGCTGTACCGTGATATTCCTTCGGTGAAATTAAAGAATGGTGAGGTATCGTTTCACCAGGAACGATAATATTAAATAAAAATGGTGTTCCGTCTTCTTCTAACCGAATAACTTTTAATAAACCTGTTTTTATAAAATATAATGGACCGTCCTCACCTTGACGGAATAATACATCTCCCTTATGTAGAATCAATGTTAGCCCCCCATTAAAACATTTCTATTTCTTATATTTTAGCGTATATGTATAAAGACAATATGCTTTTTAAACAGCAATTTCATTGACGAAATGTATGCTATTACAGTAGTATACTATTTAGTGTGTAATAGTACTAGCAATGAATACGCTGTAGGGGGTTTAGTATATTGTTAGATGCGATGAAGATGACGGATATGAGAATTCCGGCGAATGCTATCATTCATGTGGAAGAGATGAAAGGTGGAGTCGTTTTATCCGTTGAAATAGACGGCCAAATTATTTATACGATGGCTTATGATGAAGAAACAGATAGTTATGCTGAATTATATGATCGAAAGGATAAGAGGGCGTGCCAAGTACATGAAGACTTTATGGGATGGTCACTTCTTCACTAAAAAGATGTCAATATGACATCTTTTTTTATTGAATCGATAGATTATACAAAGAAATGAAATATAAGGATAAAATTTGTAATAAATGATTTTGCATTGTTAGCGCTTTGTAACTGTAAGATAACTGTTTTTTCGCTATCATAAAGATAACAGTCATAGCTATAGGAGTGATCAACTTGAAGAAATTACATATTTCAAATTTTATGCTATTAAGTGTTTGTTTAGTTTTATTTGTTCTCCTAGGAGCCTTTTTATATTCATGTGTATAAGAAAAAACGCATTCTAGAAAGAACGCGTTATAAAAATGAAGTAATGATTAATCTAGTTCCAAGAATAATTAATGTGATACGTAATAAATTAATTACTGCATTACCGCTTAATTTTGTGTTAATATAAGCCCCGATTTTTCCGCCAATCCATGCACCAGGAATAAGAATTAATGCATAAGCCCAGCTGACATTTCCTAGAGAGATGTGAGTTAAAGAACTTACAATTGCTGAGAGAAATACGATAAACATTGAAGTTGCTACAGCAATGTGTGCTGGGAACGCAAAAAGGAGCATCATCGCTGGCACAAGTAAGGCACCACCACCGATTCCAAATAATCCGGATATAAATCCAACTATAAAGGCAATAAAGATAGCGAGAAATGGTGGAAATTGATAGTCTACAGTATTTCCTTCGTTATCTGTAAAAGATCGCTTAATTACAGTCATATTTGATAGGGAAAGAGGTTTCAATTTGTCTCGTAGTATAAGAAGAATGGAGACGAATATAAGAAAAATCCCAAAGTATAAAGAAAATGTATCTTGGTTTAAAAATTTGTTTGCCCATGATCCGATAATACCACCAGGGCCACTCCCGATAAATAAAATAAGTCCACTTTTATAATCTACCCGTTTATGTTTCATATAAGTAAGGGTAGAAGCCAGCCCTGTAAAAACGACTGTTACCATAGAAGTTCCTACTGCGAGTTGTGGTGATAAACTGTGTAATCCAATTAATAACGGAACGATAATAATTCCGCCTCCAAGTCCGACTAGGCTCCCGACTGTCCCGGCGATTAATCCGATGAAAAGTAACATGATGTATTCCAAAATTGCCAACTCCTCTATATAACTTATCCATCAATCATTATACACGCTTTTTAATAAGAAATAGGCTTGTTCACAAAAAAGTCGTCTTCCTAGAAAAATAAGGAAGACGACTTTTGATTAAAAGATTAAGTGTAATAAGTAGTAAAATAATGCAGCTAAAGAAGCTGAAATAGGAAGTGTAATAACCCATGTAATTAACATGCGTTTTGCAGTTCCCCATTTTACACCTTTCACGCGATGTGAAGCACCAACCCCTAAAATAGAAGAAGAGATAACGTGCGTCGTACTAACCGGTAAGTGAATAAATGTTGCGCCGAAAATAACAAGTGATGATGATAAATCGGCAGCTACACCATTTACAGGACGAATTTTCATAATTTGTCCACCGACAGTTTTAATAATTTTCCAACCACCGACAGAAGTACCAAGACCCATTGCGATTGCACAAGATAATTGTACCCAGAAAGGGATATCGCCAGAAGTATGATAGTTATTGGCCATAAGAGCCATCGTAATGATTCCCATTGCTTTTTGTGCATCATTCGTACCGTGCGTATAAGCTTGTAATGCAGCGGTGAAAATCTGGAATATACGGAAGTTCTTGTTCGTTTTCGTTAAGTTAAAGTTTTTAAATACCACTTTAAAAATACTATATACGATGTAACCAATAACAAAAGCGATGATCGGTGAAATGATTAAAGCTTCAAGAATTTTTATAAACCCTTTATAGTTTAATGAGCTAATACCAGCAGCAGCAATTGCTGCACCAGCGATTGCGCCAATGATTGCATGCGAAGAACTACTTGGAATGCCATAGTACCAAGTGATCAAATTCCAGACTATTGCCGCAAGCAAAGCAGCTAAAATTACAAGAGAACCATTTTGCAAAGCAAACGGGTCAACAATATCTTTTGTAATCGTTTTTGCTACACCTGTAAATGTCATCGCACCTAAAAAGTTCATAATAGCTGCCATAACAATTGCATGTCTAGGCTTTAGAGCTTTCGTTGAAACAGCCGTTGCAATAGCGTTTGCTGTATCGTGAAATCCATTGATAAAGTCAAAAGCTAAAGCGCAAATGACTACTAAAACGGTCAGTATCAAGAGTGTATCCATGATCAAACTCCTTACGCGTTCTTCATAATGATTGTTTCTAATACGTTTGCAACGCTTTGACAGCTATCAGCTACTTCTTCAAGCTCTTCGTAAATCTCTTTAAATTGAATAATCTTAATCGGATCTTTCTCACGAGAGAATAAGTGCTTAATCGCATGACGGCGAATATCATCACATTGTGACTCGTAATCCTTAATCTTGATCGCATTTGTACGAATATCGACTAATTTCTTTTTAGAAAGTAGTTCAACAGAATTTGCAATCTCAATCGCACATTGATTAATTGCTTCAACGAATTTAATCATGTATTCATCAGCTTCTGTAATAGAATACATTTCGAATAGACTAGCACTGTGATCTAATCCGTCTAATACATCATCCATACTCATTGCAAGTTGTAGGATGTCTTCACGTTCAATAGGAGTAATAAATGCTTTGTTTAGCTCCATAATGATTTCGTGAATGAATGAGTCACCTTTTGACTCATACTCTTTCATGCGCATAGAAAACTCTTTTAAATCGCTAGCATTTTTAATTTTATACTCCACGAAAAACTGCGCGCCTTCTTTTAAATTTTCGGAAACGTTCATAAGCATTTCAGAAAATTTATCTTTTTTTGATTTAAAGACCATTATTGTTACCCCCACAAAAGTAATATATGTAAAATATATTGGCTAATCAATTCTAACAAAAAACTGTCGTTTTTTAAAACATTTTATCGAAAAGTTTACAAAAACTTAACATAACTCTCATTGTTGTATTAATAATATTAATACTCAACAATGAATATCTTACTTGTAGAATGTCCTTTTCTTGCAAAAAGTATGAATGTGAAAGAAAAGCTTTACACTATAGGAACGACTACGTTATTATAATAAATTTAAAAGGAGGTATATTCTTCCTTTTAAAAAGAAGAGTGTAAACAAATGAAGGAAGTGAACCAATGAAATTGAAGAACACTCACTTAAAAAAAACGCTTGAGTGGTTCAATAAGAGGAAGAAACTACGCAATTCATTAATTGTATTGGGAAGTTTACTTGCTACTCTATTTATTGTTGTAAATATAATAATTTCCATTCAAGATATATCTGAATTAAAACAAGCTGTTCCACAACCGACTTTAATTTATGATGCAAATAATGAAGTTGCGACTAAATTAGCTTCTTCTAAAACAGAAGGGGTCAAAAGGAAAGATATTCCTGATATTATGGTTCAAGCAATTGTTGCAGTAGAAGATAAGGAATTTTTTAGTCATCATGGTATTTACTATAGTGGAATTATAAGTGCTGTATTTAAGAACATTACAGCTGGAGAAGTTGTGGCAGGTGGTAGTACAATTACACAACAACTTGCGAAAAATGTATTTTTAACGCAAGACCGTACATTCTCTCGTAAAATAAAGGAATACTTTCTAACGAAAAAAATAGAACGTACTTATACGAAAGATGAAATTGTTGAAATGTATATGAATCAAATTTATTTTGGTGAAGGTGCTTGGGGGATAAAAAGAGCAGCTAAATCTTATTTTGATAAAGAAGTAAAAGACTTAACGATTTCAGAAGCTGCAACGATTGCAGGATTAATTAAAGCGCCATCTGCGTATTCGCCGTATAAAAACTTTAATAAATCAATTGAAAGACGTAATGTCGTATTAGGTTTAATGAAGGAGCAAGGATATATTTCTGAAGAACAATATAATCAGGAGAAAGAATCAGGTCTTGTATTACGACGTGGTGTTGACGATAAATATAAGGGGAAATATTCTCAATACGTAGATTATATTGTTAGAGAAGCGATGGACAAGTATGAATTAACACAAAATGAAATTTTAGCAGGTGGCTATCGTATTTATACGGAACTTGACTCGAAAAAACAACAAGCGGTTGAAGATGTTGTGAATAATGATAGTTATTTTAAAGATAGTGGCTCAGATCAGCTTATGCAAACTGGAGTGGTCCTTATGAATCCAAAAACTGGCGGTGTTCCGGCTTTAGTTGGAGGCAGAGGTCCTTATCAATTTTTACAGTTTAATCATGCAACACAATTAAAAAGACAGCCAGGTTCAACGTTAAAGCCTCTTGCAGTGTATGTACCAGCGTTAGAACAAGGATATGAAGTATACGATGTCTTAAAAGATGAACCGTTTAATATTAAAGAATATGCACCACAAAATAGTGATCATACGTTCCATGGTAATGTGACGATGTATGAAGCGGTGGCAAAGTCATATAATGTTTCAGCAGTTTGGCTATTAGAGAAAATTGGATTAGATAAAGGATTGAAATCTTTAGAGCGGTTTGGTATTCCATTAGAGCCTGAAGACCATACGTATCCGATTGCTTTAGGAGGTATGCATGTAGGGACTTCACCATTTGTAATGGCTCAAGCGTATAGCGCACTTGCAAATGATGGTGTCCAAGTAGAAGCTCATGCCATTAGAGAAATCCAAAATGCTGAAGGGGAAACAATTGGAAAATGGTATAAGAAAGAAACTCGTGTGACGAACGAGAAAGTTGCCCAAAAGATGACATACTTATTAAAAGGTGTTATTGAAAGGGGAACAGGTGAAAAAGCGAAAGTTAATAATATCGATACCGCAGGCAAGACAGGGACTACCCAGCTTGTAAATGGACCAAGCACTGGTGCGAAGGATTCGTGGTTTGTTGGATACACACCGGATTTAGTAGGTGCGATTTGGGTAGGGTATGATAAAACGGATAGTGAGCATTATGTGCCAGGAGGCAGCCAAATTACAACGACAATGTTCCGGGATATTATGAAGAAAGCGAATGGAAATCCAACTCAAAAGGCATTTCAGTTATCACTAATACCTGAGGCGGATTATACAAAACAATTAAAAATGATTGAGGAAGAAAAACGAAGGAAAGAAGAAGAGAAAAAACGAAAAGAAGAGGAACAACAAAGAAAAGAACAGCAAAATGAATGGATAGATAAAGTGAAAGAGTGGATTCCATTTTGGTAAAAAAAGAGGCGAATAGCGAGTTCGCCTCTTTTTTATGAGAAATGAGCGGTTTTATCTCGGTTCAAAATGCGGCAACAGAAAAGAAGTTAGGTGAGAATCGAGCTGCCTATAAAAATTTGATGGGTTTAACTTAATAATCCGTGGGGATGGGAAAAGCGCCACGGATTAAAGCTTCAGTTTATTTAGCGTAACATTGGTCCTACCGAAGGATTGAGAATCATACGTGACGGTTATTATTCCTTTACTAATAGGTTCATATGGCAATTCCTCTTCGAAACTTCCAGTATTTTCATTATGGATAGAGAGTATTATTTCATCAACGTCTTTATTTTTATATTGATCTTTAATCGTTTCAGCGATTTGAAGTAGGTTTTCATAACTAGAAGCTTCTGTAATAAGCATTCCTTTTATAACTTTTTTTTCATTTTGTGTGGAAGAGGAATACGGGATGTTGTTTTGTTTTGTATACAGAAGTTCGTATGGAATGGTTTTTCTTTCTGCTTTTGAAACATCTGAATAGTTTAGAGTTAAAAGAAACCCTATACATAAAATTATGCATACCATAAGAACAAACCAAAAACGTGTCAGTGATATAATTCGCATTGTCATCCCTCTTTCATGTCTTTGTCTTCACTATTCATCATACAAAAAGAGGATTAAGCTAGAGTAAATTTGAAGTAAAGAAACGTAAAGAAGGAGCACTTATCCTCCAAAATAAGTGCTCCTTTTTATTAAAAGAAAGATTTAACATACAATCAAAATAATACAAATTACTATAAATCAAACATTCTTGGTCGTTCAAAAATAAAATGAAAACTAAAATTAGTAAATTCGGAAGACTGATAGTGTAGCTGTTGTGTCACCAGTGTTAGGGATGGAAATAGTATTTACTGTAGGTTGTACAGAGATTGTTGTACCAGCTGTTAAAGTAACAATTGTGGAGAAAGAAACCGCACTACCGATAACGTTAGTTGAAAAATTACGAGTAGGTGGTTGACCGTTGAATGAAATACCGAATCCAAATGGTGAAGAACCCGGGAAGGTTGTAGATGCTGAGAAACTAATATCGTATACTCCTGTTTCTAAAATAGTTAAAGTATCTGAAGTGTCATTAAAAATGAGATTATTTAGTTCGAAAACTTGATTGAATTGGATATTCGTTCCAGGTGATATAGTTTGTGGATTCGAATTTCCTATTGCTGCTATAGTTACAGGGATTGGTGTGCCCGACGGTCCAGTAGCACCTTGAGCACCAGTAGCACCAGCCGGACCTTGAGCACCTTGAGCGCCAGTAGCACCAGCCGGACCTTGAGCACCTTGGGCACCAGCAGGTCCTTGAATACCTTGTGGTCCTTGAAGTCCAGTAGCACCTTGAGCACCAGCCGGTCCCTGAGTCCCTTGAATACCTTGAGGTCCTTGAGGTCCAGTAGCACCCCGAGCGCCAGCCGGTCCTTGAGGTCCAGTAGGTCCTATTGTTCCTCCACCAAGGCAAGCTGATCCATATTGAACTAGGATAGCTTGAATTTCTGTAATGAGCTTAACTAGTTTATCGATAGTACAGCAATCGATTTTGAATAACTTAGCAATATACAATAAATAATTAAGCAAACTTTGTAGTTCAACGTACAATGCTCCGCATGAGAAAGGTGAGGACTTTAGGATAGTTAATAAGTTAGCAATAATAGAACTACCAATTTTTTCTTGTGCAGGTGATAAATTTAAGCAACTGAGGAATTTTTGAAGATTATTCAGGAGAGTAATTAGTTTATCGATGTTATCTTGAGAAGGGTTTTGAAATACAGCTTGAATACTTTGACCAAGAGCTTGAAGAAGTCTAGCATACTCTTTTAGTTCTGCCTTAGAGATGTTAATATAACTGCAAGCTCTTACTTCGCAACAATCATTACCATAAAACACTTTCCCTTTATTTTTGTTGGACATTTGTTCATTCCTTTCTTTTATAGAATAAATAGTCGTGACTATATAATAAAATGAAAATTAAACTGAATTCGTGAGGGACAAACTACTATTTCTAAAAAAATAAGAAGTTTACCTATCTTGTGAAAACAAAGAACAATTAAGAGATAGAGAAAGATTTATATGAGTTAAAAAAGAATAGGTTAGAATAAAAAAACTGCACGCAAATTGTTAGATTATATCTAACAATTTGCGTGCAGTTCGTGGAACAGCCCAACCTTTTTAATGATTAATTCGTTCATAGTTCGCTTTAGGTAAAATTGGAATAGAAATAGTGAAAGTTGTACCGTTTTGATTACTAGACATTTTTAATGTACCGTTATGATTTTGAATAATTTTCTTCGTTACTGACAAGCCCAGTCCTGTTCCTGAATCTTTTGTTGAGAAGAATGGATCAAAGATATATTCTTGAATAGCTGGAGGAACCCCAGTTCCGTTATCTGTGAAAGTAATCCGAACAAAGTTATCTAGGCGATAACTAGAGATTTGAATGGAAAGAGGTCTTTCGCCTCGAGCATCGATAGCATTTTGAAATAAATTTAAAAAAACTTGCACAAGTTCATGACGATCGATATTGACAAGTACACCATCTAATTCCGTAGAAAATTCATAGTCAATAGAAATGTTGTGTAAAAAAACTTCACTAGCAAGTAGTTGTTGAATATATTCGCGTAAAAACGTATTGATGGGAAAAGGTTCTCTAGTAAATTCACGCGTTTTTGAAATGGCTAAAAATTTTGTGATAATACTATTTGCACGATCTAGTTCAGGAATGAGTAGACTTTTAAACAATTCTTTATTGGATGGAGAAACGTTATCTTGTAGAAATTGCAAGTATCCACGTACCGTTGTAAGGGGATTTCGTACTTCATGAGCAATCCCAGCTGCGATTCGTCCTGCTAATGAAAATTTTTCTGCATCACGTTCTGTGTTTAAATAATGGAAGACACTAATAACTCTAAAAATCTCTCCGTTATAATCCCGAATAATTCGATTGTTTAAAATACCATAGTTTTTGTCTAACACTTCTTCATTATATATTTCTGTTCCTGTTCTTAATGTTTCAATCGCTTTAATTTGTTCTTCTGGCAAGTTTAGTAATTGTTGAATTGGCTTTCCAATTATATCATTTCGTACTACACCAAAATCATCTGCTGCAGCTTGATTACATAAAGTTATATTTCCTTTACTATCAACAAAGGTGACATGATGTGAAAAAGCATCAAAAATATGAACAAAGTATGTTTCAAGTTGTTCAAATAAAAATAATGAATCGCAAGTAAGTTGAAAATCAGCCTTTTTATTCTCTTTTTGTATGTTTTGAATGGAATGAGTCGTTCTCGTTTTCTTTATTTGTAAACCAATATGTGGATTTTTGTATGTGAAATGATGTGGTAATTGATTCACAAGCTCTTCATATAACCGCACTTTATTTTCTAGTTCTTCTATTCGTTTTTCATGAGATACAATATCATCGTTTGGAAGCATAAATAAATAACCCCTCAATTTAAAAATTCTTCCATTTAGTATATCATATTTTTATACGGATACTCTTAAAGAAGGGGATACTTAATGAAATTGATTAGCTGAAATGTCCGGGAAGTGAGTAGAATGGATAGAAGGTGAAGTTAAAAAGGGAGGGATATATTTGCTTTTCATTGGAGTGACAGGGTGGGGAGATCATGATTCTTTATATATAAATCCCTATGAAAATAGAAATAAATTGCGAACTTATAGTGAACATTTTCCCATTGTGGAAGTAGATAGTTCATTTTATGCGATACAACCTGCGCGGAATTATACAAAATGGGCGATGGAAACACCGAAAGATTTTTCTTTTATAGTAAAAGCCTATCAAGGAATGACAGGACATATGAAAGGGGAAATCCCTTTTTCTACGTTCGATGAGATGTTTGATGTGTATAAACAATCCATTCTTCCTTTAATAGAAGCAAATAAATTAAAAATGATTTTATTTCAATACCCACCATGGTTTGATTGTAAAGTGAAAAATGTAGATTTACTTCGATACACGAAAGAAAAAATGGAAGATTTCCCATGTGCAATAGAATTTCGAAATCAAACATGGTTTTATCCAGAAATGAGAGATAAGACGTTACAGTTTTTAGAAAAAGAAAACTGGATTCATACAATTTGCGATGAGCCTCAGGCTGGAATAGGATCAGTACCGCTTATATTAGAGGCAACAAACTCGGACATGGCGTTAATACGTTTTCATGGCCGAAATGTTCATGGTTGGCTGGATAAAGGAGAAAATTGGAGAGCGGTTCGCTGTTTATATCGTTATAATAGTAAAGAATTGGCGGAATGGGTAGAACGATTAGAGCGATTGAAAAAGAAGACGAAGGATATATTTGTATTGTTTAATAATAATTCGGGCGGAGATGCAGCGGATAATGCGAAACAGCTTATGAAAATGATGAACATTACATATGGTGAGCCGAAGCCTGAGCAATTAAATTTGTTTGAATGATGATAAACAAGAAAGGCACTGTACAAACAGGGGGAATGTACAGTGCCTTTCTATATGAAAAAGAGGGGTAACAATGTTACTGAGCGTTTGGTTGATTCATCAATTGTTGGCTTCATAATAAATGATAATGGTTATCATTATCATTGTCAATGGTTTTTCGGAAAATAAGTAAAAAACTTTTTATCCCGCTATTTGCGGCAGTAAAACCCCTACCTCAAAATTCGGCTGGAGCAAAGAAGTTAGGTGGGAGCCCTGCTGCCCGTAAGCGCCCGATTGGTGAAGGCTAATAATCAGTGGGGGATGAACAAAACCCCCACTGATTAAAGTTTCACTTTATATTTTAAATAGTAATAAAAAAAGAACAGCAATTACTGCTGTTCTTTTCCATTGATGATTTGTTGTAAATCAAAAGGAGTTATCGCTTGGATAAATTCCTTTGAGATAAGTGTTTGAACGAGAGTGCTTTCAGAAATTGTAGCACCTGTTTTCTTTTCATAAGATTTCTTTAATAAATCAAGTTTTTCAGCCGTTTCTTTCGGTAATTCAATTGTTAATGTGTTCATAATTTCTCCCCCTTACTATTAGAGTACCACTACAGTATAGGAGAGACAAGAAAAGAGAATATGAAACATAAAAAAGGTTACCAAATTTACAAATGGTAACCTTTTTATGTATAAGAGTTATTAAGCAATACCGATATACTTTAAAGTTTTGGATGGAGTACTGTGATCAAAGAAGTGTTGTAAAAATGCAATATCAACACCTGATTTGTATGCACAATAGCCCCAAGTTTTTCGAAGTGTATGTGAGCTAATCCCTTCTAATCCAACTTCTTTTGCAGCTTTGTTTAAAATGTACCATGCATGTTGTCTCGTAATAGACTTTGTTCCTTTTTGAGACTTTAATAATGGTTCATTACGTTTCCAAGTTTTACGTTCTTTCATGTAGTCTTCGATTGCGTGCTGTAAGTCTTCATTTACAGCAAACCATTTATGTTTCTTTACTTTTTCATTGTAAAATAAAATGGAATGGCGAACATTTTCGTCTTCATCGATTACATCACTAACTTTTAATTGTAAGATTTCACTTACTTTTAAGCCAGAATTTACAGCTAATACGAATAATAAGCCATCACGTTTCGAAGATTGTAAAAGTATATTTTTGATAGTTTCTAATTGTTTTTCATTTTGAATAGGTTGTCCTGCTTGTTTCATTTCACGCACTCTCCTCTTTTATATGTGTAAAGGAAAGGATTAACTTGTTTCTTACTATAAAGGGAGAGTGTGAATTTCATGTGAACTCCTAGTGAAATTAAGACAAATTATTTGACTTCTTTTACTTTTTGTAAATTAAAATAAAATACAACGCTATTAGTGGTATTATACACGCCGTATTCAGCGTGATGGAGATCTAAAATGTTTTTCACAATGGATAACCCAAGGCCAGTACCTCCAGTATGACGGCTACGAGAAGCGTCTAAACGGTAGAAGCGATCCCAAATTTTTTCAAGGCTTTCTTCTGGAATAGGATTACCTGTGTTTTCAATTTTGATTTTCACTGTATCTTCCGTTTCTATAATAGAGACGTGTATTTTTTCACCATCTGGAGTATATCGAATTGCATTGCTAAGTAAGTTTACAACGACTTGCTCAATACGGCTACGATTTGCTTTAACAAATAGAGAAGAGTCAGCATGGATGTCCACTTGTAAATGTTTTTCCTCCATGCTAAATAATAATTTTGTATAGACTTGTTGAATTAATTCACCGATCGAGAATGTCGACATTTCTAGTTTGTACGTACCTGATTCTAGTTTTGCTAATTCTAACATTTCAACAATGAGCCTGTTCATATTATCTGTCTCTTCCAAAATAACATTTGTATAATATGTCGTATCTTTACTTACGCCATCTTGAATACCTTCAGCGAAGCTACGAATAACACTAAGTGGTGTTTTTAATTCATGAGATACACCAGAAATGAATTCTTTTCTCGTTTTTTCCAATTGACGTTCGCGTTCAATATCTTGTTGTAATTTTGTATTAGCAACATTTAATCGGTCGATTCGATCTTTTAAATTTACAGAGAGTGTATTAATACCACTTGATAACCCGCCAATTTCATCGTCTGCTGTAACAGGTAACTTCTCGCTAAAATCAAAGTTGGCCATTTTCTTTGTAACACGATTTATCTTAATTAATGGTTTAACAATGATTTTTGAGTAGTAGAAGGATAACAAAATAATAACGAGAAACACGATAATTAAGGCATAGACATAATAATCTTTTAAAACGAGCATTGCTTCATTCACAGGTTGTAAAGATGCTATCACAAAAGCGTACTCCTTAGTTTTTCCGTTTTCCATAATAGGCTTTACAAAGACACTGTTTTTTATATTTTCCCCACTATCTAAAATATACGTGTTTAATTGATTTGAATTAGAAGTACCTTGTCTAATAGTGCTTGCAAAATATTCAACAGCTTGTAATGTTTCAAAATCATTTGCAAGGCGAACCTCAGATTTGGAAGGGATATGTAATTTAGATATCACACCGGTAAAACTGATCTGAGACGTAGTTTTATATCGATTTGTGAGTCTATTTTTAGAGGGGTTACCACTAATTGTTTGAAAATCCGAATTGACATTTTCATTTCGCCATCGATTATAATTAGTCGTCAGTTCTAGTGGCGTTATTATATTATCTTGTAAAAATCCCTCTACGTGAATCATGCCCTCTTTTTTTAAGCCTAAATTTTCGAATTTATTATATTCTTCGGGTGTTAAAAGATTATTAAGTGGGATGGAATAGGTTTTATTGTTATTAGGGTTAATTACCTCAATGTAGTAATTGTTTTCACTTTTAATAATGCCGTTAGAATCTAAAAATTGCATTTCAGCATTCGTTTTATCGTGGAATTCTTGTTTTAGCTTTCTGATTCCCTCAAAACTTTTGTCGCTTTTTTCATAATTATCTACGAATTTTTCAAAAGCCGTTTGAACGGTTTTTACTTTTTTATTAATATAAAACTTCTCTAAAAATAGAGATTGTCCAAGGAAAAAAAGGAGAAATATGATTGTAAATAAAGTTGATGTTAATAAAAATAGTTTAAAGACGATGCTTCTGTTCTTCACTGTTTCACCTCGTATGAAAAATACTGTAATATAAATGATTTCTTAATTATAACAAAGGTTACAAAAAAGTAGAGGGGATAAATCTGTCTATCTCTAAAGTAGTTTTTTATAGAAAGTCACATAAAGAGACGGTACAGTGACTATAGAAGTATTTTAGCATAAAAAAGAACTCGCCAGACGTATGACGAGTTCTTTAGTGTACTATTGCTGAATTGCTGCATCTAAAGCGATTTCAATCATTTCGTTAAATGTAGTTTGACGCTCTTCAGATGTTGTTTCTTCACCAGTGAAGATATGGTCGCTTACTGTTAATACAGATAATGCATTTACACCATATTTAGCTGCTAATGTGTAAAGAGCAGTCGTCTCCATCTCTACTGCTAATACACCGTAATCTCCAAGTTTTTTAACCATGTCCATGCTCTCACGATAAAATACATCTGCTGTTAATACGTTACCAACACGAACGTGTAATCCTTTTTCTGTTCCAGCATCGTAAGCTTTCTTTAAAAGATCAAAGTTTGCAGCAGGAGCAAAATCAAAACCCGGGAATGTTAAGCGATTCATATTAGAATCTGTACAAGCCGTCATCGCAATAATAACGTCACGTACCTTAACATCTTTTTGAATTGCACCACATGTCCCAACACGAATTAAATTTTTCACTCCGTAGCTTTGAATTAATTCGTTTACATAAATAGAAATAGAAGGAACACCCATGCCTGTACCTTGAACAGATACACGCTTTCCTTTGTAAGTTCCAGTAAAACCTAACATACCACGCACGTTATTATAACAAGTAACATCCTCTAAAAATGTTTCAGCAATATATTTTGCACGTAATGGATCACCAGGTAATAGAATAGATTCAGCAATTTCGCCTTGTTTTGCTTCAATATGTACACTCATGAAAAATCCTCCTTATAATGTATTGATAGAAATCAATATCATTTGCATTATACACTACGACTCCTTTCAATTAAAATCTTTTTTATTTGTAATATGTACAAAAGAGGAGGATTTCATAAATCATAATCTAGAATATATATTTAAGAGGTTTTGCATGGATAAAGACAATAAAAATGGTAGGTGATATTTTGAAAAATCTTGTCATTGGGCTTATTGCACTAGTACTTATTGTGGCAGGAGGATTTTACATAAAAAAATATCAAGAAACTGTAGAAACGACCGGAGATGTTCAAGAAGTGAAATGGGATGTGAAAAATAAAAAGGGAAATGAAAAAGCCGATATTTCGTTTCAATTGCTAAATAAAATGAATAATGAAGTTCGTGGTGTGAACGATCAAATTCGAGCAGTGATAGTGGATGGGAATTTGAAAAACATACAACAAACGAAGCCTATATTTGCTGGAAATGGATCGTATAAGCTATCTTCAGATGTAGCAAAAGGTGAAGGGTACACGATATTTTTGTATGAAAATGAAAACAAGTCAGTGGAATCATTTGCTAAGAAAGATTTTGGTGAAGAAAAAAAGGAGACAAACAAGGACAAGAATAAAAAGAAACTACCTGTCGATACTGTACTTACAAAAAATATAGGAGAGCATCAAGTGTCTCTTTTATTTGGTGCATTACATCCGAATGAGGCAACGACATTAACATTTCAGTTTCAAGCGAAAAAGGGAGAAAAGCTGAAATTAAATTCAGGGAGAGGCGAAGTCAACGCGCTATATATCGTTGATGAAACGAGGGGACATTTTTTATATGCCATTCCTGTTGATACGGATGAGCAATTACAATATCGTATTACATTTCCAGAAGAAGGAACATATAAAATATGGGGGGATTTCTATATAAATGGTAAGAAGTATGAAAAGGAGTTTAGTATACAAGTGCAAAAACGAAAAAACAGCTAAGTACTTAGCTGTTTTTTCGTTTTCCTATTAATTTTGTTACAGAGAGCATTGTAATTGGTAAAGAATGATTCTTTCGAAATGCTAAATATTTTCCACTCCATGCAGGTTTATATTTTTCTTTGAAATGTCGTAAACCGCTGAAGCTATATGTGTAACGAACGTTATTAAATATTGCAGCAGCAACTCGTTCAGACCAGAACGATTGCGTTGATAAACCGACATTTGAGAGTGGTGCCATACCAATATTAAAGGAATGGTATTCATTTTCTTTTGCCCAGTGGAATAAGTGGATAAAAATTGCATCCATAATTCCGCTAGGGGCATCTGGATAATAACGCATTAAATCAACAGATAATATGCCACTTTGATATACTGGCATAAAGGTTGTGAATGCAATGATTTTTCCTTCTGCATCAGATAATGTAGCGATAGGGGCACGACTAATATACTCACGATCGAAGTACCCAAGTGAAAATCCTTTCTCTTTTTTTCCGCCGAGCCAAGCATCAGACACTTTCTTTAATTCCTCGTATAATTCGTCTGAGAATGGTGGCTCATGAATAGAGAATGTATAACCTTCTCGTTCAAAACGGTTGAAAGTGGCTCGCATACCAGCACGTTTCTTTCCTGTTATTGTAAACGTATTTAAATCAACGACAGCCTCTTCACCAAGTTTAAAGAAGTTGTAGCCAAAATCGTGGTATAAGCTCATCCATTTGCTTTCAATTTGATAGAATACGCAAATATACCCAAATCGATCAGCTTCAGTCAAAAATTCTTGCAACACAGTGCGGTAGGAGGATGGATCACCAATTGGATCACCTAGTACAACAAGACGTTTTCCAGTAATTGAAAAGAGAAGAAGTGCTTTTCCGTCACTACTGAAGAAGAACTGTTTATCTCCTAAAAAACCTAAATGACTAAGTACATTCCCGCCATGTTCATCTAAGAAGTTTTCTAACCTTTTATCATTAGCTGGTTGCCCGGGAAATTGACTACGATAACGATTGGCAATTAGTGAGCCGATAAGTAAAAAAGTAGGAACGAAAAAGGCTGCTGCTAATGCACTTCGTTTAACTTGTGTAATATTTCGAACGACAAAATCAGGCTGGAACGCTTCTTTTGCACCCGCAAATAAAATACCTAAGTTTTTATATAAATATAGCGTAAGTAATAAGAAGATAAATACTTTTACGATATCAGAAAGTGAGACTTCCATTTTCTCGCGTATAAATCTTTTACGAAGCATATACAACACAGCAAGTACGATTAATAAAATAAAGGTTTCTTCAATGTCAATTCCTTTTAGGGTATTAAAGATTGCTGCTCCAATTAAAGAAACAATCGTCATATAGTAAGAACGCTTCGTTCCATAATATATGCCTCGCGAAAGAATCAGGAGGAGAATACCGAATGTTAATGATAAGCTAAAAGAAAATTGAATAAGGTGCTTTGGAGCTAAAATATGTAAGGCGTGAGCTCGATTTATACTAGTCGGTAAAATTGTTGATAGAATAACCATTAAGCCAGCGAATACTGTTAAAGCGGCGGATGCCCATGAACCTAATTTCCCTAAAAAATCACGTTGTAAAGTCCAAATTACACCAGTTGTTTCTAACGCAGGTGCAATAAAGGGTTTATCTTCAATTTTTTTTATGGCCGCTCCTGTCATTTCAAAGGCTGCAAAAATGAGACCTAGGCAGAATGGTAAGATGTAATAGACAAGTCGGTATAATAACATAGCAGGTAGTAATACGCCTGTATCAACGCCGTATTGTCCTAGTCCAGTTAAGAAAACAAGGTCAAATGAACCAAGGCCACCAGGAACAAGACTTACGACACCAGCTAAAGCAGCGATTACGTAAACACCTAAAAACTTTTGAAATTCGATATCAATTCCAAACAATATTAAAATGACGTACATAACGATACCGGCAGATACCCACTCGACTAATGAAACTAATGAATATAAAACAGTTGGATTTTTCTCTTCTTCTTCTTCCTCTTGTCCGTCTAGCTGTTTTGTTTTTCTATTTTTAATTTTAGAAAACCCAATATATATAGGAACGAAAAGAGCAAAGAAGATAAGAACAGGCCATAACCACGGTTTTTCGTGCAGAATAAAACTAGTGTCTAATATTCCAATAAGGCCGAGGAATGACAGAATGGCTAATCCGTTAATAAAAGCGGTTGTCATCCAAGCAATACTTTTAATAAGTTTTCCATTATCTTTTATATGCGGACGATATAGCATTGTACGTACACCGGCACCAACAAGACCACCAAAACCGATAAATCCATTTAAAGTGTTTGCAATCCATGAGATGCGGAAAATCTTTTGTACAGGTATGTCTGCTTTTAAGTAACGAAGCATAACAAAGTCATAAAAGAACATTGTTGAAACGGCAAATGCACCGAGTGTAATCGCTAAAAATACCCCACCAGTTGGAATGTTTTTAATTGTTTCAATTGCTTCTAAAAAAGAAATGCCTGCTAATTCTTTTTTAGCTTGAAAGAAAACAATTGTTAAGACAACAAATGGGAAGATTATTTTCCCGATTTGTAAGAAACGTTTCCATGAAAACGACATAAATACAACTCTCCTTGTGTAAGAAAACTGAGACAATAATATTATTATGACAAACTTCAAGAAAAATAAAAAGGTAAATTCCTGTATAGGGAAGCTATTTTTTATATAGGTTATATTTAAAAGAATATTTCGTTTATCAGAAAATTAAGTTAAGATAAGATGAAAGAAGGAAGAGAGGGGAAGTAGATGATTATAATAGGTTATGCAGGATATGAGTTAGAAAAAGCAAAACCGAATACATCAGAAGATTTTTTTAATAGATCTGAAGTGACATATATATTAAATAATCAAGAGAAAACCTTTTCTGTCTTATATGTTCGATATTTTGAAGAAATTTTACAAGAAATTACCCCTTTTGAAGGAAATCCAGTTTATAAAGTAGAAGAACAAGACGTATATTTACGAGATATTGTAGCGATCGCTTGTTTACTGAAAGATAAAGAGCTACGCGCGCAGAAGCGCTTGTATCTCAATGAAGTAACAGACTTTCAACGATACTTTGATGAGGGAACAGTGGTGAAAGTACAAGAAATATTAGCTGAATTACATAAAAATAAAAGAGTAGAAATAGCGTAAAACGGCAAAGGAGAGAGAAGCCATGTCTAATTTGATGGTTGAAAATCAAACAGAACAAGTTTCTATATTTTTAGAAGATGTAATTTCCTTGATAACTAATTATGTAAATTATCATACGTTACCTTCTTTATTGGAGGAGACACCAACAGGAAACGAGCAATACTATAAAGGGATATTAGCATCAATAAGAAGACTTCTTGTTTTTTGTGAAGAAGGACTTGATGCATGTTTTGTTTTGCTGAATAGCCAACCATTTCGAAAGACCGCAGCTGAAACAGTTTTATATAAGATTTACCATCAAGTAATTGCAGAGTTTTTTTCGCCAAAGAATGATCATTGGTATGAAAATAGTCGTTCTGCTTATACAGGGAAAAATTCTATTGTTTTTCAGCAAATCCCCCCTAGATCTATAGAACGAATGATGAAGGATTTAGAAGGGAAATTTCAATTGATGCGTGAAGAACTAGAATATTATGAGACAGATTACCAAACAAAAATGTTGCACAAATATTAATTAAGGAAAAGAAGCTAAGAATACTTAGCTTCTTTTCCTTTTGTCCAGTTATATAAGGGATTTTAATTGAATATAGTTAAAGTGGATAGCATCAAGGAGGTGTGACATGAGTCAGCAAGGTGTATTTACAGATTACTTTCATGAAGTAGAAAGCTGGTGTGAAAGTGTTCTTCAAGTATTAGATAGCCGTGCAATGGAAGTGTATGATGTCCATATGCTTGCTTATAAAATTCAAACGTTATTAGAGCGTATGAAAGAGCATGAATACGACACAGATGCCGAGTTTATGTATGAAATAAGTGATGATGTAGAACATATTCAACACCATTTACAGGAAGTATTTATGCAAGAAGGAGAGGAATATGAACTATGTGAAAGAGGGGATAGCGAACGAGCTGTTCCGATTGGGGGGCATACCCTTCCGCCATTACCTTATCCATATAATGCGCTAGAACCGTACATTTCACGAGAAATTATGATGTTACACCATGATAAACACCATCGTAGTTACGTGGAAGGATTAAATAAAGCAGAGAAGATGATGGAAGAAGCGAGAAAAACAAATCAATTTGATTTAATTAAGCATTGGGAAAGAGAAGCGGCTTTTCATGGATCAGGTCATTACTTACACACGATATTTTGGAATAACATGAAAAAAGATGGTGGTGGAAGTCCGAGAGGGGCTTTTTCACAACAAATTGAGCAAGATTTCGGAAGTTTTTTACGTTTTCAAAAGCATTTCACGGAAGCCGCTTCTAAAGTGGAAGGTTCAGGATGGGCAATTCTTGTATGGGTACCTCGTTCAGGAAGGTTAGAAATTTTGCAAAGTACGCTTCATCAATTGTTTACACAGTGGGATACGATACCACTCCTTGTACTGGATGTATGGGAACATGCGTATTATTTACAATATCAAAATCGAAAAGATGAATATATTAAAAATTGGTGGAATGTTGTAAATTGGCCAGATGTAGAAAAGAGATTTGAAAGTGCGAAGCAAATTGAATGGACACCGTATTAGACGCATATCTCATGCGTCTTTTTTAGTGGAGGTGGAAGGAAAATTTCGTTCATATTTTAAAAGGCCAAGCATACACTTGTACAAAAAGTGCCAAAAGGACGTGGGGGGAAATATGAGACGAATTTGTATAATAATTACGCTAATTATAATGTACGCAAGCGTTATGCCAATTCCTGCATATGCAAAAATGAACGGTGGTGTCAGTGCTCGTAACGCAGTCTTAATGGAACAACAATCCGGTCGTGTGCTATATGGGAAATTAGAACATGAGCCACAAAAAATTGCTAGTATAACAAAAATTATGACAGCATTGTTAGCTGCTGAATCAGGAAAAATGAAAGAATTAGTATCGGTTAGTAATGAAGCGGTACGAGTAGAAGGATCGGCAATTTATTTAAAACCTGGACAAAAAGTTAAGTTAGAAGATTTAGTTTACGGATTAATGCTTAGATCTGGTAATGATGCAGCACAAGTAATTGCTGAAAATGTGGGAGGGAGTATAGAAGGATTTGTATATTTAATGAATCAAAAGGCGAAAGAAATCGGAATGAAAGATACGCATTTCTCAAACCCGCATGGCTTGGATGGGGATGGATCGCATTATTCGTCGGCTTATGACATGGCATTATTAACGAAATATGCAATGGGGAACGAGACCTTTAAGAAAATTTTTGGAACAAAAACGTATAAATCAGATTCTTGGGATTATCCGTGGAAAAATAAACATAAGCTTGTGACATCTTATTATGAATTTGCAACAGGGGGAAAGACAGGTTTTACGAAGAAAGCAGGACGGACGCTTGTCACAACAGCTTCAAAAGATGGACTAGATTTAATTGTCGTAACTTTGAGTGCTTCTAGTGACTGGGATGATCATATGAATTTGTTTGATAAAGGCTTTGAACGCTATAAGCAAGCGAAAGTTTTAGGACAAGGCGCACTCGCTGAAATAAATGAAAAGAAATATGCCAATCATGTTTATACGAAAAATAGTTTTTCTGTACCTTTAACTGAAGAGGAAAGAAAGAGCGTGTTATTGAAAGTTGAGCTCGATAAAAGTGCAAAACTTACGGATGGAGTAAAGATTGGGAAGACAGAAATTTATGTAGGGAACGAGAAAGTTGGAGAACGAAATTTGTTTTACAGTAAACGAAAGTTAGTAGCTACAACGGGAATGTATTGGAATAACGTAAAAGAAATCTTCTCTTACATGATAGGTGTTGGGATAGATGGTTAATCTCGTATGGGCAGCGATGGCAGTTATAGGGATTGTGTATGCCATGATAAATGGAACGATGGAAGAAGTGACCAAAGCAGTGTTTGAAGGGTCAAAAGATGCTGTAACGATTTGTATTGGACTTATTAGTGTTTTAGTATTTTGGCTCGGTTTAATGAAAATTGCTGAGGAAGCTGGATTGTTAAAGAAGTTAGTATCACTTTTTATGCCGATAGTAAAAAGATTATTTCCAGAAATACCGAAGGATCACCCGTCAATGGGATTCATTTTATCAAATATGATGGCGAACTTTTTTGGGTTAGGTAATGCAGCAACACCTTTAGGTATTAAAGCAATGGAACAACTGAAAGAGTTAAATGGTGGAAAGGATTCAGCAAGTCGTTCTATGGTGACGTTTCTAGCATTAAATACTTCAGCGATTACATTAATTCCGACTACTGTCATTTCGATTCGAATGACTTATGAATCAGCAAACCCTACTGAAATCGTTGGCGTAACATTTATAGCACAAGTGTTATCGATGATTGGAGCGATTTGGATTGACCGCTATTTTTACCGGAGAAGGAGTAGAAAGGGGCGGAAAAAATGAGTATTGTAAATACAATTTCATTATGGGTAATTCCTTGTGTAATTGGTTTTATCCTTTTGTATGGCACGATAAAGAAAGTTCCAACGTACGAATCGTTCGTTGAGGGCGGAAAAGAAGGGATTCAAATTGCGGTTTCCATTTTGCCGTTTATGGTTGGAATGCTTGTATCTATTTCTATTTTCAGGGCATCAGGTGCTCTAGATGCGATGATATCGGTAATGAAGCCGATGTTAGACCTTATTCATGTACCAGCCGAAATCGTTCCACTTGCACTTATACGTCCGATTTCGGGATCTGCTGGTTTAAGTATTACGACCGACTTAATCGCTACATATGGGCCAGACTCGTTTATTGGTAGGTTAGCTTCAACGATGCAAGGTAGCACAGATACGACTTTTTATATATTAACAGTATACTTTGGGGCTGTCGGTATTAGAAAAATGGGAGATGCATTAAAGGTAGGACTTTTTGCAGATTTAATCGGAATTATTTGTTCGATTGTGTTTGTTTCCCTATTGTTTCGGTAATGCTATTCATTTTTTGCGCTATTTCGCTTATAATACGTATACGACCACTATTAACGTGTAGTTTAATAGTGGTTTTTTTATGCGGTATTTTTGACAAAATGGTGAACTTTTATCGTGGACAACATGAAAAAGTGTAAATAATAATAAAGGGTGAAAACGTGATATAGCCTTTATACGTTTATTATCATTGCTATGTTGTTAAAGGTAGGCGAAGTAAATGGCATAAAGCTTAGGCGGTTGCCAAGTCTTTCTAATGTAAGGTAAGATAAATTTGAGGTGAAAAAAAGAAATGGAACGATTACAAAAAGTGATTGCGCAAGCAGGTATTGCATCGAGAAGAAAGGCTGAGGAATTAATTCAGCAAGGGAAAGTGAAAGTTAATGGGAAAATAGTGAAGGAGTTAGGAACAAAAGTAACTCCTCAAGATAAAGTGGAAGTAAATAACATCCCTCTTGAAAAAGAAGAACCTGTTTATTTTTTACTATATAAACCAACTGGTGTAATTTCAAGTGTATCAGATGATAAAGGAAGAAATGTTGTAACAGACTTTTTCCCTGAAATTAGACAACGTTTATTCCCAATAGGACGCTTAGATTATGATACGTCTGGCGTATTATTGATGACAAATGATGGTGAATTTGCAAATGTATTAATGCATCCGAGATATAAGGTTGAAAAAACGTATGTTGCGAAAATTAAAGGGCCATTAACAGGTGATAAAATTCGCATGTTAGAACGAGGTGTTGCATTAGAAGATGGGAAAACAGCACCAGCACAAGTGAAAATTATTTCTTGGGACAAGCGTAAAGAGATGGCGATTGTACAATTAACGATTCATGAAGGACGTAACCGTCAAGTACGCCGCATGTTTGAAGCGTTAGATTGTAAAGTAATGAAATTAAAACGTGAACGTTATGCCTTTTTAGAAGTGGGTAGCTTGCGTCCTGGTGATGCAAGAGAATTAACACCACATGAGGTGAAACAATTACGTGCATTGGCTTCTACAAAGCCTCGCTAATCTATATTGTGAAACTTTCACCAGTGGAATGCTCCGCTGGTGATTTATTAAAAAATACATATATTTATCACTCGTCGAAGAGAGGGGAGACAACATGAAAAAAAATCGCTTATTATTTCGTGTTATCATTTTGCTCATTTTAAGCGGTGCGGTAGGGTTTACGCTATATCAAGGATTTTTTACTGATAAAGAGAAAATGCAAATTGGAAAAGAAGCACCTAACTTTGTTGTAACTGATTTAGAAGGAAAGAATATTGAATTAAAAGATTTAAAGGGAAAAGGTGTATTTTTAAATTTTTGGGGAACTTGGTGTAAACCTTGTGAAAAAGAAATGCCTTATATGAATGAGTTATATCCGAAATATAAAGAAAAAGGCGTTGAAATT
Source organism: Bacillus cereus group sp. BfR-BA-01331 (assembly GCF_022663915.1). NCBI lineage: Bacteria > Bacillati > Bacillota > Bacilli > Caryophanales > Bacillaceae > Bacillus > Bacillus cereus group sp. BfR-BA-01331. The sequence continues at coordinate 79,005 of NZ_JAKUGJ010000003.1, forward strand.
ATTGCCTTAGATGCAGATGAAACGGATATCGCAGTGAAGAACTTTGTGAAACAATATGATTTGAAATTCCCAGTTGCAATTGATAAAGGGCAAAAGATCATAGGTACATATGGAGTGGGACCATTACCAACAACCCTTTTAATTGATAAAGAAGGAAAAGTAGTAGAGCAAATTATAGGTGAGCAAACGAAGGAACAATTGGAAGAGTACTTAAAGAAAATCACTCCATAATTAAGAAAGCCTTTACATAAGAGGTGCTTACGTATAGCGCCTTCGCTTTAAAAATTCTGAGTATTGCGGTAACTCTAAGCTGGAATATACAATAGTACATATAGATAAAAGGGCGGTGAGAGCTTTGAAAGAAATTAAGTGTGAATGTGGACATGTTAATCCGATAGGAACCATTTTTTGTGAAGCATGTGGGAAACCATTTGAAAGTAATGAAAATATAAAATTATTGGATATGAGATATGAGGGGAGTGCTCGGAGATCTCTCACACATACAAAAACGATAGTCGATAAAATTTGGAGTTTTTTCTCTTCTGTAAAAGTAGGTGTATGGTTAATCGTAATAACTTTAGCTGCATCGGCAATAGGAACTATCTTTCCCCAAGAAATGTACATAACTCCAGGAATCGAACCAGCTGAATATTATAAGACCGAGTATGGATTTTTAGGACAATTATACTATCAATTAGGATTTAATAATTTATATGGATCATGGTGGTACATGATTTTAATTGCTTCTATTGGTATTTCACTTGTTATATGTAGTTTAGACCGTGTCATTCCTCTTTATAAAGCTTTAAAAAAACAAGGGGTGAAAAGACACCCAAGTTTTTTGAAAAGACAGAGAGTGCACGGGATTGGTACGCCGCATGAAGGTGACTTAGAACGAGTTCAAATTAATTTAAAGAAACGTAATTATAATGTGAAAGTGGAAGACGGGAACGTTTTAGCGGAAAAGGGACGTTTTTCCCGTTGGGGTCCATATGTAAACCATATTGGTCTTATTATCTTTCTATTCGGTGCAATGCTACGTTTTTTACCGAGTATGTATGTAGATGAAGCACTTTGGTTACGTGACGGTGAAACGAAAGAAATACCAGGAACAGAAGGTCAATACTATTTGAAAAACGAAAAGTTTATCAAGGAAGTTTATGATAAGAGTAAGGATAAAGAAGTTTTTGATGAAGCAATTGATCGTGTTGGTGATAAAATGATTGCGAAAAACTTCCAAACAAATGCTGTATTATATAAAGCGGTAGGAGAAAATATAGCGGGTCAAAAACCAAAATTAGAAAAGGTAAAAGAAGCTGAAATTCGAGTGAATGAGCCACTGAAATTTGATCAATTTGCTGTTTATCAAGTGGATTACAAAGAAAGTGAATTTAAAAGCATGTCTTTCCATTTGCAAAACAAAGAAAATAATCAAAAGTTGGGACCGATTAAAGTAGATTTAGCGAATCCTACAGAAAAATATGATTTAGGAAATGGGTATTCTCTAGAACTATTAAGCTATTTTCCTGATTTTTATTTTGATGAGAATGGAAGGCCGAATACGAAAACAAAATTACCGAATAATCCTGCATTCGTCTTTAAAATGTTTACCCCGGAAACACCAGATGGTGAAGTTAGTTTCGTCGGTATTCAGCAAAACATAGAGCCTGACGGGAATAATAAATATAAAATGTCATTTGCAGGTGTGGAAATGCAAAATGCAACAGCTCTTACAGTAAGAAAAGATTTGACGCTTTGGATTCTCGGTATTGGAGGATTTATATTTATGGTTGGTGTGATTCAAGGTATGTATTGGAACCATCGCCGTATTTGGATACAACGTGTTAATGATGAATGGTGGGTTGCAGGCCATACGAATAAAAATTGGTTCGGCTTAAAGAAAGATATTGAAAGAGTACTAGAAGGAACAGCGATTCCACAACCACACGATAAAATGAATGAAAAAAATTAGTTAAGGTGGGGAAACGATATGGTACAAATAAGTAGTAATTTTCTGTTCGCGGCGTTTATCTTATATTTAATTGCAACTTTATTTTTTGGAGGAGCAATTAAAGAAAAAGGTAACAAGTGGGCAAATATAGGTATAACTATAACAATTTTAGGATTTATTGCACAAATAGTATATTTTGTTACAAGATGGATCGCATCAGGACATGCACCGGTTAGTAACTTTTTTGAATTTGGTACATTTTTTGGCATGATGCTTGTGGGAGCTTTTATCATTATGTACTTTGTATATCGTGTAAGTATTATTGGTTTATTTGCTTTACCGGTAGCTCTTTTATTAATCGCTTATGCAAGTATGTTCCCGAGAGAAATTTCGCCGCTTATCCCATCTTTAAAGAGTAATTGGCTACATATTCATGTAACGACAGCGGCAGCGGGACAAGCAATATTAGCAATTAGTTTTATTACAGGCGTAATGTATTTACTGAAAAATGTAGATCAATCAACAAGAAGTAAGCGTACATTTTGGTTAGAGACAGTAGTTTTCACACTTGTTTGTACAGTTGGGTTTATTGGAATAACAACGGTATTTTCTAGTATGAAATACGAAGCGAAGTTTCAATGGATTGATAAAAATGAACAACAAGTTGAAATGAAGTATAATCTCCCTGCTTTAGTTGGACCGCATGAAGGGAAGTTAATGACAGAAAATAAATTAGAACCGGCGGTTGAAGTTCCAGCGATTGTAAATGCGAAAAAGTTAAATACTGTTATTTGGTCAGTGTTAGTCGGAATGCTACTTTATATTGTATTAAGACTTGTTTTACGTAAGCGAGTGTCAGCGGCACTTCAGCCGTTAGTAAAGAATACGAATAGTGATTTATTAGATGAAATCGGATATCGTTCTATTGCGATAGGCTTCCCGGTGTTTACATTAGGAGCATTAATCTTTGCAATGATCTGGGCTCAAATCGCTTGGACGCGCTTTTGGGGTTGGGATCCAAAAGAAGTTTGGGCGCTTATTACTTGGCTCTTTTATGCTGCGGTATTACATTTACGTTTATCTAAAGGATGGCATGGAGAAAAATCCGCCTGGCTTGCAGTGATTGGTTTTGCAATCATTATGTTTAACTTTATTGTAGTAAACTTAATTATCGCGGGTTTACATTCATATGCATAGAGAACTAAAATAGGAGAGTGTATGTCACTTTCCTATTTTATTTTTGTCAAATTTTCTTCTTTTTTGAGAAAAACATGACAAAGTAGCGGTTGATTCTGTAAAATGATGTCGAGGACCAAATATACTGTTCAAAAAAAATACATAGTTTTGGAAAAAAAATGAACAAACTTTATTATTCTTGTGAAGCATAATATGGGAAGTGGAACGTTAAAAAATGCTTAATTAAACGAGGATAGGTGCAACATTATATTGTAGAAGGGTAGGTGTAAACCGTTGTGGTAAAAGTACGCAGCGGGTAGAAATGGAAAATGAATCAAGAATTTTAATTGTAGACGATGAGGATCGTATTCGTCGTTTATTAAAGATGTATTTAGAAAGAGAGCAATACACAATTGAAGAAGCGGATAATGGTGATACAGCTTTAGAAATGGCGTTACAAAATGATTATGATTTAATCCTACTGGATATTATGATGCCTGGTAAAGATGGTATCGAAGTGTGTAAAGGGATTCGTGAGAAGAAAGCGACGCCAATTATTATGCTGACAGCAAAAGGTGAAGAAGTAAATAGGGTACAAGGGTTTGAAGTTGGAACTGATGATTATATTGTAAAGCCGTTTAGCCCGCGTGAAGTAGTACTTCGTGTGAAAGCGGTATTACGCCGTGCTGTACCAACGACATTCTTTACACAAGATACAACGACGAAAGATGTTACTGTTTTCCCTCATTTAACAATTGATAATGATGCGCACCGCGTTACAGCGGATGGTAATGAAGTAAACTTAACACCGAAAGAATATGAATTACTATTATTCTTAGCGAAATCCCCGGATAAAGTTTTTGACCGTGAGCAATTGTTAAAAGAAGTATGGCAATATGAGTTCTTCGGAGATTTACGTACAGTTGATACGCATGTAAAGCGTTTACGTGAAAAGTTAAGTAAACAATCACCAGATGCAGCGAAGATGATTGTTACCGTTTGGGGCGTAGGTTACAAGTTTGAGGTTGTGAACGACTGATGCTTTGGAGAAGTGTAGTAGGGAAGTTATGGATGACCATATTACTTCTCGTTTCGTTTGTTCTTGGATTTGTTGCGATTTTACTTTCACAGTTTTTTAGAACATATTATGTTGATATGAGTGAAGCTAGGCTTCAAAAAGTTGCAACTAGTGTTTCAGAGTTAATTGAAGAAGGTGCCGATGTAAAAACGATTGAGAATATCGCGTACAAATTCTCTGATCCACTTTCAAGAATCATTATTGTAGAAGATGGTAAGGAGATTTCCTCTTCTCCGAAACAAGAAGGGTTAGTTACTCTAACAATAGATAATTTAAAAGAAGATAAAGAATTAGCGGCTGTATTTAAAGACAAAAAAGAAATTAAAAATAACATTAGAAAAGCTTCTAATAGTAGGAAGAATAAAAATACTGAAAATGATATTATGATCGTCGGGAAACCAGTACAGTCAAAAAATCAAAGTGCAGTGTTTGTATATGAATCATTGCAAGTTCCAATACAAGGTATGGAGAGAACGACTGATTTTATTTTCTTATCAGCCGGGATTGCGATTATTTTAACAACTTTCTTTGCATTTTTCTTATCTACTCGAATTACGGCACCGCTTCGTAAAATGCGTGAGGTTGCATTTGAGGTAGCGCGCGGGAAATTTGATACGAAAGCCCCTATGGTGTCGCAGGACGAAATTGGTGAGCTTGCAACTGCTTTAAATCAAATGGGGAAACAGCTGAAGTTTAATATGAATGCCCTGCAGCAAGAAAAAGAGCAGTTAGCTAGCATTTTGAGTAGTATGGCAGATGGTGTTATTACGTTAAATCAAGAAGGTGAAGTCGTTGTTATCAACCCACCGGCAGAAAACTTCTTACAAGTTTGGCAAGAAGAAAAAGAAGTAGAGTTAATTAAAAAACTGCCTTCTGAACTTGTTGAACTATTCCATCTCGTTGTAGAAAGTGAGCAACAACAAGTTGTTGAAATTAATTTGCAAAAAGGTAACTACGTAGTTCTTATGACACCGCTTTACAATCAAACAAAAATTCGTGGAGCTGTAGCAGTATTGCGAGATATGACGGAGGAGCGTCGTCTTGAGAAAATGCGTCAAGACTTTATTGCGAATGTATCACATGAACTTCGTACACCGATGGTAATGCTTCAAGGATATAGTGAAGCAATTTTAGATGATATTGTGCAAACGAAAGAAGAAATTAATGAGTTTGTTCAAATTATTTATGATGAATCTGTTCGTTTAGGTAAACTTGTAAATGAGTTATTAGATTTAGCCCGTATGGAAAGTGGACATGTAGAGTTACATATAGGTGAAGTAGATATTCATCCATTTGTCGAAAAAATTGGACGTAAATTCCAGGGGATTGCAAAGGATAAAGAAGTCCAATTAACAGTGGATTTCCAAAGTCCAATTGCACAATATCCGTTTGATGCAGACCGTATGGAACAGGTACTGACGAATTTAATTGATAATGCAATCCGTCATACAAATGCAGGTGGACATGTTACACTTGTAATTAATACGAAAAATAGTGGCCTTACTTTCGAAGTGCAAGATTCAGGTGTTGGTATTCCAGAAGAAGATATTCCGTTCTTGTTCGATCGATTCTATAAAGCTGATAAAGCGAGAACTCGCGGGAAAAAAATTGGAACTGGACTCGGGCTTGCGATTGCTAAAAATATTGTTCAAGGTCATGAAGGGAAGATTTTTGTATCAAGTGTCGTTGGAGAAGGAACTACATTCTCTGTATATTTACCAAATCGTATAATTTAGATATATATGTTTTTAAAAAGTTGATCATGAATAAAAGCTTTACTGTTTTTTATTTTTTTGTAAGTGCAATTAAATAAAGAATGGTAGAGTTTTTTTCTTTAATAATCAGAATGAAAATAAAAAGAGAGGTGTCATAATGAAATGAAACTTTATACAAAAACAGGTGATAAAGGGGAAACGAGTGTCATAGGTGGCCGAGTGGATAAAGATCATATACGTGTAGAAGCTTATGGAACAATTGATGAGGCGAATTCTCATATCGGATATGCCATGTCTAAATTACAAGAGGAATGTTTTCGTAACATTTATAACGAACTTGAAAATATTCAACATGAACTATTTGATTGTGGAGGGGATTTAGCAATAGTAGAGAAGAAGATCCCTTATAAAGTAACGATAGAGATGGTCGAGTATTTAGAGAGTCGAATTGATTCGTATACAGAAGAAGCGCCGCCTTTAGAGCGTTTTATTTTACCAGGCGGTAGCGAGATATCGGCTGCACTACACATTGCACGTACAGTTATAAGAAGAGCAGAACGTTGTATAGTGTCATTGCAAAAAGAAGGAGAAACCAATGAAATTGTTCTAAAGTATGTAAATAGGTTATCTGATTATTTATTTGCGCTTGCTAGAGTAATAAATGCGCGTTTACAAGTGAAAGATGTGGAATATAACCGCAGTGCACTTGTTTTTCGTAATAAAGAAGAGAAGGAAGTGGAGTAATACACTTTCTTTTTTTTGTATACTTTTTTCTGTAATATCCCACAATAGAGAAGGTATGACGGTTATTAGAAAACGGAGGATGTATATGAAAGCGTTAAAATGTGGCGTGGTGATATTGAGTGTATTATTTTTATCTCAATTACATGTTTACGCTGAAGGGAATCAGTGGATATGGCCTGTTGATGGGCAGATAAGTGATTATTTTGGGACAAGACATGGGAAACACTATGGTATTGATATAGCTGCGCCAATTGGAACGCCTGTTGCAGCTATTCAAAATGGTAAGGTGACAAAGTCTTATTTTTCAAGTAGTTATGGAAATGTTGTGTTTATTAAACATGGAGAATATGAGGCTGTTTATGCGCATTTAAATAAGAGATATGTAGTTCAAGGTGATAACATTTCAAAAGGAGAGCTAATTGGAGAGGTAGGGAATACAGGAGAATCGCGAGGAGCGCATTTACATTTAGAAGTGCATCAAGGGAGATGGACGATGGAGAAAAGGAATGCGATGAATCCGTTGCTTGTTTTAAATGAACAAAAAAATCAAGTTGTGTCATCATCACTATATATTGTACAAAAAGGTGATACTTTAGTGGGTATTGCCCGGAAATTTAGTATGACAGTTGAGGAAATTAAAGTGAGGAATGGATTGCGACAAGAGCAAATCTATCCGAACCAACAACTATACGTCAAGTAAAGGCAACGTCCCAAAAGCATAACTTTTGAATAAATTTATTTTCTTCTTATTTAAGATTGCGATAGTAAATGAAATTATATCGACATTTCGACAAGAAATGTCGATATAACAATAAAATGCGACAGTAAGAGCAACCTATCCTTAACGAAAAACCGTCCCAAAAGATCTTTTGGGACGGCTTCTTTTACCAAAAAATAAAGACACATATAAATCCAGTAATAGCTAAGTAGCTATATAAGTAAAAGACTTTTGTTCTTGTTTTTTCTTTTGTCCGAAATAGTACGATAGTTGGTTCGATTAGACCAATTGTAAGACAAAGTAAACCAAGAAGCATAAAGCCAATTGAAAGAGAATACAGGGCGATTTGTGGTGCTTGAAATGGAATCATCCATTTTAATAAAAATGCAATAAGTGCAGTGTAACAAATGCTACCGATGTATTTATTCAATGGTGTATCAGAACGGAAACCAGGAAGTTTCTTGGAAAACGGACGGGAAACAACTTCCGTTTGTAAAGATGTATGTTCTTCAATTATTTTTTGAGCTTCTTTTCCTTTTTGGAAAAGGGATAAAATCCAGTTTCGCTCACCTTGGAAAATAAATTGAGAAGTTGTTAAATAGTGATCAACTTTTACCTTATTCCAACTCTTCCATGGATGACGCTCACACAATTTTAATTTACTTTCTGTTTTTTTATCATACTGATAAATACTTATGCCATCTTGGTCAAAAGTAGCGTAGTATGTCTCTCTTGAGAATGTGCCTAGATCAATTGGACAGTAGAAAAGTAATTCTTTTTTCAAATAAAAGTATTCTTTTCTTAAGTTCTTTTTCATTGCTTCTCGAATAGAGTGTCTTTTATCTTTCTTCATGACATTTCCTCCATAACTCAGAAAATGTTCTTATCTTAACAATTCAACATCTTATCACTTTTGACGACATATGACTAGGGGGATTCATAGGAGAAATACCGAATTATAAAAAATATGGGTTGTATTGTAAAATATAGTGATCGTTTCTTTAATGATATAAAATTAATAACTTATTTTTAGTAAGTTACACTTTTTTTGTTCACAATACGATCATGTTGTTGTATAATGAAGTGGAAAATAGAATATCGGTCTATCTTCGGGGCAGGGTGAAAATCCCGACCGGCGGTGATGAACAGTTAATAATTTCGTTCTAAGCCCGCGAGCCGTTAAGGCAGGATTTGGTGTGATTCCAAAGCCGACAGTACAGTCTGGATGGGAGAAGATGGAGGTTCAAGCGTTCAAAAAAGATAAGTATTTGAACGTCTGTTTGATGTGCCTTAAAATTCTCCCTTTGTGTAAATCACAAAGGGTTTTTTCGTTCTATGAAAAATAGGCATAGCAGAACCTTTCCACTTTCCATGAGAAGATCGATGGAAAAGGAGAGAGAAAGATGAAACAAAAAAACAGTGTAGTGCAGATGGTGAGTGTAGCGATGCTAAGTAGTATTGCGTATTTACTAATGATGTTGGATTTTCCATTCCCAGGGCTTCCGCCATTTTTAAAAATTGATTTTAGTGATGTGCCAGCTTTAATTGCGGCAATAATTTTTAGTCCAATTGCAGGTGTAATTGTAGAAGCGATAAAAAATATTTTGCATTACGGAATTCAAGGAAGTTTAACGGGAGTACCAGTAGGAGAAGTAGCAAACTTTATAGCGGGATGTTTATTTATTGGTCCAGCAGCATTCTTATTCCGAAAGTATCGCACAGTAAAAAGTTTAACGACAGGATTAATGTTAGGTACAATTACTATGACAGTTATTATGAGTGTGTTAAACTACTTTATTATTTTACCAGCGTACACTTGGTTTTTAAATTCACCAGCTATGTCTAGTGATATTATGCGACAAACTATTGTAACGGCGATATTACCGTTTAATGTAATTAAAGGAATTGTTGTAACAATTGTATTTGTAGCATTATTTTCACGCTTGAAAGTATGGGTATTTGCAAAAATGAAAAATGCTTAAAAATATTAAACCATTGGCAGCGTAACTGCTAATGGTTTTTTTGTTAGTGAGAATGAAAAAGAGTGCAAAAAATCCCCCTCATACTTATGAGGGGGATTTTTTGAAGTTAATAAAAGACTATTCGAATTTTAAAGAGTCGCCATCAAATGATTCGTCAGCAACTTTAATTGAGTCAGTTGGACAACCTTCGAATGCATCCATCATATCTTCAATTAATACATCTGGAATTTCAACGATACCTTGGTTATCGTCTAATGTTACAAATGCAATGCCTTCATCATCATAGTCATAAATGTCTGGTGCAGCAGCACCACAAGCACCGCATGCAATACAAGTATCTTTGTCAACGATTGTATATTTTGCCATATTTTTTCCCTCCTGATAATATGTATGTGAAAAGTTCGCCAAAAAATTATAATCTTATTGTAAAACGGTTTTTAAAACTTTTCAACATAAAATTATAATGATAATGCTTATCAATTAGAGTGTCAACTTATTTTTGAATTATTTCATAAGATTTTCAAAATACTTAAATGTTATTTCGTTTGATACAATAGAATATATAAAAGCATGTAGTGTGAATATGATAAGTTGAATGAATAGCAGTTAATGTGCAATCATATTGAAAAAAGAATGAAGTTAGACTGAGAGGTGGAAGCGGTAATGCAGCTACAATATACTTTATTATATTGTTTAAAACAATTGAATGGTGAAAGAACCGTTTCTTCAATTTATTATTTACTAAAAGGAAAGAGATCGTCGCAAACATTACAAGATGGGAATATGTTTCAAATTTCTTTTTTGTTTGGGATTTATAAGTCATTAAATAGAGCTGATTATGATCAAGAAGTTGCAAAGTTGTTACAAACGGATTTAGTTCAAGGTATACATGATAATACATATGTGTTAACGACTGCTGGTAACGTGCAATTAAACAAATGGGAAGGTGACTTTGCCTTTCCGACATATTTAAATGGTTTACACTATGGGGAAATAGGTGAAACGTTTTGGAAGAGATTATCATTGATCGTTCAAACCATTTCGAATTTACAACAGGCGAATACGAAATTTATTCCAATTCAACAGGATACAGAAATAATGATGTGGGTGAAACGTTTTCTCACTGGAATACCGTATATGAGAAGTGAATTGGCTAAAAGATTATGGAAGGAAATGCATACTCTTTTACAAAAAAATAATCCAGTAGAGGCGACGATCGTAATATATCGGTTAACTGGGTATAAACGTATTGGGTGTACTTTACAACAATTAGCGGAAATTACGAAACAAGATATATTTCGAGTGTATTTTTTATTTTGGGGTACAATTCATTTCCTTATTCAAGAAGTTCGCAATAAAGAAAACGAGTTTCCATTATTAGCTGAAATTATATCGTATCCAAATGAGAAAGCTGATTTATTTAGTTTATCAACGAAAAAAACATATAATCTTTGGAGACAAGGACGCTCTTTAGAAGAAATAGCAACAATTCGGAATTTGAAGGTTGCCACGATAGAAGACCATTTTGTAGAAATTGCTTTACGAGAAAAAGAATTTTCTATTGAAATGTTTATGGAAAAAGAAAAAATGGAAAAAGTAACAAAAGTAATCGAAGCATTACAAACACGTAAATTGCGTGTGTTGAAGCAAGCGGTTGGAGAGGAAATCTCTTATTTTGAAGTACGTCTTGTATTGGCACGGATGGAGGGTATAAATGAAGCTTGAGGAATATTTATATAAGTGGTTTGGATATTCTGAATTTCGTCCGGGGCAAAAAGGAGTTATTACGGACTTATTGGAAGGAAAAGATGTTGTAGCAATGCTTCCGACTGGAAGGGGAAAGTCAATGTGTTATCAACTTCCGGGGCTTCTGCAAGAGGGTACGGTGCTTGTTGTATCACCATTATTATCTTTAATGGAAGACCAAGTTACGCAATTAAAGTATGTCGTGAAAAATCGAGTTATTGCATTGAATAGTTTTCGGACGTTAATTGAAAAAAGAGAAGCAATGAAAAAGCTATCTTTTTATAAATTTGTTTTCGTATCACCAGAGATGTTGCAGTCGGAACTTCTAATAAGAGAATTGAAAAAAATTCATATTTCATTATTTGTCGTAGATGAAGCGCATTGTATTTCACAATGGGGCTATGATTTTCGGCCAGATTATAAAAAATTAGATAAAGTAATTGAGAGTATCGGATCTCCGACGGTACTAGCATTAACAGCAACTGCGACAAAGGATGTACTGCGAGATATAGCGGAAAGTTTAAATCTAAAAAATATTGCTGAGCATGTGTACTCAATTGATCGTCCAAATATTGCGATGGAAGTGCAATTTGTGGAAACAATAGAAGAAAAAAAAGAGGCGCTTTTTGAGCATGTAATGTATTTGCAGGGGCCTGGTATTGTTTATTGTTCAAGTAGGGCCTGGACAGAGCGTTTAACCGAGTATTTAAGAGGAAAAGGAATTACAGGTGTAGCTTTTTATCATGGTGGTATGGAACATGAAGAGCGTATGTTAATTCAACAGCAGTTTATGAATGACCAGTTGCAAATTGTAATATGTACAAGTGCTTTTGGGATGGGGGTAAATAAGGCGAATACAAGATATATTATTCATTTTCAATATCCGACAAATGTAGCTTCCTATTTACAAGAAATTGGAAGAGCGGGAAGAGATGGAGAATTGAGTATAGCCATTTTATTATGTAGTCCATTGGATCACGATTTGCCAATTTCAATCATTGAAGATGAATTACCAAGTAAATCGCAAATACAATTTTTATTTTCGTTACTACAAGAAAGAATGTTTCAAACGAAAGTATTACCATTAGAAGATGTAGAAGAAATTTGTTATAATGCAGCAAGATTTAATGAACAGTATTGGCGCTTTACACGTTATCATCTCGAACATCTTGGAATCATACAACAGCGAAATCTCATGCTAGAGAGCTTGTCAGATGAAATAATGCACAGATTAATAGCGGAAGTGGAAGTGAGAATACGTAATAAATATAGTGAGCTAGAAAATATGAAGTCATGGATACAAGTTCAAGGATGTAGACGTGAATATTTATTACAACAATTCGGTTATAGAAAAGAAAAAGAGATAGAAAACTGTTGTGATTACTGTGGTATTACAAAAACGGATTATAAAAAAAGACGAGCGCAACAGTTAGTTTTCGACTATAATTGGGAAACAGAGTTACAAAAGCTTTTCGGCCTAGGAAAGATGGAGGAATGATGAACATTCAAAGGCATAATGTTGAAGATATGAGTCCGAGAGAAATAAGACTGAATCTCTACATAACACAACTAATCATTATTGGTATCGGTTGTTTACTAGCATATATATTATTTCAAGATAAAAGAGAAGTTTATAGTTTATGGAAATGGGAACCGGTTTCTATACTTTTAATAGGTAGCTTGTTAGCGATTTGTATTGTGTTATTAGATTATGTTGCAATGCGAGTGTTTCCAGAATCTTGGTTTGATGATGGTGGCATTAACGATAGAATGTTTCAAGGGATTTCTGTCATGCATTTACTCGTTATCACGTTTATTATTGGTTTTGCGGAAGAGTTTTTATTTAGAGGTGTAGTGCAGACTCATTTCGGAATTGTAATAGCGAGTTTAATTTTTGCTGTGTTACATATTCGGTATATAACGAAGCCTTTTTTGTTTTGTTTCGTCTGCTTTATTAGTTTTGTTTTTGGTTATGTATTCGAGTGGACAGGAAATTTGTTTATAACAATCTTTGCACACTTTCTTGTTGATTTTATAATGGGGCTCCAATTAAGAAAATAAATGGAAGGTGGTGGTGAACAACATGAGAAAACGAATTCCTGATTTTGAAGAGGAGTTAGAAGTTGAGCAAGTGGAAGAAGATGAAAGTTTACCGCCGCGTAGTGAAATTCATAGAAATAAAGAGAACAAACCAAAGTTTAAAATGAATCACATTTTCGTCCGAGTGTTAACATTTTTGTTCATATTGTTACCTATTAGTATCCTATGGTATACGGATAAATATATACAGGTAAAAAGTGATAGTAATAATGCTGAGAAAAGTGCGTTTGAAGTAATTTTCTTTGATTCCGCTAAGACTGAATCAAAGAAGCAGTCTGAGAAAGTAGCAACTCATGTTGTGAAAGATGGAGAAACTTTAGAAAGTATAGCGAAGCAATATTTCTCAGATGAAGATGGGATAGAAATAATAAAAAAGTATAATGATTTACAAGAAGACGAAGTGAAGGTAGGACAAGAATTGAAAATTCCTATAAAAGATAAGTCCACGAAGTATGAGAGCTAGCTAAATGAGTGATATATAGCTCCACATAAAATTAAGGACTATACTTTACGAGGAGGGAGAGTAAAAAATATATGTCATGGATTATATTATTATGTACTCTCATATGCATTGGTTTTGTATGTCTTCTTGGAATGTATAAAGAAGCGATGCGTAATACAGTGTTGGAACATACTTTAGTATTCGAAGAATTTCCGGAAGGTTTTCAAAAAGTTAAAGTTTTTTTTATTTCGGATATTCATAGAAGGATCATTTCTAGCTCGCTAATTGAACGAGTGAAAGGAAAAGCAGATATCGTAATTATTGGCGGTGATTTAGCTGAAAAAGGAGTACCTTTATCGCAAATCTCTTTAAATATTCAAAAGTTAAGAGAAATAGCCCCTGTATATTTTGTATGGGGAAATAATGACTATGAAATTGAATATCACGAATTAGATGCTTTATTAATAGAAAATAATGTGAAGGTATTAGATAATACAAGAGTTGTATTTGAGTCTGAATTAGGAGAGAAAATTTGCTTACTCGGTATCGATGATGTTGGATTAGAACGAGATCGTTTAGATTTAGCGTTGTCTGATTGTAAAGAAGAAGGTTTTCGCATTTTAATTAGTCACAACCCAGATATAATAAAGAAAATGTCTGGTAATGAACAAATTTCGCTCGTATTAAGTGGACATACACATGGAGGCCAGATTCGGTTGCTTCCATCTGAAAAGTATTTAAAGGGTGGCGTATATAAGCATTCTAATACAACTCTCTTTGTTAGTAATGGGTATGGAACAACATTGTTCCCTCTTCGTTTTCGGGCACCTTCCCAAACACATATCATTACGTTATGCGGAGGGAAATAATGCCGAATTCAAATGGAAAATATAATATAAAAGCTGTCTCAAATATACTCGGAATTCAACCGAGTACACTTCGCGCATGGGAAAGACGCTATCATATTATTGCCCCAAAGAGAAATCGTGCGGGGCATCGTTTATATACAGAAGAGCATATTCATATTTTGAAATGGTTAATGAACAAAGTTTCTGAGGGGATGATGATTGGACAAGCAGTTCAGTTATTAGAAGGGAATCGGTTGCAGAACAACGTTCAAAAAGAAAAAATTACTGATACAGAAGTTGTTTTAGTGGACGATATACTACAAGCTTTGTTAGAATTTGATGAAATTACAATTTCTGCATTATTAAACGAGGTTTTTAGTATATATTCAACGGAAAAGGTTGTTGCAAGCATCATTCTTCAAGTGGCAAACAAGTTGTTAACTTTAAAAAGTAATAATGAGATTACAATGTCGCAATTCAAATATGTTGTATCATTCTTACAAACACGTTTAGGAATGATCTATCATAATGCGTCGGTGTATTCTTCCGTTAACAAGGTTTTCGTCTTAGAAAATAATATATTAAAAGGATTTATTTTCGCGACGTATTTACGACTAAAAGGATATCAAACAATGTATATGGGGACAAGTTTAGATGAAGAAGGTATTTTACTAGCTATTGAACAATTACAACCTAAATATTTGTTTATATCTTTTGATGATGAACGAGAACTTGAAGAGGCAGTAGAATTTATTGACTTGTTACAAGAAAAAAATGAAAACATCTCTGGTGGTTTTATAGGAAGAAAAGGTATTGGAGATCAATTAAATCTTCAAAATATCCTAATTGGTAACACGAAAGAAGAATGGGATGGATGGTTAAAGATGTCGGAATAGTCGTTCGAAAAGAACCATCTATTTTCTATTTCATATAATAAAAATTAGATGCAATGGTTACGTAGGGAGGGTATGAGATGAGACTGGAACGTTTAAATTATAATAAGATTAAAATTTTCCTAACATTTGATGATTTATCTGAACGAGGATTAACGAAAGAAGATTTGTGGAGAAATGCACCGAAAGTACAGCAACTATTCCGTGATATGATGCAAGAAGCAAATACAGAATTAGGGTTTGAAGCGGATGGACCGATTGCTGTTGAAGTATTTTCTCTACAAGCTCAAGGTATGGTTGTAATTGTAACAAAAGAAAATCACGAAGTGGACACAGAAGATGAGTTCCGTGACGAGTTTATTGAAATGCAAGTGACTCTTGATGAAAGTGAACATATACTTTACGAGTTTGCTACATTAGATGATGTAATCAATTTGTCAAATCGCTTATATAACCTTGGTGTAACTGATGGGAAGTTGTATACGTGGGATGATCGTTTTTATCTTTGGATAGAAGAAGAAGAGCAATTTCAATTATTGAAGGCGGATTTTATAGCTATTTTAGCGGAGTACGGTAATCCTTCAACAGCAACAATTTACCGCGTAATGGAATATGGTAAAGAATTAATGGATTCTCAAGCAATTGAACAAATATACAATTACTTTGTGAAAAAACAAAACCTCAGCTAATGTAACGTAGCTTGAGGTTTTATTTTTATTCAGCTGAAAATCTAAAATCTATAAAACGAAGTGTAGGTAACAAGACTAGCCGATCTGTATGTTAAAATGTAATCAGTATTTCTTGATGAAATAATTGTTTTATCGAATGTATTTTGATGAAAATAAAAAATATTTAAATATTTAAGTATTTTACTTTTCTAAAAGCAATAAAAGGACTATAATAATAGTGAAAACGCTTGCAATACAAAATAGTTTGTATATATTTGTTAGCGTTTTCTATTGCATTCCAAATTTAACGGTGTATACTAGGCAATGAAGGTTTACTAAACAAGTGAAATTACAGGGGGTTTACTTACTATGGTAGCCGAAAAGGGAACTCAAACGAAAACACAACAACAAGGGGAACAACATTTTGAATTGTTAAATTCAACACAAATTGTAATTAATGAAGCATTAGAAAAATTGGGTTATCCAAACGAAGTATATGAATTATTGAAAGAACCAATTCGTATGATGACAGTGAAAATTCCAGTTCGTATGGATGACGGGACTGTTAAAATATTTACAGGATATCGTGCACAACATAATGATGCTGTTGGTCCAACGAAAGGTGGAATTCGCTTCCATCCAAACGTAACAGAAAATGAAGTGAAAGCACTTTCTATTTGGATGAGTTTAAAATGTGGTATTGTTGATTTACCATATGGTGGAGGTAAAGGTGGAATCATTTGTGACCCACGTGAGATGTCTTTCCGTGAATTAGAAAGATTAAGCCGCGGTTATGTACGAGCAATTAGCCAAATTGTTGGTCCGACAAAAGATATTCCGGCTCCAGATGTATTTACAAACTCACAAATTATGGCATGGATGATGGATGAGTATAGCCGTATCGATGAATTTAATTCACCAGGATTTATTACAGGTAAACCACTTGTATTAGGTGGATCACACGGACGTGAAACAGCGACTGCAAAAGGTGTAACAATTTGTATTCGTGAAGCTGCGAAAAAACGTGACATTGATATTAAAGGTGCACGCGTTGTTGTTCAAGGATTTGGTAATGCGGGTAGCTTCTTAGCTAAATTTATGCATGATGCAGGCGCGAAAGTAATTGCAATTTCAGATGCTTACGGTGCACTACATGATCCGAATGGATTAGATATTGACTACTTACTAGATCGTCGCGATAGCTTCGGTACTGTAACAAAACTATTTAATAATACAATTTCAAATACAGAACTGTTAGAACTTGATTGCGACATTTTAGTTCCTGCTGCAATTGAGAACCAAATTACAGGAGAAAATGCTGATAAGATTAAAGCGAAAATTGTGGTTGAAGCTGCAAATGGTCCAACTACATTAGAAGCAACAAAAATCTTAACAGATCGTGGTATCTTACTTGTTCCAGACGTATTAGCAAGTGCTGGTGGCGTTACGGTATCTTACTTTGAGTGGGTACAAAATAACCAAGGTTACTACTGGACTGAGGAAGAAGTAGAACAACGTTTAGAAAAAGTAATGGTAAAATCATTCGATTCAATTTATGAAACATCACAAGTTCGTAAAGTGAACATGCGCTTAGCTGCATACATGATTGGTGTTCGTAAAATGGCTGAGGCTAGTCGCTTCAGAGGTTGGGTATAATATATAATGTTTTGAGAAAACGTGATTTCCTTTCGAGGGAATCGCGTTTTTTTGTTGAAGTATTAAATGAGGTGTTGTATATGGGGAATGAAATAATGGAACGAGTAGACCAATTAGGTGTTAGAGGGTGAACTTGCAAGAGCTAAGAGAGCCCGAAAAACAAGTGTCGTTAGGGTGTTCGGCGAAGGATTATTGTTTTTAATATTTGGTGCAGTTGTAGTTGGAACAATTATCGCGTTTATATTCACAATTATTACTTGGTTTGGTGAAAAATAGAATAAAAAATAAAAAAGAACGCTTGTTCTACACGAACAAACGTGCTATACTTTCCTTAGATAAGCAAAACGGAAATGATTTTAAGGAGAGATAAATGATGAAAATGACAGTAGACCAAAGATTTATGATGCCAGCAGATGTTGTAGAACGAGTGGGAGTATTACGAAACAAACAAAGCAAGCGTGGCACATTATTACAATCGGTAAATAAGTTTTTCGGTTTAGATACGAAAGAAGATTGTGTTTGGTTTTACGGTTTTTATGGGGTGGCTGTAAGTATTGTATTATTTATGGTATTCACATCAAATATTTTCGATGTTCTCTTCGCATAAGAAATATGCCATAAGGACATTGCCACCGAATACATATATAAGGAAGTAAGGTAATTTTTTAGGGCGGGAGTTGGTAGTAATGGCGATGTTCCCTATAGAGCGTAACTATATTGGGTATGGAAATTCACGACCAGGAATTCCTCTTTCAAAAGTAAGATTTATTGTAAGTCATGACACGGGGAACCCTGGTAGCAATGCGATAGGAAATCGGGATTACTTTAATGAAATACAACCGAAAGCTTCAGCGCATACATTTATTGATGATAAAACAATATTAGAAATTGTCCCTATAAATGAAGTTGCGTACCATGTTCGATACAATGTGCCAACGGATAATGAGTTATTCGGTTATGATGCGAATAAGGCTGCAATTGGGGTTGAACTTTGCTATGGTGGCGACGTAAACTTTTGGGAGGCGTATACTCGTTTTACGTGGTATCACGCTTATTTATGTCAAAATTTCGGTTTAAATCCTAAAAAGGCTATTGTGTCACACAAAACGTTGGATCCTACTCGGAAAATCGATCCTGAGAATGTATTAGGGCAACAAGGAATTAAATTTCAGCAGTTTTTAGCAGATGTCTATCGGATGTATGTTTCGTTTAGATGACAAATATATGAAAAATGAATACAATAAAGATAGATGCCTACTGCTGTAAGTAGGTTTTTTCTTGTTTATATAAATAGAGCAGAGGTAGAAGACTAGGAGTGAACTAAGTATGCAAAAAGAAACAGTTATTATTATCGGAGGCGGTCCATGCGGATTAGCAGCGGCGATTTCGTTGCAAAAAGTGGGGTTAAATCCGTTAGTAATCGAAAAAGGAAACATTGTAAATGCAATTTATAATTATCCAACTCATCAAACATTTTTCTCCTCTAGTGAAAAATTAGAAATTGGTGAAGTTGCTTTTATTACAGAAAATCGTAAGCCATTTCGTAATCAGGCGCTTGCGTATTATCGTGAAGTAGTAAAGCGTAAATCTATACGTGTAAATGCATTTGAACGAGTGGAACAAGTTCAAAAAGATGGTGATGTTTTTAAAGTTGAAACGACGAAGCGTGACGGAAACAAAGAAATATATGTTGCGAAATACATTGTTGTCGCAACTGGATATTATGATAATCCGAATTATATGAATGTACCTGGTGAGAAACTTGAGAAAGTAGCTCATTATTTCAAAGAAGGACACCCTTATTTTGATCGAGATGTCGTTGTAATAGGTGGTAAAAATTCAAGTATAGATGCAGCGTTAGAGCTTGTTAAATCGGGTGCACGTGTAACAGTTCTATACCGTGGTGGGGAATACTCGCCAAGTATTAAGCCGTGGATTTTGCCGGAATTTGAGGCGTTAGTACGAAATGGGACAATTCAAATGCATTTCCATGCGCATGTAAAAGAAATTACTGAGCATACGTTGACGTATACAGTAGATGGTGAGGCAAATACAATTCAAAACGATTTTGTATTTGCTATGACGGGTTACCATCCAGACCACAGCTTCTTAACAAAAATGGGAGTTCGGATTGATGAAGAAACAGGGCGCCCGATTTATATAGAGGGTAGTATGGAAACAAACGCTGAAAATATTTTTATTGCAGGTGTAATTGCTGCGGGGAATAACGCAAATGAAATATTTATCGAGAACGGTAGATTCCATGGAGATGCGATTGCGCAAACCATTGCATCAAGAGAAGAATAAAAAGAAGCTGTCGAAATCTTCGACAGCTTCTTTTTTAATCGTGCATAAACATATGTTGGATTGTTTCGTGAGAGTTTGTGTTTTCTAGTGCGACTAGTAATTTAATTCGCGCCTTTTGAGCGTTTAAACCGTAGGTGAAAACAATGCCCATATCTTTTAATTGTTTTCCGCCACCTTCATAAGAGTATACGTCTTGAACGATACCGTTAAAGCAGCGTGAAACTAATACAATTGGAATGCCTTTTTCTATTAATCGCCCTAGACTAGGAAGTGTTCTTGGAGGTAAATTACCTTGTCCAAGTGCTTCAATAACAATTCCGTCTACTGGTAGTGTTTCGATTGCTGATAATAATGTATCATCCATACCTGCGTATGCTTTTAGAACGACAACGTTTTTAGAAATCTGTCGTACTGTGCATGTTTCGTGATGCACTAAAGCATGATGGAAAACAACACCACGTTTTGTTACCATGCCAATTGGTCCGTACTGTGGACTTTGGAAGGTCGCGACATTACTTGTGTGCGTTTTTGTTACATTTGTAGCACAATGTATTTCGTCATTTAATACGACTAGAACGCCTTTTTCAGCAGCTTCATTACTACTAGCAACTTTTACAGCTGATAAGAAATTATATAGACCATCGGCACCTAATTCATTACTAGAACGCATTGCCCCTGTCACAACGATTGGGATAGTTGCTTGAACTGTTAAATCAAGAAAATAAGCTGTCTCTTCTAATGTATCGGTACCATGCGTGATGACTACGCCGTGAATATCGTCTTGTTTTACTCTTTCGTCAATGATGACTTGCAATTGTAGCATTTCGCTAGGAGTCATGTGAGGAGATGGAAGATGGAACACATCTTC
This sequence comes from Bacillus cereus group sp. BfR-BA-01331, assembly GCF_022663915.1. Classification (NCBI taxonomy): domain Bacteria; kingdom Bacillati; phylum Bacillota; class Bacilli; order Caryophanales; family Bacillaceae; genus Bacillus; species Bacillus cereus group sp. BfR-BA-01331. The sequence goes on from NZ_JAKUGJ010000003.1 coordinate 99,897, forward strand.
GACAATTAAATCAACATCGCCTTCTAAATCAGGAATAAATTTTAAAAGAGGATTCTTTTTACCTGGTTGTACGACCCCAGTTTCTTTATCTTCCTCCATTGCAATTGTTCCACCTGTGTGTAAAACTAGGATTCTTTTCAATGCTTATACCCCTTTCAAGTTGAAAAATACATTTAGAACATAACATGTTTTGAGTAAATTCGACAATGAAAATGTATAAAAGTATGCTTAGAAAATGACAATAAAATAAATTACTTTAAGTGTGCTCCGGTAAGTGGTTATTAGGTTAGGTTTTGTTTGTGGAAATTTATGAGAGTAGATGTGTAAGTGTAGAGAGGGAAGGAGTGAGTTTTTTGAAAAAAGTGGAGAAAATTATAATTCGTATATTACTGATTCAATTTATTTTTCTTTCTGTCGTCCAACTGCTTTTTATACATAAATCTTCAGTGAAATATTTATCGAAAATTGTTTATTACGAAGGTGTCGTCACGAAAAATAAGGTGGAAATCTTACAGGTGAATAAGTAGTTTTCATTTTCTTCTATGATGGATTATGCTACAATTATTGAGGATTTAATGACGTGAGGCAAATGAGAAGAAGCAGGGGGAGAATACCTGCTTTTCGTTTTGTTTTATAAGTGAAAAATGAGGTGTTACAATGGATAAACGAATTTCGATTGCTATAGATGGTCCAGCGGCTGCTGGGAAAAGTACAGTTGCAAAAGTTGTTGCAAAAAAACTTTCATATGTTTACATTGATACAGGCGCAATGTACCGTACTATTACATATGCAGCCCTTGAACAAAAAGTGGATATTGAAAATGAAGAAAAGTTAATGGAAGTCGTAAAAAATGTAAATATTGAATTTCAGCAAGGGGAAAATACACAACTTGTATTTTTAAATGGACAAGATGTTTCTGAGGTGATTCGTACGCCAGATGTGACGAATCGCGTATCTATTGTAGCAAAGCATCGTCTTGTTCGTGAAGAAATGGTACGTCGTCAACAAGGATTAGCTAAAAAAGGCGGCGTAGTAATGGATGGCCGTGATATTGGTACACATGTACTACCGGATGCTGAAGTGAAAATCTTTATGCTTGCTTCTGTAGAAGAAAGAGCGGAAAGAAGACATTTAGAAAATATGAATAAAGGTTTCGATTCTAATTTAGAGCAGTTAAAAGAAGAAATTGCTAGGCGTGATAAATTAGATTCAGAACGCGAAGTTTCTCCTTTGAAAAAAGCTGATGATGCATTGGAATTAGATACAACTTCTTTATCAATTGAAGAAGTTGTCCAAAAAATTATGGGTATTGTTTCAGGAGTATTTGCGAAATAAAGAAAGAGGACTATCCTCTTTCTTTTTTTTTGAAATGTAAAGGATAAGTTAATTATAAGTCTCTTTTCTTGACAAATGGGCTAATTTGTAAGAAGTTAGTTACAGAGGAAAAAAACTGTCAGAATATATTCGCTATTATATTTCAAATCATACTTTCTTCAAGATGATTTTGCTGTATACTATTTATATAGATTTAATATAGCTTCTTGTGAACTGTATTGAAACAGAATATGTGATGATAAATTCTTAAACATGCAAATGAAAACATTTGTTTTCATTTCGTATATACATACAAATGCTTTGTCAATTCTGTAGGGAGGTATTTCCATGGTAGAGAAAATGAATGAAGAAGTTATGAATTCAAAAGAATTACAAGTTGGTGACGTTGTTACAGGTTCTGTAACGAAAGTTGAAGAGAAACAAGTTCTTGTAAATGTTGGATACAAAACAGATGGCGTAATTCCGATTAGTGAATTAGCTAACGTTCATATTGAAAAAGCAAGCGATGTTGTAGAATTAGATCAAACACTTGAATTGAAAATTATTAAATTAGAAGATGATGATCTTGTTTTATCTAAGAGAGCTGTTGACGCAGAAAAAGCGTGGGTAGAATTACAAGAAAAATTTAATTCTGGTCATGTATTTGATGTTACTGTAAAAGATATCGTGAATGGTGGGTTAGTTGTGGACCTTGGTGTTCGTGGATTTATCCCAGCTTCACTTGTAGAGGTACATTATGTAGAAGACTTTGCTGACTATAAAGGAAAAACATTAGCGGTGAAAATTGTTGAATTAGACCGTGAAAAAAATCGTGTTATTCTTTCACATAAAGCGGTAGTAGAACTAGAACTAGATTCTAAGAAAAAAGAAGCAATCTCTTCGTTAAAAGAAGGGGATATTGTTGAAGGAACAGTACAACGATTAACGGATTTTGGTGCTTTCGTTAACGTTGGTGGTGTGGACGGTTTAGTTCACATTTCACAAATTTCACACGAACGTGTAGAGCAACCTTCTGAGGTATTAGAGCAAGGTCAAAAGGTAAAGGTAAAAGTGTTATCTGTTGATGCTGATACGCAACGTATTTCTTTATCAATTAAAGCAGCTCAGCCAGGACCTTGGGAAAATGTTGCTGGTGAAATAAAAGCTGGAGATATTCGTGAGGGAGTAGTAAAACGCCTTGTTACATTCGGTGCGTTTGTTGAAATTTTACCTGGTGTTGAAGGGCTTGTACATGTATCTCAAATTGCAAATCGTCACGTGAAAAATCCAAATGAAGTATTGGAAATGGGACAAGAAGTAAAAGTGAAAGTACTTGAAGTCCATGTAGCAGAAAAACGTATTTCTTTAAGCATAAAAGAAACGCTTGAAGAAAATAATGTAACAGAAGATTATAGCCAATATGAGCCAAATGCTGATTCGGCTACTTTCCAGTTAAGTGATATTATTGGTGAACAACTGAAAAAATTAAAGAAATAAAGAGGGGTACAAGTGGTAAGGGCAAAACGTAAATTAGATCATATTGAATATGCTCTTTCTACTGGTCAGTCTCGTACGCATGGCTTTCATGATATTGATTTTGTGCATCAAAGCTTGCCAAATTCAAGTTATGACACTATAACATGTGAAACAAAAATCGGCGAACTTTCACTAAGTTCGCCGATTTTTATCAATGCGATGACTGGTGGTGGAGGAGAGCAAACATTACATATTAATGAGCAATTAGCATATGTAGCGAAACATCATAACCTTGCTATGGCTGTAGGCTCGCAAATGGCAGCTTTAAAAGATGAAAGTGAATCGGCTTCGTATAAAGTTGTTAGGAAAGTAAATCCGAATGGGATTTTTTTCGCAAACTTAGGAAGTGAGGCAACTGTCGAACAGGCAGAGCGTGCCGTTGATATGATTGAAGCGAATGCACTGCAAATTCATTTAAATGTCATACAGGAGTTAACGATGCCAGAAGGAGACCGTGATTTTACTGGTGTACTTCAGCGGATTGAGAAAATAGTTTTAAAAAGTAAAGTACCTGTCATCGTAAAAGAAGTCGGTTTTGGAATGAGTAAGGAAACAGTACAACAGTTAGCGAATATAGGTATAACAGCAATTGATATTGGCGGACAAGGTGGTACGAATTTTGCTGCTGTTGAAAATGAAAGAAGACAGCGAATGCTTTCTTATTTTAATAACTGGGGCATACAAACAGCTACCTCGATTATTGAAGCAACCTCTACAAATAATAACCTCTCTTTTATTGCATCTGGGGGTATACAAACAGCACTTGACGTGGCGAAGGCAATCGCATTAGGGGCGAATACAACTGCGTTTGCTGGATACTTTTTACGTATTTTAATGCAAGATGGTGTTGAGAATTTAGTGGATGAAATTGATCTTTTACATACAGATTTAAAATTTATTATGACAGCTCTTGGCGTGAAGACGATAGAAGAGTTACAATCTGTACCTCTTGTTGTAAAAGGTGAAACGTACCATTGGTTAGCGCAGCGAGGGATTGACACTGCATATTATAGTAGGCGATAAAAAATCAACCATCCGGTTGATTTTTTTGCGTTTTATTTTCGTAAAATGAAGAGGGAGGGCGAGAAATTATCATTCTATATAATTCTATAAATGGAAAAAAGAGAGAATTTATATTATAATAAAAGTATATATGAATATTGTGCGGAAAAGCTAAAATTGAAAAAAGGGTTATAAAAATGAAGAAATGTAGAAAATGTGCTGCTGAATTATTGGAGGAATCTTACTTTTGCCATGTTTGTGGAGAAAAACATGGTAAAAGTAAGAAAGTATTCCTCTCTATATAGCTGGTTAGCGATAAAACAAGATAAGAGATTGCTATTTAAGAGTCAAAAGAAACAAGGAAAAATTTACAATAATTTAGGGGATGAGGATGTTAATAAAAAAGGAGATAATGTATCTTCAAATAGTAAAAATACAATAGGACGGATTAAATATAATAGTGAAGATATTAACATCCATGCACGAAATATAAGAGAAGATACAGCGGTTTCTGGATATAATAAAAAGGTTGAAATTTCATTAACTTCAAATGTAAGAGAAGGAGATTCTAGTTCAACAACAGCACAATTAGCAATTAAAATGGCGAATATTGCAATCGCAGTCGGGAATAAATTGTATAGGAATACAACGGTGAATGAAGGAAGGGGAATAGAAGCACTAATTTTGCCAAGGGAATTAGGAGAAGACAAAAACCCATCGGAAGATTCGTATGCAATTTATTATTTTAATATACCAAATGAAGTGAGTTTAAGTAATGCTGAAGTAGTATTACTTTCTGATCAAGGAAATACCATTGTGAGTAGGGAAATTAAAGGAGAAAAAGAAGATATTGTAGGTGCGAAAAAAGAGGTTGAGCGAAAGTTAAATGAGATAGGAGAGACGGATTATGTACGTGTAGAGGTAAAGAGTAAAAATCCTTCTCTACATACGTATTATGTTATTACATATTCTAAAAAACCAACAGGTGTAGTTACGATTGATGCCTCGTTGAGTGATAGGGTTTATAATGCGAAAACAAAAGAATTATATTACGAGTAGAAATAAATAAAATAATTGTGTAAAAAGACGGTTTCGTACAATATCGAAACCGTCTTTTTGTATTGCCTATTTGAGGGCAGCTCGATTGGTGTGGGCTAATAATCAGTGGGGATGGATACCCCCCACTGAGGTTTCACTTTATTTAATGCTGATTTTGCTTTCGAGCTTGCTCCGGTGTATCAAGACTTGTTGCACCGGGATATTGAAGTGATTGGTCGCGATCAGATTCAACGCGGCGTGATTCTCTTAGCTTTCGTTCTTGGCGATCTTTACCCATTGTGAGTTACACCTCCTTATTAAAAGTTTTGCTGTTATGAGAAAAACTATGCACAAAGAAAAGGAGGATTAACTTTCATAAAAAGTTCCCATAATGGAAATCATAGGAGGTGAAATGATGGATGGGAGTACTTTTTATTTTGTTGCTTGGATAGGGTGGATTGTCGTGACCTTTTTTATGAAAAAGGAATCTATTCGTTGGAAGATAAGTGCTTGTATATTAATTTTTATTATTTGTTCTCCGTTAAATGTGACGATTGCTTCTTTCACGATATCGGTAAATGCCCTTTTGCTTTGTATTATTTCTTTTGTAGGTATCGCGTTATATTCTATTTGGAAAAAATTATATACCTTACTTTCGGCACTTATTATTGCAATGTTATATACAAGCTTTCATTTGTTAGAAGTATATGATCCAATTTGGATTGTGGTTGATAGGTTGTTGCTGTTAAGTGGTGCACTTGTGTATGCATCGGTTTTATTGCACGGGGATCGCATATTACGATTATGCTCCTTATATATAGGGATGTTACAAGGAGAATTATTGGTGACGCTGATTTTTCGTAAATTACATTTTCCTTATGAATACGGCAGTTTAGCTTTTTTAGATGTTGCTGCTGTTTCCACTTTATTTATGGCGATTTTACTTTGGATTACAAAGGCATCGGTATATATGGAACAATTTAAGAGGAAAACACGTAAAAGAAAGGCGAGGGTAATACATGACTGAATATACACCAGCTATTTTATGTGGCGTAATTGCAGGTACAATAACTAGGTTGTTAATGCTTCGTACCGATACGAGGCAATATCCGACGAGGCTTCACGGGAAAATTATTCATATCGCGATGGGATTAATTGCGGCTGCCTTAGGAGCAATTGCGATTCCGTCTGTTTTGAAAAAAGATTTCTCTGCAATTACATTTCTTACGTTAGCAGCGACGCAATTTCGTGATGTGCGCAATATGGAAAGAAATACACTTCAACAATTAGATGGATATGAGCTCGTACCACGTGGTAATACATACATTGAAGGAATTGCATTAGTATTTGAAAGTCGTAACTACTTGGCGATGTTAACGTCGTTTGTAACAACGTTTGCGTATATAGGATTCGATTCATGGATTGCCGGGGTAATTACTGGTATAGTAAGTTTTTTCATTGCGAAAAAATTAATGTCAGGTAAAAGACTTCATGACCTTGTAGAAATAGAGCATGTTCCACTTCGTTTTGAAGGAGCGGGACTTTATATTGATAATATTTACATTATGAATATTGGATTGCCAGCAAGGCAAGAAGAAATTATGAAATATGGAATGGGATTTATTTTAAAACCAAAATCGATAGATGCGATGGTTACAATCTCAAACTTAGGACAACGGCAAGCTATTTTACATGATGTTTCGGTTGCTTTAGGAATATATAGAGATTCTGGAACGCCGGCACTTGTACCGTTAGCGAAGCGTGATTTAGAGGATGGGAGAGTTGGGGTTTTTGTTCTGCCGCAAGATCAAGATGCAGAAAAAGCGATAGGGGTAATCGGAAATGTACCAACATTAGAGAGTGCTGTTCATATGTCATCAGAAGCTCCGAAAGGAAGGGGAGATAAGAGATGATGTTAGAAAGTGTTATTCTCGCAGTCATTACAACAACGCCAGAGAAATTTGCAGGTGGTGCCCCTTTATTTATTTGCGAGTCGACAGAGGAACTGGAATTTGTTGCAAATAATTTAGAGGCTATTTTAGATGGTATTGCACATCGCTTACAAGATAATGTATATATTATTGTGAAACATTAGTAACGTGTGGTATAATGTGAGGTGTTTTGATACGTTGAGAAATATTCTGGAATGCAAATCCCTTCTTGCACAAAGAAGGGTTTTTTACATAATAAACAGAAGCAAGTTGAAAGGATGAAAGTATATGCCGAAACCAGTAATAGCGATAGTAGGCCGCCCGAACGTAGGGAAATCTACTATTTTCAATAGAATTGTTGGAGAAAGAGTTTCAATCGTAGAAGATATACCAGGTATAACGCGAGACCGTATTTATAGTGCGGGAGAATGGTTAAATCATGAGTTTAACATTATTGATACAGGTGGAATTGATATTGGAGACGAGCCGTTCTTGACACAAATTCGTCAACAGGCGGAAGTAGCGATTGATGAAGCAGATGTTATCATTTTTATGACGAATGGTCGCGATGGTGTAACTGCAGCAGATGAAGAAGTTGCTAAAATTTTATACCGTTCTAAAAAACCAATTGTACTTGCGGTAAATAAGGTTGATAATCCAGACATGCGTAGTGATATTTATGATTTTTATGCATTAGGATTTGGCGAGCCATTCCCGATTTCAGGTACACACGGTTTAGGACTTGGTGATTTGTTAGATGAAGCTGCAAATCATTTTCCAAAGATTGAAGAAGAAGCGTATGACGATGAAACAATCCGTTTCTCTTTAATTGGACGTCCAAACGTAGGGAAATCATCACTTGTAAATGCACTTCTTGGTCAAGAACGTGTAATTGTAAGTAATATAGCGGGAACGACACGTGATGCTGTTGATACACCATATAGTAAAGATGATCAAGATTATGTAATCATCGATACAGCTGGTATGCGTAAAAAAGGGAAAGTATACGAAAGTACAGAAAAGTATAGTGTACTTCGTGCACTTAGAGCGATTGAACGTTCTGACGTTGTTTTAGTCGTTTTAGACGGAGAAGAAGGAATTATTGAGCAAGATAAAAAAATCGCTGGATATGCTCATGATTCAGGACGAGCTGTTATTATCGTTGTAAACAAATGGGATGCAGTGAAAAAAGATGAAAAAACAATGAAAGCATTTGAAGAAAACATCCGTGCTCATTTCCAATTTTTAGAGTATGCACCGATTGTATTCTTATCTGCGAAAACGAAAAAGCGTACACAAACGTTATTACCGGTTATCAATGAGGTAAATGAAAGCCATAGCATCCGTGTACAAACGAATGTATTAAATGATGTAATTATGGATGCGGTAGCGATGAATCCAACGCCGACACATAATGGTAGCCGTCTGAAAATCTTCTATGCGACACAAGTTGCGGTAAAACCACCAACATTTGTTATATTTGTAAACGATACAGAATTAATGCACTTTTCATATGAGCGCTTCTTAAAGAACCGTTTACGTGAAGCGTTCGGTTTTGTAGGAACGCCGATTCACATTATCGCTAGAGCAAGAGACTAATGGAGAGGATGTGATTTTATGACAAAAATCACAGTAATAGGAGCAGGTAGCTGGGGAACAGCGTTAGCGATGGTATTAGCTGACAATGGGCATGATGTACGTATTTGGGGAAACCGTCCTGAACTCATGAATGAAATTAATACGAAGCGTGAGAACAGTAGATATCTTCCAGGGATTACATTGCCAAGCACAATCGTAGCCTACTCTTCTTTAGAAGAAGCATTAGTAGATGTAAATACAGTACTGCTAGTAGTACCGACGAAAGCGTACCGAGACGTATTGCAAGAGATGAAAGAAATTGTTACAGAGCCAATTACTTGGATTCATGCAAGTAAAGGAATCGAACCAGGTACGTCAAAACGTATTTCGGAAGTGATTGAGGAAGAAATTCCAGAGAGCTTGATTAAGGATGTTGTTGTGCTATCTGGGCCGAGTCACGCTGAAGAAGTTGGATTGCGTCAAGCGACAACTGTTACGTCTGCAGCAAAGCGTATGGAAGCGGCTGAGGGAGTACAAGATTTGTTTATGAATAGCTATTTCCGTGTATATACAAACCCAGATATCGTTGGAGTTGAACTTGGTGGTGCTTTAAAAAATATTATTGCACTAGCTGCGGGGATATCTGACGGGCTTGGATTAGGTGATAATGCGAAAGCGGCATTAATGACACGTGGTTTAACAGAGATTGCTCGTTTAGGAAGAAAAATGGGCGGAAATCCGTTAACATTTGCTGGTCTAACTGGTATGGGAGACTTAATTGTAACTTGTACAAGTGTGCATAGCCGAAATTGGCGCGCTGGAAATATGCTTGGAAAAGGGCACTCTTTAGAAGAAGTGCTAGAAAGTATGGGTATGGTTGTAGAAGGTGTAAGAACAACGAAAGCTGCTCATGAATTGGCAGAGAAAATGGAAGTTGAAATGCCGATTACAGCTGCTTTATATGACGTGCTGTTCAATGGGAATAATGTGAAAGACGCAGTAGGCTCATTGATGGGACGTGTTCGAAAACATGAAGTTGAAGCGATACCTGATTTGTTATAAAGAAAGCGGTAGAAGTACATTTCGTACTTCTACCGTTTTTTATTTTTTATGGGTCTTTTCACCAATTTTTTATCTCTGCATAGGATGAAGAGTAACTTGAGGAGAGGGTGAAAAGAATGGATAACAACATTTTTAATAACATTGAAAAAGAAGCGAAAGTGAACAAAGAAGATATTTTTAAATTAGCGTCGTCTGTTCAAAATGCGAACTTACGTGATGAGACAGTGCTTCGCCAATTGATTCATCAAGTTGCTCTAATGGCAGGACGCGAAGTGCCGAAAGAGCAAGAGGATCAAATTGTAAAAGCAATTATTAACAATAATATGCCGGCGGATTTTGGTTCGTTAAGTAAAATGTTTAAAAAATAAATTATGAGAAACAAAGAGTTTAGAGAATGCATATGATAGTTATGAAAGAATGGGAATAGAGCTGTTAAGGGCATATTTGGTCAACCGAAGCGCATCATTTCGTGCTTCGGTTTTATTATTTTAAATAAAAATCATCAATTCACGGAAAAATGATGATTTTTATTTGTTTAAAGATTTTAATTTGTTAAAATAGTATAAAAATAGATTGAAAGTAAAGGGGTGTATATATGTCGGAAGGACTTATGAAAATGTGGTTTGCTTTAGGGGCAATTGGATTTATGTTTCTTGCAGTAAGTTTTATTTTATTGAGTAGGCATAAAATGAAGAATAAATTTTTGAAAGGGATTACAGCTTTAGTAGCGTACACCCTCATGATTGTATCGGGAATTGTTATTTTCCTTGTTGTATTTAGTGGCCCTATTGAGCAATAAAGGATGTGTAGTCGGTAAATGTTACAAAAGCAACAGTCCATACTAGCATGAAAAGGTGATTGTCAGTGAAAAAAATCCATATTATTTTAATATTTTGTTGCATGAGCATTTTAACAGGGTGTATGTATCCAAGAGAAAATATGAAACAAAGTGCTATTCCTTATGAAGACCAGTTGCAAGTTGTACAAAAAGCCATTAATACATATAAGGAGCAAACGGATGGTTTATTACCAATTAAGACGCGTGATATGAGTACGCCGATTTATCAGAAGTATCCAATTGATTTTCAAAAAATTGCTCCAAGGTACATACAAGAGGCACCAGGGAATGCGTATGAAAGTGGTGGAGTATATCAATATGTATTAATAGATGTTGAAAAAAATCCGACAGTAAAGTTAATTGATGTGAGAATGGCGGAACAAATTCAAGAAGTGGCATTGAAGCTAAGAATGTATCGTGATGAACATCAATATCCACCTTTTAAAAAAGTGATCACAGATGGTGTTTATGAATTAGACTTCAAAAAACTAGGATATAAAGATGTACCACAAGTGACAAGTCCGTACTCAGGAAAAGGTCTCCCTCTTGTAATTAATGAAAAAGGAGAATTGTTTGTTGATTATAGAATCGACTTATATGAAGCGTTGAAAAAAAATGAAGGACAATTTAAAGAAGGTGAAGATATCCGGAGTATACTATCGAAGGATTCCCCGTTTGTTCCTGCATACTCTTTGCCGTATACAGTAAAAAATGGAGAACCAATTTTTTTAAAATCATAAGTCATGAACCTTTCTTTTAGTGAATAAGTTCTAGAAGAAAGGTTTTTTATGTTATACAACTTGCGATGCAAACAAAAGGTATTTTTAAATAGTCATATGAAATTGGACAAAATTATATGATATATTGTCCGAACTTCTAGAATACCATTATATTATATCAGATATTATAGGCAACATTAGAGAAGGTATTAGTTGACTATAAACGTGGAATTATTCCCAAAAATATTGAGGGAGGGAATCACTTGGAAAAGGTAGATATTTTTAAAGATATTGCGGAACGCACAGGCGGTGATATTTATTTTGGAGTTGTAGGAGCTGTTCGAACAGGGAAATCAACATTTATTAAAAAATTTATGGAACTTGTTGTTATTCCCAATATTGAAAATGAGTCAGACCGTCAAAGAGCGCAGGATGAACTGCCTCAAAGTGCTGCTGGTCGTACAATAATGACGACGGAACCGAAGTTTGTTCCAAACCAAGCGGTTTCTATCGAAGTAGATGAAGGTCTTGAAGTAAATATTCGATTAGTAGATTGTGTTGGATATACGGTTCCAGGAGCAAAAGGCTATGAAGATGAGAATGGTCCGCGCATGATTAATACTCCTTGGTATGAAGAGCCTATTCCATTCCATGAAGCTGCAGAAATCGGAACACGTAAAGTAATTCAAGAGCATTCAACAATTGGTGTCGTTATTACAACAGATGGAACAATTGGTGAAATTCCAAGAAGAGATTATATAGAGGCAGAAGAACGCGTTGTAAATGAGTTAAAAGAAGTAGGAAAGCCTTTCATTATGATTATCAATACTGTACAGCCATACCATCCAGATACGGAGCAGTTACGTCAAAGTTTATCAGAAGAATATGATATCCCAGTAATTGCGATGAGTGTAGAGAGTTTAAGAGAAACAGATGTGTATAACGTACTGCGAGAAGCATTATTCGAGTTCCCGGTTTTAGAAGTGAATGTAAACCTTCCAAGCTGGGTAATGGTGCTAAATGAAGGGCATTGGTTACGCCAAAGTTATCAGGAAGCGGTTCAAGAGACTGTAAAGGATATAAAACGTCTTCGTGATGTGGACCGTGTCGTTTGGCAGTTTAGTCAATATGAATTTATTGATCGAGCAAGTCTAGCTGGCATCGATATGGGGCAAGGTGTGGCAGAGATTGATTTATATGCGCCAGATGAATTGTATGATCAAATTTTAAAAGAAGTAGTAGGAGTAGAGATTCGAGGGAAAGATCATTTATTAAAGCTTATGCTCGATTTATCTCATGCGAAAACAGAATATGACCAAGTGGCGGATGCCTTGCGGATGGTAAAACAAACCGGATATGGAGTAGCAGCGCCTGCATTAGCTGATATGAGCTTAGATGAACCGGAAATTATTCGTCACGGCTCAAGGTTCGGTGTTAAATTAAAAGCGGTTGCGCCGTCTATTCATATGATTAAAGTGGATGTAGAATCAACATTTGAACCAATTATCGGTACTGAAAAACAAAGTGAAGAACTAGTTCGTTACTTGATGCAAGATTTTGAAGATGACCCGCTATCAATTTGGAATTCTGATATATTTGGGCGCTCTCTTAGCTCTATTGTTAGAGAAGGAATTCAAGCGAAGTTATCTCTAATGCCAGAAAACGCTCGTTATAAATTAAAAGAAACGCTAGAAAGAATTATTAATGAAGGATCTGGCGGATTAATTGCGATTATATTATAAGAAAAAAATCCCTCTAATTGTAGAGGGATTTTTTTCTTTTTGAGTAAGTAATAGAAAAATAAACAGTCATTATCTAATATTTTGTTGTAAATTGTCAAGTTTCATCAGAATTTCACATTTTTAGAGTAACAATTTCCTTAAAAATATTGAATTATAAAGGAGAATCGTATAATATAGGCGTTGATAATGATTTATCTACATCTTTGTAGTATAGAATTTGTAAAAATTGCCTACAAATGAAAGTAAGACTCATTTTATGATCATTATACAGTCTTATCTTTGGGAGGAGGTGAATGGCATGAACAAGACAGATTTAATCAATGCTGTTGCAGAAGCAAGTTCCCTTTCTAAAAAGGACGCAACAAAAGCAGTGGACGCTGTTTTTGATTCTATCTTAGAAGCTTTAAAACAAGGTGATAAAGTACAACTAATCGGATTCGGTAACTTCGAAGTTCGTGAGCGTGCGGCTCGTAAAGGTCGTAACCCACAAACAGGTGAGGAGATTGAAATCGCTGCAAGTAAAGTACCTGCATTCAAACCTGGTAAAGCGTTAAAAGATGCGGTTAAATAATCCTTACATATTAACAGGGAAGAAGAGTTTCCTTTTTGGAAACTCTTCTTTTTGCTTTTAAAAACATAAATATGCTAGAATGTGTTCGTATCACTTTTAGGTTTTTCGGGAGGGCTAGCGGATGGCAAAAGTTAATTTAGAACAAATTGAACATGCAGTACGTCTTATTTTAGAGGCAATCGGAGATGACCCAAATCGCGAGGGAGTACTTGATACACCGAAACGTGTTGCGAAAATGTACGCAGAAGTATTCTCAGGAATGCATGAGGATCCGAAAGAGCATTTACACAAAGTATTCGGAGAAGACCACGAAGAGCTTGTGCTAGTAAAAGATATACCATTCTATTCGATGTGTGAGCATCATCTTGTTCCGTTTTATGGAGTTGCTCACGTTGCATATATTCCGCAAGGTGGAAAAGTAACGGGACTAAGTAAATTAGCTCGTACTGTAGACACAATTGCGCGTCGTCCGCAACTACAAGAACGTATTACATCAACAGTAGCTAACTCTATTATGGAAGTACTAGAGCCGCATGGTGTAATGGTAGTAGTAGAAGCAGAGCATATGTGTATGACGATGCGTGGTGTGAAAAAGCCTGGTGCGAAAACAGTAACGACTGCAGTGCGCGGCGTGTTAGAAAATGATGCAGCAGCACGTAGTGAAATTTTATCGTTTATTAAGACGAATTAAAGAAGAGCGGGAAACTGCTTTTCTTTTTTTTATATACAAAAAAATGATATAGTTTTAATGTTAAAGAGCAAGAATATAAAGGTTGAAAATTACTTCTGCCTTTTGTGTAAATGAATGTTTGTAGTTGTTAGAGACGAAGATAACTTGTATGAATAAAAGTTGAGGCTTTATTCGGTAGCAGTTTGGCAGAAGTAGCCAAGTTTTGATTATAGAAAATAGAATGTATGTGTTATAATAAATTTTATGAATTAGAAAACAAGGGTGATTTTTTGTGTGTGACATCTACGGAGGGTATGCGGGTATTAAAGAGAAATTGATGGAGAAATTACGCCATCCTTATTTTATAAACTATATTGAAGAACCATTTATTGATGAAGAAAAAATAGCGCTGTTATACGGTGCATTAAAAAGTGCAAATATACATAAAGAACAAATTGATCATTATGTCGTAACGATTATGCTTGTACAAATTGCTCTTGATACACATGAAAAAGTATCAAATAAAGCAAACGAAGAGACGAGTGGATTCCATAAGCGTCGTCAATTGACAGTTCTTGCAGGGGATTATTATAGTGGTCTATACTATTACTTATTGTCAATGAATTGTGATATTATCTTAATTCGTGCACTTGCTGAAGGAATTAAGGAGATTAATGAACATAAAATTATGCTATATCAAAAAGCACATGTGGCGATTCAAGACATAATGGAAAGTGTAGTAATAATTGAATCTGCGCTTTTGCAAAAAACATGTGATCATTTTCAGTTATCTAATTGGAAACGATATATAACTTATGTGTTAGGAAAAAATCGTCTTCAAAAAGAGTGTCAATTGTATGCTGATAAACAAAATTCACCTGTTTTTCAAGCAGTCCAAAAAATCTCATTGGATGATGATAAAAATCTGGAAACAGTAATTAATGAATGGCTTATGGAAATGAGAAAGCAGGAAGAAAATTTTTTAGAGAATCATACAGAAGTTAATGAGATAATTTCTATGTTAAGAGATAAATCAAGGAAATAAGCAACTTTACATTGGAAGAAGGTACGAGCATGCAACAATCAAAAGAAGAAAGAGTACATGACGTATTTGAGAAAATTTCTGATAAATACGATGTGATGAATTCTGTAATTAGTTTTCAAAGGCATAAGGCATGGCGCAAAGAAACGATGCGAATTATGGATGTGAAACCCGGGAGTAAGGCACTTGATGTATGCTGCGGGACGGCAGATTGGACAATTGCACTAGCGGGAGCTGTAGGTGAAGATGGGAAGGTTTACGGTTTAGACTTTAGCGAAAATATGCTAGCTGTCGGTAAACAAAAGGTAGAAGCTTTAGAATTAAAGCAAGTAGAACTTATGCATGGAAATGCAATGGAACTTCCTTATGAAGATAATACGTTTGATTATGTAACGATTGGTTTTGGGTTACGTAACGTTCCGGATTACATGCAAGTATTAAAAGAAATGACGCGTGTAGTAAAGCCTGGTGGAAAAGTAATTTGCCTGGAAACATCCCAACCAACGATGATAGGTTTTCGTCAAGGATATGTCTTATACTTTAAATATATCATGCCGTTATTTGGAAAGATGTTTGCGAAAAGTTATAAAGAATATTCATGGCTTCAGGAATCTGCTAGTACATTCCCAGGGATGAAAGAGTTAGCACGTATGTTTGAAGAAGCTGGGCTTAAGAATGTGCAAGTGAAACCATTTACTTTTGGTGTAGCAGCTATGCATTTAGGTATTAAACCAGAATCAAAATAGAAAATAGAAAATAGAAAAAAGACGTTTTAGGTTAAGGTGAACAATATGAAGTTACAACTTATGTACTCTTTTTTACGATCGGATATTAATGTTATAGAAAAAGAATTGAAGAAGACAGTTGCTTCTGAGCAGCCGTTAGTAGAAGAAGCGGCATTACAGCTTATTGAAGCAGGTGGGAAGCGGATTCGCCCTGTTTTTGTTTTGCTTGCAGGGAAATTTGGGGATTATAAGTTAGATGCAATTAAGCATGTTGCGGTTGCATTAGAACTAATTCATATGGCTTCGCTTGTTCACGATGATGTCATTGATGCTGCGTTTTTACGACGCGGTAGCGCAACAGTGAATGCGAAATGGGGAGATCGTATTGCAATGTATACAGGAGACTACTTGTTTGCGAAGTCTCTTGAATGTATAACAAATATAGAAATTCCAGATGCACATCAAGCGTTGTCTCATACAATTTTAGAAGTTTGTAAAGGTGAAATCGAACAAATTAAAGATAAGTATAACTATGATCAAAATTTAAGAACGTATTTAAGAAGGATAAAACGAAAAACAGCATTGTTAATCGCCGCAAGTTGTCAGTTGGGAGCGATTGCTGCTGGTGCTAATCGTGATACTGTAAATCGTCTATTTTGGTACGGATATTTTGTTGGTATGTCTTATCAAATTATTGATGATATTTTAGATTTCGTATCGACAGAAGAGAAGCTTGGAAAGCCTGCTGGTGGTGATTTATTACAAGGTAACATTACATTACCTGTTTTGTATGCCATGGAAGATCCAGTTCTTCGTCAAAAAATTACATCTGTGCATGAAAATACAACAGCAAGTGAAATGAAAGAAATTATTGATGATATTAAAGCGAGCGAAGCTATTGATAAAGCATTTTCGTTTAGTGAACGTTATTTACATAAAGCATTAGAAATAATAAAACCACTCCCTCGTGGACAGGCGAAGTATGCGTTGCAAAATGTCGCAAAGTATATTGGAAAACGAAAATTTTAGTGTTTTGTCTGAAAAATAAAATAATCTCTCTATTTCAAAACTATTGCGCAATTGTGATAAGGGTGTTAATATGTGTGTGGGGATATACAATTACATACATAATTCAGAAGTGGAGAGATTTTTTATGGAAAAAACATTTCTAATGGTAAAACCAGACGGTGTACAACGTGCCTTCATTGGGGAAATTGTAGCTCGTTTTGAGAAAAAGGGCTTTCAATTAGTTGGTGCAAAATTAATGCAAGTTACTCCGGAAATTGCTGAACAACACTACGGTGAGCATAAAGAAAGACCTTTCTTTGGTGAATTAGTAGACTTTATTACATCTGGTCCTGTATTCGCAATGGTATGGCAAGGTGAAGGTGTAGTAGATACAGCACGCAATATGATGGGTAAAACACGACCACATGAAGCTGCTCCTGGAACAATTCGTGGAGATTTCGGTGTAACTGTTGCGAAAAACATTATCCACGGTTCGGATTCTTTAGAAAGTGCAGAACGCGAGATTGCTATTTTCTTTAAGGAAGAAGAATTAGTAGACTACTCAAAATTAATGAATCAATGGATTTACTAATTATTTTGAAATAATTTGTAAACGCTTTAATAACTGTGATAATAGTAAAAAGTGCGAGAAGAATAGGGGTATTCTTCTTGCACTTTTTTTATTTCGATCAGTTACGAAGTTAGGACTGTTATGATATATTGGTATGTAAAGTAAAAGGTCTACTATTATGAAAATAATCGAACAATTACAAGTAGGGAAAGCAAACATTCGATTTACTATATAATTTCTTTGTATTTTAAAGAGTGATGGAAGATAATATAGCTACTTTATGTAGCGGGATAAATACATATGCGAAAAGAGGAATAACGTATGCGATATATTACAGCTGGTGAATCCCACGGTCCGCAACTTACGACAATTTTAGAAGGTGTTCCGGCAGGGTTATCTTTAGTAGCGAATGATATAAATGAAGAATTAGCTAGAAGACAAAAAGGATATGGACGCGGTAGACGCATGCAAATTGAGAAAGACCAAGTGCAAATTGTAAGTGGTGTTAGGCATGGGAAGACGATGGGGTCCCCGATTGCACTTGTTGTTGAAAATCGTGATTTTACACATTGGACAAAGGTTATGGGTGCAGAGCCGTTAACTGAGCAGGAAGAGAAAGAAATGAAAAGACAAGTTACGAAACCTAGACCTGGACACGCTGATTTAAATGGTGCGATTAAATATGGTCATAGAGATATGAGGAATGTATTAGAGCGTTCTTCAGCACGTGAAACGACAGTTCGTGTTGCAGCTGGTGCAGTTGCAAAAAAAATATTGGCGGAATTAGGTATACAAGTAGCGGGACATGTTATCGAGATTGGTGGTGTACAGGCAGCAAATATTAAATATAACTCTATTGTGGAATTACAAAGTACTACAGAAGCATCTCCTGTACGTTGTTTAGATGAAGAGGCCGGTAAAAAGATGATGCAAGCAATTGATGATGCGAAGGCAAATGGTGATTCTATCGGTGGTATTGTTGAAGTAGTTGTAGAAGGAATGCCAATTGGGGTAGGTAGCTATGTACATTATGATAGAAAATTAGATGCAAAATTAGCAGCGGCAATTATGAGTATTAACGCTTTTAAAGGTGTTGAAATTGGAATTGGTTTTGAAGCAGCACATAGACCTGGAAGTGAAGTGCATGATGAAATCCTTTGGGATGAAGTGCAAGGGTACAGAAGAAAAACGAACAATGCAGGTGGATTAGAAGGTGGCATGACAACTGGTATGCCGGTTGTTGTGCGCGGTGTTATGAAACCGATACCGACATTATATAAACCGCTTCAAAGTGTTGATATTGATACGAAAGAACCTTTTACAGCGAGTATTGAACGTTCAGATAGTTGTGCAGTGCCAGCAGCTAGCGTTGTGGCTGAAGCTGTTGTGGCTTGGGAGCTCGCAACAGCTTTAATTGAACAATTTGGATTAGATCGTATCGATCTTATACGTGAAAATATTGAGAAACATAATGAATATGCGAGGGGATTTTAATGGAGAACATACATATTCAAACGAAATCAAAAGAATATGATGTACATGTTGGAAGGGAGGCGTTGTCACACTTAACAACGCTTATTCAAAAAATGAATCCTGCAGTATCTAACATAATGATCATTTCTGATGAAGCTGTTGCATCACTGCATTTACAGACAGTTGTTGATGCATTGCAAGTAGAGCAAAAAGTATTTTCGTTTGTTGTACCGAGTGGCGAAAAAGAGAAGTCTTTTGAAAATTTCTATGAGGCTCACACTTCGGCTCTTGAAAATAAATTAGATAGAAATTCTTTAATCATCGCACTTGGAGGCGGAATGATTGGAGATTTGGCTGGATTTGTTGCTGCGTCGTTTATGCGTGGTATTCGCTTTGTCCAAGTTCCAACGACTTTATTAGCTCACGATAGCGCAGTAGGCGGGAAAGTAGCAATTAACCATCCACTAGGAAAAAATATGATTGGAGCATTTCATCAGCCAGAAGCTGTTGTATATCATACGCCATTTTTACATTCACTTCCTGAAAAAGAGTGGCGATCAGGTTATGCAGAAGTGATAAAGCATGCTCTTATTGGTGATGTGGAGCTATATCATTGGTTAAAAGAAGAAGTGCAAACGTTAACGGATCTTCGTGATGAAAAGTTAATTCATATATTAACGAAGGCGATTCCTGTGAAAGCGAATATTGTGTCGCAAGACGAAACAGAAAAAGGTGTACGTGCCCATTTGAATTTTGGGCATACGTTAGGACATGCTCTTGAAAAAGAGTTAGGATATGGGAATATTACTCACGGTGATGGAGTAGCGGTTGGCATGCTATTTGCTATGTTTTTAAGTGAGCAAGTGTACAAAGTTGATCTTTCTTATGAAGAAATGAAGCAGTGGTTCTTGAAATACGGTTATCCAAAAATGCCAAGTGACTTGAATGTAGAACGTCTCGTTCAGTTGATGAAACAAGATAAAAAAGCAAATGCTGGAACAATTCATATGGTGCTTATGCAGGAATATGGGGGAGTGAATGTCGTATCTATTTCAGATGAGACTGTTCATATTGCGTTAGAAGCATTTCAAAAGGATATGGTGTAAAAAAGTCGTAGAACAGGTATGAAATGCATATTTAAAGGTATTCTCGTAATGGTGACGGTTATGATTAAAGGTGAAAGTAAGACATTATAAATCATATCAATGACTGGGGGAAGAAAAGTGAGAGTAAAAGAGCAATTGTTAACTTTGAGAGCATATGTACCTGGGAAAAATATTGAAGAAGTAAAAAGAGAATATGGATTGTCAAAAATTGTGAAGTTAGCGTCGAATGAAAACCCATTTGGCTGCTCTGCGCGTGTGACAGAAGCATTAACTTCGTTAGCTAATCAATATGCACTCTATCCGGACGGGGCGGCATTTGAGCTTCGTGAGAAAGTAGCAGAGCATTTAGGTGTAAAAGCGGAACAACTTTTATTTGGTAGTGGACTAGATGAAGTTATTCAAATGATTAGCCGTGCTTTGCTACATAATGGGACAAATGTTGTAATGGCGAACCCTACGTTCTCGCAATACCATCACCATGCTGTTATTGAAGGAGCAGAAGTTCGTGAAGTACCACTTAAAGATGGCATTCACGATTTAGATGCAATGTTACAACAAGTAGATGAGAAAACGAAGATTGTATGGATTTGTAATCCGAATAATCCGACAGGTACATATGTAGAAAAACAAAAATTACTTTCATTTTTAGAATCAGTTCCAAAGTCAGCGCTCGTTATTATGGACGAAGCATATTATGAATATGCTGGGGCAGAAGATTATCCGCA
Source organism: Bacillus cereus group sp. BfR-BA-01331 (assembly GCF_022663915.1). Classification (NCBI taxonomy): domain Bacteria; kingdom Bacillati; phylum Bacillota; class Bacilli; order Caryophanales; family Bacillaceae; genus Bacillus; species Bacillus cereus group sp. BfR-BA-01331. The sequence continues at coordinate 120,548 of NZ_JAKUGJ010000003.1, forward strand.
AACATTACCTCTTCTTGAAAAGTACGAAAATCTTATGGTGCTACGCACATTCTCAAAAGCATATGGATTAGCTGCTTTTCGTATTGGATATGCGATTGGTGATGCAAAGCTTATTGGGCAGCTAGAGGTAGCGAGACTACCATTTAACACATCAACTATCGCCCAAGCGGTAGCATTAGCGGCAATAGAGGATCAACAGTTTTTACAAGAGTGTGTGAAGAAAAATGCCGGAGGATTAAATCAATATTATGCATTTTGTAAGGAATATAACGTATTCTACTATCCATCTCAAACGAATTTCATTTTCTTGAAACTTGGTATACCTGGTAATGAAGCTTTCGAACGATTAATGAAAAAAGGATATATCGTTCGTTCTGGTGCAGCATTTGGTATGCATGATGGTATTCGTATTACTGTTGGATTAAAAGAAGAAAATGATGAGATTATTGAATTACTTACGGAACTTGTAAAAGAACAAGTGAAGAAAGAAGAAACGTATTCTTAAGAAATGGTGGAGGCTCCTGTTACAGGAGCCTTTTTCATTTGAACTGCAATAAGGGGAGTTGTTTGCACGTTCAAGAAAGAAAACGTTACAATAGAAGTAGACGTATAAGAAGAACTATTGTACATATAACTTATTTAAAATGTGAGGAGGATACAGTTTGAAACTAGTAGGACGAAAAAATAGTTTGAATGGGAAAATTGTTGTTCCAGGAGATAAATCTATTTCGCATCGCTCTGTTATGTTTGGAGCGATAGCGGAAGGGACGACGAAAGTATCAAATTTTTTATTAGGAGAAGATTGTTTAAGTACAATTGCATGTTTTCAAAAACTAGGTGTCCAGATTGAACAGTTTGGTAACGATGTCACGATTTACGGTAAAGGATTACATAATTTACAAGAACCGAAAGAAGTATTAGATGTGGGGAATTCAGGGACGACTATTCGTCTTATGCTTGGGATTTTAGCAAATACGCCGTTCCATAGTACGATAATTGGTGATGTATCAATTGGAAAACGTCCTATGAAACGTGTTACAGACCCGCTTAGTAAGATGAATGCTCAAATTGATGGTAGAGAAAACGGACAATATACACCTTTATCTATTCGCGGTGGTAAGGTAAAAGGTATGCATTACCATTCACCAGTAGCAAGCGCACAAGTGAAGTCAGCAGTTTTACTTGCGGGTTTGCAAGGGGAAGGGATTACTACGGTAACAGAGCCTATGCAATCTCGTGATCATACGGAAAGAATGTTGCGTGCATTCGGTTGTACCGTAGATGTTAATGGACGGACCGTTTCATTACAAGGTGGACAACAACTTAAAGGTGCAGACATAGAAGTTCCAGGAGATATTTCTTCGGCGGCATTTTTCTTAGTAGCTGGTGCAATTGTCCAAAATAGTAAGCTTGTATTGGAAAACGTTGGTTTAAATCCGACGAGAACAGGGATTTTAGATGTATTAACAAAGATGGGTGCACTTATTTCTATCGATCATATTAGAAATGAAGAGTTTGAACCGTGCGGGGATATTACGATTGAAACATCTAAACTAAAAGGAATAGAAATTGGTGGAACTCTTATTCCAAGATTAATTGATGAAATTCCTGTAATTGCTTTATTGGCAACGCAGGCAGAAGGAATTACTGTTATTAAAAACGCTGAGGAGTTAAAAGTAAAAGAAACAAATCGTATCGATACGGTTGTAGATGAATTAGGCAAATTAGGTGCGAAGATTGAAGCTACACCAGATGGTATGATTATATATGGTAAACAAAGTTTAAAAGGAAATACTGTTAATAGTCACGGCGATCATCGTATTGGGATGATGCTTGCAATCGCATCGTGTATTATAGATGGAGAAGTGAAAATAGAGAATAGTGATGCGGTCGCTGTATCGTATCCGGAATTTTTCGAACAATTAGCTGCGCTATGAGAGAAAGTATAGGAAGAGGTAGTTCACTCAAAAGGTTGCGTTCTTACACCTAGTTGCTTATGATAAATGAACAGAAGAGAATATTTTTTGAATTAAAGGAGACGTTTATGCAAAAGTTTGAACAGGCTGTTTCTTATATTGAAAACGGTGAAGCAGAAAAAGGATTACAATTATTAAAAGAACAACTACGAGTTGCTAATGATGAAGAGAAGTATGATATCGCTCGTTACTATCATACACTTGGGTTTATGGATGAGGCGTTAGCAATTACTGAAGACTTACGCTTGCTATATCCGGAAGAAAGTGAATTTACGGTATTTTTAGCAGAATTATATATTGATTTAGATAAAGAAGATGAAGCGATTGAAGTGCTTCATGATATTCCAGAAAACGATGATTTATATGTTCAATCGTTATTACTTGTAGCGGATTTATTCCAAATGCAAGGTTTTGATGATGTAGCAGAACAAAAACTATTAAAGGCGAAAGAAATGATGCCAGACGAACCTGTTATTACGTTTGGGTTAGCAGAATTATATAGTAGTAAAGGTGAAGAGCAAAAGGCGATCACTTATTATGAATCGTTACTAGCAGAACATAAAGTTATGGGTGGTGTTGTCATTGCGCTTCGTCTAGCAGAAACTTTAAGTGCTATTGGAAACTGGGAAGAGGCAATCTCTTACTATGAAGCGGGGTTAGAAGAGCAAAAAGATATTCACTCATTATTTGGATATGCCTTCACATTATACCAAGGAGAAGAATATCAAAGAGCAATTGGTGCTTGGCAAGAATTAAAAGAATTAGATCCTGAATACGCATCGTTATACATGTATTTAGCGAAAAGCTATGAAAAAGAAGGCATGCTTCAAGAAAGCTATGAAACACTTCAAGAAGGAATTAAAGTAGATGAGCTGTCTGTTCCTTTCTATGTAGAATTAGCGAATATTGCGGCGAAATTAGGTAAAATAGCGGAGGCTGAAGAATTGCTTCAAAAAGCGCTGGAGCTAGATCCGGGACATTTAGGTGCGATATTAAAATATGCGTATATTTTAAAAGAACAAGAGAAATACGAAGAGCTAATTGCAGTTGTAGAGCGTGCAATTGACAGTGGAGAACCAGATACACAACTACTTTGGGATCTTGCATTTGCAAAAAAACAATTAGAAATGTATTCGGATGCATTAAAACACTATGAAAGTGCATATACTTCTTTTAAGAATCATCCAGATTTCTTGGAAGAGTACGGTTATTTCTTATTAGAAGAAGGAATGCGAAAAGAGGCGAAAGAAGTATTTACGCAGTTAATACAACTAGACCCGACACAAATTCATATTGAAGAATTGTTATATAATTTAGAGGATTTTTCATAAGTTGGAAGGAAACTGAATGCCGCTTCTTGAATCTAAAAAGAAAAGAGAAAGACAGAGGAGGGACTTAATCGCTATGAATACCCCTGTTTCTGTAAACGAGAAGAAGGATTTTGTAAAATGGTTTTTGAATAATTACCAACTGAAACAGCGTGAATGTGTATGGATTTTGAATTATTTAATGAGTCACGATCAATTAATGCATAAAGTCCACTTCGTAGAACATGCAAAATATTGTCCGCGTGGCTTAGTAATGTCAGCAAATTGTGTGAAAGACACACCGTTTCACTTTTTCAAACAAAATGTAATGACAACAGATGCAGAAAAATCGTTTCATGATATTCGTTTGAATCGAGATGAGGATATTTATATTCAGCTTAATTTTAAATCATCGTTCCAAAATGCAAACTATGTAGCTGTATTAGAAGAAAACCCATATTTGCCAAAGCATATTGAAGTGAATGAAAAAGATCGATTGCTTGCAGAACGATTTTTAGAAGAAAGTGTATTCTCATTTAGAAGAGAACGTCTTTTGAAACAAATTGATGAAGCTTTGGATAAGCAAGATAAGGAAGCATTTCATAGGTTAACAGCAGAGTTGAAAATTTTATAGAATTCATTTTGATTATGTAATCTTTACGAAATTCAGACTTTTTAAGAAAAACTACTTAATAATAGGTAGTTTTTCTTTTTTTACCTCTTTTAGTATGGTTTAATATATATAAAGTGAAAGTTCTGTTATTTCGAATGAAGGAGGGGAGAAAAGGTGAAATGGATTGTAAAAGATGTAGAACAGTTTGAGCAAGCGAGGGAGTATGTAGATACAGGGATTATACCCCTTTTGTCTATTTCGGCAGCAAAAGGGATGAAAATGGTTGTAGAGCAAGGTGAATTTATTGAGGCTTTGAGTATGGAGTTGGAAAGGGAGTATAAAGGAAGAGTGCTTTTACTGCCCGCATTTACGTATTTGGTAGAGAGCCAAAAGAATGAAAAAGACCGTTTGCAAGAATGGACAGATCATTTGCAAAGGCAAGGTTTTAAGCATATTGCCTATGTGACAAGTGACTTTTCATGGAAAGAAGATATGAGAGATGTGCAGGGTGATTTATTTTGGTTTCCATCGTTATCATTAGAGCAATTTAGTGACCAAGCGAAAAGGGAAGTTATTCGTGCACACATAAAAAATATTATGGAAATGTTGGAAGAAAGATGGATAAAATAATAATAAACAGAAAGTTCTTATTATTATGAGTAGTATGATATTGACCTATACAAGAGGGTATTATATCATGATAGTGTCCTAGTTTTTATTTTTTATATAATTTTTTCACGAGGGGACAATTTCTGATAGAGGGGGGAAATTTTCGTGAGCGAGAAAGAACATCGTGTGTCAAGAAGACAGTTTTTAAATTACACACTTACAGGGGTAGGAGGCTTTATGGCGGCGGGTATTTTACTGCCGATGACGAGGTTTGCGCTTGATCCGGTGTTAAGAAAAGAAGCGGGAACAGATATGGTTGCTGTTGGGCAAGTAAAGGATATTACAACAGAGCCGAAGCGCTTCGATTTTAAGGTGAAGCAGGTTGACGGATGGTACAAGTCTGAAGAGCCAAAATCTGCTTGGGTGCATAAAGATGAAAGTGGAGAAATTGTTGCGTTTTCTCCAGTATGTAAACATTTAGGTTGCACAGTGAACTGGAATTCGGACAAAGCACATCCTAATCAATTCTTTTGCCCGTGTCACGGGGGACGTTACACAAAAGATGGGATGAACATTAAAGGCACACCGCCTCTTGCTCCGCTTGATGTGTACGAGTCTAAAGTGAAAGATGGAACGCTGTATTTAGGAAAAGCGAAGCCAAGAGGGGGTGCAAAGTAGATGCTAAATAAAATTTATGATTGGGTAGACGAACGTTTAGATATTACACCGATATGGCGTGATATCGCTGATCATGAAGTACCTGAGCATGTTAACCCGGCACATCACTTTTCTGCATTCGTCTATTGCTTTGGAGGACTTACCTTTTTCGTTACTGTAATTCAAATTTTGTCCGGAATGTTTTTGACGATGTATTATGTGCCGGATATTAAAAATGCTTGGGAGTCGGTTTATTATTTACAAAATGAAGTAGCTTACGGACAAATTGTTCGTGGTATGCATCACTGGGGCGCTAGTCTCGTAATTGTAATGATGTTTTTACATACACTCAGAGTTTTCTTCCAAGGTGCGTATAAAAAGCCTCGTGAGTTAAACTGGATTGTTGGTGTTCTTATTTTCTTTGTTATGTTAGGTCTTGGTTTTACCGGATATTTATTACCGTGGGATATGAAAGCGTTATTTGCTACGAAAGTAGGGATTCAAATTGCAGAGCAAACGCCGCTCATTGGTCCTTATATTAAAACATTACTCGCTGGTCATTCCGAAATCGTTGGCGCTCAAACATTAACTCGCTTCTTTGCTATTCACGTCTTCTTCTTACCAGCAGCACTTCTAGGTTTAATGGCCTTCCACTTCATCATGATTCGCAAACAAGGTATTTCCGGTCCGCTATAAGAGATTGCTAAATTAAAGGGGAAAGAACAAAAGGAGGGAGATTATGCATCGCGGCAAAGGGATGAAGTTTGTAGGAGATTCTCGGGTACCAGTAGCCCGGAAACCAAATATTCCGAAAGATTATTCTGAATATCCAGGGAAAACAGAAGCGTTTTGGCCGAATTTCTTGTTAAAAGAATGGATGGTTGGTGCAGTTTTTTTAGTCGGTTATTTATGTTTAACAGTGGCGCATCCGTCACCGCTTGAGAGAATGGCGGATCCTACAGATGCAGGATATATACCACTTCCAGATTGGTATTTCTTATTCTTGTATCAGTTATTAAAGTATTCGTATGCTTCAGGCTCATTTACTGTAATTGGTGCGTTTATTATGCCGGGGATTGCGTTTGGAGCGTTACTATTAGCTCCGTTTCTAGATCGAGGCCCAGAAAGAGCACCATTGAAGCGTCCTGTAGCAACGGGGTTTATGCTTTTAGCAATTGCATCGATTATTTTTTTAACTTGGGAATCTGTAGCACACCACGATTGGGAAGCTGCAAAAAAACAAGGAGCAATTGTAAAAACAGCACCAGTTGATAAAAATGATGACGGCTACAAGTTGATGCAAAAAAATACTTGTTTAACATGTCATGGTGACAATTTACAGGGCGGAGCGGCAGCACCGGCTTTGCAAAACTTAACTTTAAAACCAGAAGAAATCGCTAAAATTGCGAAAGATGGAAAAGGTTCAATGCCTAAAGGTGTATTTAAAGGTACAGATGAGGAACTGAAAAAGCTTTCGGAATTCGTTGCAAAGTATAATAAAAAATAATAGAAAAGCTGACTACAAAATCTGTGGTCAGCTTTTTATTTTGCGTGCTCAGCTAAGCTGGGCACTGTTTGATAGTGAAAGGTTTAAATAGAATTCTACAAGGATTCAAAAATTATTATAGCCTATCTTCAATTGGACAGAAGTGGCTCGGTAAAATAGATTGGTACGTCTTAGAACGGCTTAACCTTTTCTGGAATAAGAAAAGAAACATGGTCGTATCAAGGACTTGATGTAGAAAATAACATACACACTCGTGAAAGTAGGAAGCTAGAACAAACTGAAAGCTAAAGAAGGAAGAGCATCGGAAAGCTGTATGAGGGAAAACCTCACGTACGATTTGATGAGGGGAAGCTGAAACAGAAAAGGGATAGCAAAGCCATCCCTAAATAAAATTTAATCTGTTTCAGTTTTCTGCTCTACGATGACGGAAAGTTTGCTATATAATAGAGTAGAGTTCGATGAAAGAATTACTTTGTTTGAAAGGTGTTGGACATACAGATTGGCTTACTTGTATGCAATGTTAAGGCAACGTTCGGTACTATTATTTTTATTGGTTGTTAACATATTAGGTACAATTTACGGATTCATATGGTATGGAAATCAATTAAAAGAAACCTCACCTATATTTTGGCCGTTTGTACCAGATAGCCCGATGGCGACTCTCTTTTTTGTCTTTGTTTTAATTGCTTTTTTGATGAAGAAGAACTGGGGGTTGATAGAAGCGCTAGCGATAGTTACTTTAATAAAATATGGCATATGGGCTGTTGTTGTAAATGGAATTATGATTTATGTAAAAGGTCCTATTGGCCTTATGGGATATATGTTAATGTTATCTCATTTTGCGATGGCAGTGCAGGGAATGTTATATGCTCCGTTTTATCGGATAAAAAAATGGCACTTCACTGTAGCTGGCATATGGACATTACATAATGATGCAATTGATTATTTATTTTGGCAAATGCCGAGATATGGGATTATGCATTTATTTGTAGAGAAAATTGGTTATTTTACGTTTTGGTTAAGTATTGCTGTACTGTGTATTACATATTATTATTGCTTACGTGAGAACCGAAAACAGTTTTCTTTATGATGGTGAGGACATTTAGGGGGAGAAAATGAAGAAAAATAAGAGCGGTATAAACATATTGGATCGATTGATCACTTTAGTAGTTTCCTATAGCATAGCATTTTCTGTTTTCGCTCTCGCGACAACGGTAGTTGTATATGGAAAATGGTTGTATTATTTTGAAATTGATTTTTTAAATATTCCAGATTTAGCGGATATGACGAAAGATGAAATTAAGAGAAACTATGATGTGCTTATTACATATTTATCGCCGTTTTATGAAGGTGCATTACAATTGCCGACATTAGATATGTCCACAAATGGACGCATTCATTTTGTAGATGTTAAAAATATTTTAGTAAAGATTCAATATATAATGTATGGAACGATTGTAATTGCTGTATTAGGAGGAGCGTATTTATTAAAAAAGAAAAAAGAAAAGTTTTTACTTCACGGAGCGATTCTTACAATTATTTTTCCAATAGCTCTTACGTTACCAATTGCTATTAATTTTGAAAAGAGTTTCGTATTATTTCATAAGCTTTTATTTAGCAATGATTATTGGATGTTTGATATTGAAACAGATCCGGTTATTTTAATGTTACCGGAAGAATTCTTTATGCATGCTGCATGTATTATTTTATTATTGATTTTAGGTGGTAGCATGCTTTGTTACGGTGTGTATAAATATTTAGTGAAAAAGAAAAGGGTTTCAAAGAAAAAATTCTCTGTTTAAAGAGAATTTTTTTGTTTTCATAGAGATAATATATTTTTTGGTTTTGTTCTGTTCTATTCTTGTCCAATTCCACATATTTTGTACTAGTAGTTATAGGGGGGACCGGGATGAAGAGAACATTAATTGGACTGATAGCATTTCTAATTATAATGTTTCCAGTACGTATATATGCTGAAGAGTGGAGCGAACTAACTGGATTGCTAGATGACTCTTTGCAGTTAGTGAAGAAAAAAGAAGATGAAAAGGCAATACAAGTACTGTACCATTTCTCAGAGCAATTTCTATCAAAGGAGAATGAAAATAATTCAAAAGTAACTCCGGGACAAATTAGAGTCGTTTCTTTAGCATACGATAAGGCGAAACAATCTCTCGCGGAAGATTCAGATAGGCAAGTTAAAGTGGATAATATGTTAGCGTTACAACTTGCTGTTGATGCACAAGTATCTAAATATCAGCCACTTTGGATGGAAAGAGAAAGAAAGATAATGAATGCTTTTTCTCAAGTAGAAAAGGCGATGGAAAAAGACGATGATGGACAGTTCCAACAGACGCTAAATACATTTTTAAATGAATTTAATATTATTTATCCTAGTTTAATGATTGCTCTGCCAGAAAACGAAGCGCAGCGTGTAAATGCACATTTATCTTATTTGGATGAATTTCGTAACGTTATGTTAAAAACGAAAGGTGGACAAATGCAACTAGGGATTATTAAAGGTGATTTGCAAAAAATATTTCATACAGTAAAAAAAGATGAGATTGCTCCCTCTCTCATTTGGTTTATGACAATTACTGGAGGACTTATTTTGTTCACTTTAACGTATGTTGGATGGAGAAAGTATAAAGGGGAGAGAGAGAAGCGGAGAAGCAACTTGCATTCTAAAGATAGATAATACGCATAAATAAAGATACGGATTGTAAGGTTTATTTATTGACAACGGTGGAAGAAAAAAATAGAATGAGAAGTACTATAATTAAAACTTCAATGGAGGTTTATGATGTTTTATTTAATTTACTTCGCGATCATTTTGATCATACCGTTGTATGCACAGTCAAAAGTACGTAGTGCCTATAGCAAGTATTCACAAGTTTATTCAACATCAGGTATGACAGGAGCGGAAGTGGCTCGAAAAATTTTAGATGAAAATGGATTGTACAATGTAGCCGTAGAAGAAACGCCAGGTCATTTGTCAGATCATTATGACCCGCGTGTAAAGACGGTTAGATTATCGACAGATAACTATTATGGTCATTCAGTTGCTGGTACAGCTGTAGCAGCACATGAAGTAGGACACGCAATTCAAGATGCGAAAGATTATAACTTTATGCGTGTACGCCATTCGTTAGTGCCAGTTGCTAATTTTGGTTCAAACATGTCATGGGTTTTTGTCCTAATTGGTGTATTTGCACAAATGTCTGGTTTGTTGTTACTAGGAATTATTTTAATGGCAGCAGGTGTTATTTTCCAACTTGTTACATTACCAGTTGAGTTTGATGCATCAAAACGCGCAATGCAACAAATTGAAGCACTTGGTATCGTATCAACAGATGAGTACGGTCAAGCTCGTAAAGTATTAAATGCGGCAGCATTAACATATGTAGCAGCAGCAGCTGTAGCAGTATTTGAATTATTACGTCTCGTATTAATTTATACTGGTATGCAGCGTAGCGACGATTAAAGACTATCAATTTTGATAGTCTTTTTTTGTTTTGTGGATTGAATCTTATAATATGTTACAAATGGAAATAATAGAGAGAATATGGGGTATAGAACTAGTTAAAATAAAGATAAGTATGGAATGATGAAAGAAGGTGACGGACATAGAATATCCATATTATTTAGTTAAACAAGTGAAGGAGCGTAGTGCTACATACCAATTAGAAGGTTTTTTAAGTGGACAGGGCCCTAAAAACCCGAAATTAATGCTTGTTGGAGAAGCACCTGGTGAAACAGAAATTCATAATGGGATTCCATTTAGTGGGAGAGCGGGAAAACATTTAATGGAATTTTTAGAACGTATTCACGTTACAAGGGAAGAAGTATATATTACGAGTGCGGTCCGGAGTAGACCTTATAAATGGAGAGAGAAAAGGGAACGAAATGGCGAAATAATACAGAAGAAGTACAATAGAACACCGAATCAAGGTGAGATACTTGCCCATGCACCTTTGCTAGATTATGAACTGGAATTTATACAGCAGCCGGTTATTGTCACACTTGGTAATATTGCATTACAGCGTTTAGTTGGTAAAAATAATAAAATTACGGATGTTCATGGAGAATTGTTAAAGCAACCTGTGCAGCGATTGAAAGATAGCAGCAGTACAGAATTTATTTGGTCAGAAAAAGAATATTATATTTTTCCGACCTTTCATCCAGCTTCTATTTTCTATAATCGGAGTTTATTGGAGCTCATTTATGAGGATTTGGAGAAACTTAAAAGATATGTAATAAAAAACTAGAAAAGCTAAAGAGCTTTTCTAGTTGAATTTAATTATGTAACGGATTTTTATTTTCATCTAGTGTAAATCCTTCGCCGACGACATCATGTACATCACTTACAGCAACAAAGGCGTGAGGATCTACTGAAATAATGATATTTTTTAATTTCACGATTTCGTTTTTTGCAACAACACAATATAGTACATTTCGTTCAACTTTCGTATAGGATCCAACTGCTTTTAAAAAGGTTGCTCCGCGCTCCATTTCGGATAAAATTTTTGAAGCAATTTCATCGTTTTTATCAGAAATAATAGTTGCGCCTTTTGCTGCATAAGCACCTTCTTGCATGAAATCAATAACCTTAGCCCCGATAAAAACAGCAACTAACGTATACATGCCCTCGCGATATGATAAATATGTAAGAATAGAGATAATGATAACGACCGCATCAAACATAAACATCGTTTTTCCCATACTCCAGCCAACATATTTGTGAGCTAGCCTTGCGATAATATCAACACCGCCAGTAGTCCCGCCGTATTTGAATATAATTCCAAGTCCTATGCCGATAAATGCCCCAGCGAATAAAGCAGCCAGTGTCATATCATTTTGCAAGTTTAAATGTAAGTTGAGAACCTCGTAGCGCTGAAACACCCAAAGGAATAAAGAGACGCTAAATGTACCGATTAATGTGTATAAAAATGTTGTTCGGCCGAGTAATTTCCAGCCAATGAAAAATAGAGGGACGTTTAAAATTAAGTTTGTATAGGAAGGATCAAGTGAAAATTTAAAATATAATAATAGCGTAATGCCGGTAAATCCACCCTCTGCAAGATGGTTTTCAATATTGATATTCACAATACCGAAAGAAAAAATAGCGGAACCGATTAAAATAAAAATGATATTTCGAATCTTCAAATTTGATGTCATTTAGAAATCCCCCTAATTATGTAATGATTGCATTGCTCCTCTTAAACGATAGAACATAATAATAAGTTATTTCTAGTTGATAGTAAAAATAGAGAATGGTATAAGAGCTTAATTAGTTCAGCCTGATATTGTGCGGAAAAACTGCAAAAGAAAGTTTCGCTTTATCCCGTTCCAACGGCTGGTAGAGGGAAAAGCGAAGAAGAAAAGGTCGAACCAGCCGTAGGGACCCGATTGGTTCAGGCTGATCTTTTGCAAAAATCACGCAAAAGAAGTTTCACTTTATTATAGTCTATCCTAAAAAGAGTCGTAAATAGTGATATGAGGGAATAATATTTGTCAAATCGCGATGAATTGGCTAACATGAAAGAGGAAGGAATAAGAGGTGACTAGTATGGAAGCAAAAACGATGAAAGATATGCAGAAAGAAGTAGATGCATATATCGGTCAATTTAAAGAAGGTTATTTTAGTCCGCTTGCAATGATGGCTCGTTTAACTGAAGAAATGGGAGAGCTTGCAAGAGAGGTTAATCATTATTATGGTGAGAAACCAAAGAAAACGACTGAGAAAGAACGAAGTGTTGAGGAAGAGCTTGGAGATGTTTTATTTGTTATGATTTGTATGGCAAATAGTTTAAATATTGATTTAGAAACAGCGCATAACATTGTAATGAATAAATTTAATACACGTGATAAAGATCGTTGGACACGTATTGATGAGGGAGAGAAAGACGCATGAAAGAAATTAAAGTAATTATCGCTGGACCACGAGGACGCATGGGATATGAAGCAGTCCTTCTTATGGAAAGAACAGCGCATTTCAATTTAGTAGCAGCAATTGATTATAAGCATGGCGGAGAAAAAATTTCTGATTTACCGGGAATGCCAGCGCTAGATGCACCTATTTACGCGGATTTACATACTTGTTTAGATGAAGTAGAAGCAGATGTATTGTTAGATTTAACAACACCAGAAATTGGAAAGAAACATGTGACACTTGCAGTTGAACGTGGACTTCGATCAGTTATTGGTACAACTGGATTTACTGAAGAAGAACTAAAGCAATTAACAGAAAACGCAAAAGAAAAAGAAGTAGGAACAATCATTGCTCCAAACTTTGCGATTGGTGCAGTACTTATGATGAAGTTCTCTCAAATGGCAGCGAAGTACTTCCAAGATGTTGAAGTAATTGAATTACACCATGATCAAAAATTAGACGCACCATCGGGTACAGCTGTAAAAACAGTAGAATTAATCCGTCAAAATCGTGTACCAAAAGAGCAAGGGCACCCTAATGAAACGGAACAATTAGAAGGGGCACGTGGTGCAAATGTAGACGGTATTCACATTCATAGCGTACGTCTACCAGGGCTTATTGCACACCAAGAAGTAATGTTCGGCGGAGATGGACAAATGTTAACAGTTCGTCATGATTCATTCAACCGTGCATCATTTATGTCAGGTGTAAAACTATCAATTGAAACAGTAATGAACCTTGATCATCTTGTGTACGGTTTAGAAAATATTATCGACTAAAGGGGAGACAACGGATGAAAATTGCCTTAATCGCACATGACAAAAAGAAAGATGATATGGTTTCGTTCGCATACGCATATAAACCAATTTTTGAAAAACATGAACTTTTTGCAACAGGAACGACAGGACTTCGTATTATGGAGGCAACTGGTTTAGTTGTAACAAGATATCAATCCGGTCCTCTTGGTGGCGATCAAGAAATTGGTGCAATGATTGCAAAAAATGAGATGGATATGGTGATTTTTTTCCGGGATCCACTAACAGCCCAGCCGCATGAACCAGATGTTAATGCGTTACTTCGTTTATGTGATGTATACGCCATCCCATTAGCAACAAATATGGCAAGTGCTGAAATGCTAATGCATGCATTAGAGCGGGGAGATTTAGATTACCGAAAGTTAAGAAAATGAGGGGAACAATTATGAGTGGATTACATATATTAGCGTTTGGTGCTCATGCCGATGATGTTGAAATCGGCATGGCAGGTACCATTGCAAAGTATACGAAGCAAGGATATGAAGTAGGCATTTGCGATTTAACAGAAGCTGATCTTTCTTCAAATGGAACGGTAGAACTAAGAAAAGAAGAAGCAAAGGCTGCAGCTCGTATTATGGGAGTAAAAACGAGAATTAATTTAGCAATGCCAGACCGTGGTTTGTATATGAAAGAAGAATATATACGTGAAATTGTAAAGATTATTCGTACATATAAACCAACACTAATTTTCGCACCATATTACGAAGATCGTCATCCAGACCATGCTAATTGCGCGAAAATTGTGGAAGAAGCTATCTTTTCAGCGGGAATTCGTAAATATATGCCTGAACTTCCGCCGCACCGTGTAGAGTCTTTTTATAATTATATGATTAATGGTTTTCATAAACCGAATTTTTGTATAGATATTAGTGAATACCTTTCTAAAAAGGTGGAAGCGTTAGAAGCGTATGAAAGTCAGTTTTCAACAGGGAGTGATGGTGTTAAGACGCCATTAACCGAAGGATACGTTGAAACTGTAATCGCTCGGGAGAAGATGTTTGGGAAAGAAGTTGGAGTGCTGTATGCCGAAGGATTTATGAGTAAGAAACCGGTTTTATTACATGCTGATTTAATAGGGGGATGTAAATGAAATTGAAAATAGGTATTACATGTTATCCTTCTGTAGGTGGTTCTGGGGTTGTTGGGACAGAGTTAGGGAAGCAATTGGCGGAACGCGGGCATGAAATTCATTTTATTACATCGGGTGTACCATTTCGGTTGAATAAAGTGTACCCGAACATTTATTTTCACGAAGTAACAGTAAATCAATATTCTGTTTTTCAATATCCACCTTACGATTTAGCATTAGCGAGTAAAATGGCAGAGGTTGCTCAAAGAGAAAACCTTGATATTTTACATGTGCATTATGCAATCCCTCATGCTATTTGTGCATATTTAGCAAAACAAATGATTGGGGAGCGTATTAAAATTGTTACGACCTTACATGGAACGGATATTACTGTGTTAGGTTCCGACCCTTCGTTAAATAATTTAATTCGCTTTGGTATTGAACAATCTGATGTTGTTACAGCTGTGTCACATTCGTTAATTGAAGAAACAAATGAACTTGTAAAACCAGATAAAGAAATTGAGACGGTATACAATTTTGTAGATGAACGTGTTTATTTCAAACGTGATATGTCTCAATTAAAAAAAGAATATGGTATACGAGAAAATGAAAAAGTGTTGATTCATATTTCAAATTTCCGAAAGGTTAAGCGTGTACAGGATGTTGTGCAGTCATTTGCCAAAATTGTAAAGGAAGTAGATGCGAAATTGCTTCTTGTTGGTGATGGACCAGAGTTCTGTACTATTTTACAATTGGTGAAAAGTTTACATATTGAGGAACGTGTCTTATTCCTAGGAAAGCAAGATAATGTTGCAGAGCTTCTTGCGATGAGTGATTTAATGCTACTTTTATCAGAAAAGGAAAGTTTTGGTCTTGTTATATTAGAAGCGATGGCGTGTGGTGTGCCTAGTATCGGAACGAGGGTTGGGGGCATTCCAGAGGTCATTCAACATGGTGAAACAGGATATATATGTGAAGTTGGAGATACAGACGGAATAGCTAAGCAAGCAATTCAGCTACTAGAAAATGAAGAACTTCACCGTAATATGGGAGAGCGAGCGATGAAATCTGTATATGAGCAGTTTCGTTCGGAAAAAATCGTTTCACAGTATGAGGCGATTTATTATGACATACTAAGGGATGACAAGAATGGAAAGATTTAAAAAAGCTAGTTCAATTATTGAGATGTTAAAACAGCACGGACATGAGGCTTACTTCGTTGGTGGAAGTGTACGCGATCTTATTATCGATAGACCGATTGGAGATATCGATATCGCAACATCTGCTTTACCAGAAGAAGTAATGGCTATTTTCCCAAGAAATGTTCCGGTTGGTCTTGAGCATGGAACTGTAATTGTTGTAGAAAATGGTGAACCGTATGAGGTAACTACTTTTCGAACAGAAAGCGAATATGAAGATTTTCGAAGACCTAGTAGTGTTCAATTTGTCCGTTCATTAGAAGAGGATTTAAAACGACGTGATTTCACGATGAATGCAATTGCAATGACAGAGGAAGGCGAAATGGTTGATTTATTTGCTGGGAAAGAAGCGATTCGTCTGAAGGAAATTACAACGGTTGGAGATGCTGCAGACCGTTTTCAAGAAGATGCACTGCGAATGATGCGTGGTATTCGGTTCGTAAGTACGTTAGGTTTCTCTTTGGAAATAAAGACGAAACAAGCAGTTGAAACGTATGGGCATTTGCTCGAACATATAGCGATTGAAAGAATTACAGTTGAATTTGAAAAATTGTTGACCGGTACATATTGTGTGAATGGTCTTCAAGAGTTAGTAGAAACTAAGCTATTTTCTCATCTGCCATATTTGCAAATGTCAGAAGAAAGACTCTTGAGAGCTACGCAGTATAAATGGGATTCTTTTGAAACAGACGTTGAGGCTTGGGCATTTTTCTTATATTGTATCGGAGAAGAGCATCCATCTGTCTTTTTGCGGCAATGGAAGTTCTCGAATAAAAAGATTAAAGATATCATAGCGGTTATATTAGCAATTCGTTCTAGAAAGGAGAAGGAGTGGGATACAATCCTTCTTTATAAAACTGGGATTCGCATCGCTGAGATGGCGGAAAGAGTATATGAAGCGATAATAGAAAGTTATAATAGTGCGTCTGTTAAGCAAGTACAATCATTATTTCATGCATTGCCGATAAAAAATCGTCAAGAAATGAATGTGACTGGTAATGATTTATTAAGCTGGACAGATAAAAAGCCAGGTCCGTGGGTTGCCGAAATGCTTCAAAATATTGAAGAAGCAATCGTACAAGGAGATTTAGTTAATAAGAAAGAGGATATAAGGGAGTGGCTACAAAGATGCAATCTACTATAAGAAAGCAGTTATTACAAGTTTTTTCTGAAGCAGATGGTGCATTTGTATCTGGTCAAATACTTAGTGACAAACTTGGTTGTTCGAGAACCGCTGTATGGAAGCATATGGAGGACCTTCGTAATGAAGGGTATGAACTAGAAGCTGTACGCCGCTTAGGGTACCGAATTGCTAGTAAACCAGATAAAGTAACTGCGAATGAGATTCAATTAGGATTACAAACAGAGCGTATCGGTAGAACGGTTTATTTTGAAGAATCGGTTGAGTCTACTCAGCATATTGCAGCGAGACTTGCTTATGAAGGCGCAGAAGAGGGAACAATTGTCGTTGCTGAAGAACAAACAGCAGGTAGAGGACGTTTAAGTAGAAAATGGTATTCCCCAAAAGGAACAGGAATTTGGATGAGTATTATTTTGCGTCCCTCGATTCCAGTTCATCATGCACCACAGCTTACTTTATTAGCAGCTGTTAGCGTAGCGCAAGCAATTGAAAAATGTACCGGTGTAAACGTAGGGATTAAATGGCCGAATGATATTTTAATTCAAGGTAAAAAAGCTGTCGGTATATTAACGGAGATGCAAGCTGATCCAGATAAAATTAATGCTGTTATTATGGGAATTGGCATTAATGCAAATCAGAAACAAGAACATTTTGATGAGGAAATTCAGCAAATTGCAACTTCATTAGCAATTGAATCGGGTAAGCCGATTGTTCGTGCGGAACTTATGCAACAAATTTTCTTGCAACTAGAGAAATTGTATGAAGAGTATTTAAAAAATGGCTTCTCTGTTATTAAAATTCTTTGGGAAAGTTACGCAGTAAGTATCGGAAAAGAAATTACAGCTCGAACGATGAAGGAAACTATTAATGGGCTAGCAAAAGGAATTACGGAGGATGGTGTATTGTTACTTGAGGATCATCAAGGACAAGTGCACCACATTCATTCTGCTGATATAGAAATTAAGTAAAAGAAGTTCCTATTTTGGAGCTTCTTTTTGTCATTTAGATACTAATAAATTTCACATACCGTAATAGGGATAGAAAATTATTTTTTCGAAAAAATGTAGCAATTCCTTTTCAGAGTTTGCTATAATTAGTTCGAATATGGGCAGTATCAAAGCGAACTGCACCATTATTTTACGCAGTATGAAAAAATAATAATTTGGATTCTGCCTTGATCCAATAACGGACTGGGACAGAGGGATGAATAATGCCGACTAACACACAACCCTTCTGCCCTTTTATGGCCAGAGGGGTTTTTTATATGATTTCGGCCATCTCCTCTCTCCTGCATAAAGGAGGAGTAGTTTTTGAAAACAACAACAGATTTTTTGAAAATGAAAGAGCAAGGTGAGCCGATTACAATGCTAACGGCGTATGATTATCCATCTGCTAAATTAGCAGAAGAAGCTAAAGTCGATATGATTTTAGTGGGTGATTCTCTAGGAATGGTTGTACTTGGGTATGATTCAACAGTTCCAGTAACAGTAGAGGATATGATTCATCATACGAAAGCTGTACGCCGCGGAGCGAAAGAGACGTTTATTGTAACTGATATGCCATTTATGTCTTATCATGTCTCATTGCAAGATACGATGATTAATGCACGTCGCATTGTTCAAGAGAGCGGGGCACATGCATTAAAGGTAGAAGGTGCTGGAGAAGTTATATCAACTATTCACTACTTAACGAATGCGGGAATTCCCGTTGTGGCGCATTTAGGTTTAACTCCTCAATCTGTAGGAGTGCTAGGTGGGTATAAAGTACAAGGGAAAGATGCTGAAAGTGCAAAAAAATTAATAGAAGATGCAAAGAAATGTGAGGAAGCTGGTGCGATAGCACTTGTGCTAGAATGTGTGCCAATGCAATTAGCAGAACTTATTTCAGAGCAGTTAACAATTCCTACAATCGGAATTGGAGCAGGACAAAAAGTAGATGGGCAAGTTCTTGTATACCACGATCTTATCTCGTACGGCGTAAATCGTGTTCCGAAATTTGTGAAGCAATATACGTCTGTTCAAGAGGAGATTGTGCGAGGGATTTCGCAATACGTTACTGAAGTAAAGACAGGGCAATTTCCTGAAGAAAAACATTCATTCACAATGAAAGAGGAAGAGTGCTTAGCGTTATACGGAGGAAAACAATAATGAAAATCATAACTACAGTGCAAGAGATGCAGCAAATTACAAACGAACTGCATGCAAGTGGAAAAAGTATCGGTTTTGTTCCAACGATGGGGTATTTACACGAAGGGCATGCTACGTTACTACGTAAGGCAAGGGAAGAAAATGAAATTGTAGTTTTAAGTGTATTTGTAAATCCACTACAATTTGGACCAAATGAAGATTTAGATCGATACCCACGTGATATTGATAGAGATGAAAATGTAGCAAAAGAAAATGGTGTTGATTATTTATTTTATCCGAGTGTAGAAGAGATGTATCCAGCAGAACAAACGACAACAGTAGAAGTTGTGAAGCGTACCGACGTATTATGTGGCAAACAAAGACCTGGTCATTTCGCTGGTGTTGCGACTGTACTAATGAAACTATTTAATATTACATTGCCAACACGTGCTTATTTCGGTATGAAAGATGCACAGCAAGTAGCTGTAATTGAAGGATTCGTAACTGATTTTAATATTCCCGTTACGATCGTACCAGTTGATATTGTAAGGGAAGAAGATGGATTAGCGAAAAGTTCTCGTAATGTGTATTTATCACTAGAAGAACGTGAAGAGGCTCCTCATTTATACGGCAGTCTATGTATAGCGAAAGAACGAATTGAGGCAGGCGAACGTAATCCGGAAATCATTATGAATCTTGTGAAAGAGCATATTGAGAAGTATACGAAAGGCACTGTAGATTATGCTGATTTATATGCATATCCTTCTTTAAAAGCAATAAATAAAATTGAAGGAAGAATCATTTTAGCGATTGCAGTTAAGTTTGAAAATGTACGATTAATTGACAATATAACATTAATGGGGAAATAAGGGGGAGCATCTATGTTTCGCACAATGATGAGAGCGAAGTTACATCGTGCAACTGTAACAGAAGCAAATTTAAATTATGTAGGTAGTATTACAATTGATGAAGATTTAATGGATGCGGTAAATATTGTAGAAAATGAAAAAGTACAAATTGTAAATAACAACAATGGAGCTCGCTTAGAGACATATGTTATTAAAGGAGAGCGCGGTAGCGGTGTTGTGTGTTTAAATGGTGCAGCTGCAAGGCTTGTACAACCGGGTGATAAAGTTATTATTATTTGCTATGGTTTAGTGGCAGAAGAAAATATTCATAAACAAGAGCCGAAAATTGCAGTATTAGACGATGATAATCAAATTATTGAAATGTTAGGTGCTGAAAAAGCTGGCACGATATTATAAGTAGGAAGGCTATCTCTAATTAAGGAGATAGCTTTTTTGTGCATCTTTTCATTAAGATGAGGTAAAACGTGGTATAGTAACATTATATAATTTTTGTGTTTGATAGGTAAGAAATTGAGGTGTTACATATATGAGTAAGCGTTATGTCGTTGTTGATTTAGAGACGACAGGGAACTCCTGGAAGGATGGGAAGGATAAAATCACCCAAATTGCAGCTGTTGTAGTGGAAGATGGAGAGATATTAGAGATTTTTTCATCTTTTATTAATCCGAAGAGAGAGATTCCCCTATTTATTACAGAATTAACTGGGATTGATGAAGATCTTGTAAAACAAGCCCCGTTATTTCGAGATGTAGCCCCGATGATTGTTGAGCTATTACAAGGTGCGGCTTTTGTTGCACATAACGTTCACTTTGATTGGAATTTTTTAAATGAAGAATTAAGGCAGGCTGGATATACAGAAGTACATTGTCCTAAAATTGATACAGTTGAATTGGCGCAAATTCTTTTGCCGACAGCTGATAGTTATAAATTACGTGATTTAGCTAAGCAGCATGAACTAGAGCACGATCAACCACATCGTGCGGATAGTGATGCTCTTGCAACAGCGGAGTTGTTTTTACAATTTTTAAGTGAAATTGAAAAGTTACCACTTGTCACATTACAATCGCTTTATGAATTAAGTGATGTTTTCCAAAGTGATATAGCTGATGTACTTTCTGAAAATATTTTAAAGAAAATGATGCATGGTAAAGAAGATGCAGAGGATTATGAGGTGTATCGAAATATTGCGCTTCGAAAGCGGAATTATTCTTTAAGCCTCAGTGAAATATACTCATCTAAATTTGATGCTTTCTTACATAAGACAATCGATAAACTTGAATTGAATATGCCAAAGTTTGAAAAAAGAGAAAGCCAACAGATTATGATGAAGGAAATATATACAGCGCTAAGAGATTCTAGGTTTTCACTGATTGAAGCAGGAACAGGTACGGGGAAGACGCTTGCATATTTACTTCCAAGTATTTATTTCGCAAAGAAAAAAGAAGAACCTGTCATTATAAGTACACAAACTGTACAATTGCAACAACAAATACTAGAAAAAGAAATTCCTTTATTAAAGAAAATAATGCCATTTTCATTTGAAGTAGCTCTTCTGAAAGGAAGAAAGCATTATCTGTGTCTACATAAATTTGAATATGCTTTGCAAGAGGAAGAGAAAAATTATGATATGGCGCTCACAAAAGCAAAAATTTTAGTGTGGTTATTGCAAACGGAAACTGGCGATCGTGATGAATTAAATATTCCTGAGGGCGGCAAGTTACTTTGGAACCGTATTTGTAGTGATGTACATAGTCCAGGCGGGATGCAAAGCAACTGGTATAGTCGTTGTTTTTATCAAAGAGCAAAGAATAAAGCATTATTTGCAGATATCGTTATTACAAATCATGCGTTATTATTTCAAGATTTTTCAAGTGAAGAACCACTATTTGCTTCATGTGAACATATTATTTTTGATGAAGCTCATCATATCGAGGAAGCGGCGAGTAGAACATTAGGTGAACAGTTCTCATGCATGTATTTTCAAGTAGCTTTATCTCGTCTTGGTACGCTAGAAACAGATGATGTACTTTCTAAAGTATATAAAATGATGAAAAAATCAGAGCAAGCATCGCGTTCGACTTTCCGTATGGTGAGTCATAGTTTGAAGGAATTGAAATTTGATGCGGATGAACTATTTCAAATGTTACGGACTTTCGTATTTAAACAAACAAAGCAGGAACAAGGGATGAGCAATATGCCACTCATTTATCGATATAACACGGAAGTAGAGAAAGGTAAGTTATGGGATAGCATTACCGAGTTAACAAATCGATTTGTGTATGATGTAAGAAAGTTATTGACTACACTTGAGAAGCAAGTTGAAATATTGCAAAGTAAATTAGAATGGGAGATGCATGTCGTTACAGGTGAATTTATGCATTTAATTGAGTTGTTGAGAAAGATGGCACAATCTTTACAATTACTCATTTTAGAAAAAAATTCATACGTGACATGGATGGAGACTGAAACGAAGGGAACGATTCATTCAACAGTTCTATATGCGCAGCCTGTTCATATTGGTGAAAGATTTGCTGATGAATTTTTAACCCAGAAAAAGAGTGTTATTTTCACATCAGCAACGTTAACAGTTAATGATTCATTCGACTATATAAAAGAGGAGCTAGGTTTACATGATTTTGCTCCCAATACATTAAAGGTTCCATCACCATTCCGTTTTGAAGAGCAAATGAAATTAATGGTTTCAACGGATGTACCTTTTATTAAGAAAGCAAGTAATGAAGAATATATTGAGTCTATATCGGCACATATTGCGAAAATAGCGAAAGCTACAAAAGGTAGAATGCTCGTTTTATTCACTTCGTATGAAATGTTGAAAGAAGCGTATACGAATTTGAAAAATGATGAGACATTAGAAGGATATTTATTATTAACGCAAAGTGTGAATAATAAGAGCCGAAGTCGTCTAATCCGCAAATTCCAGGAGTTCGACAAATCGATTTTGTTAGGAACAAGTAGTTTTTGGGAAGGGATAGATATACCTGGAGATGCTCTGAGTTGTCTTGTCATTGTCCGTCTGCCTTTTACCCCTCCTCATCAGCCGATGATGGAAGCAAAAGGAGAGTGGTTAAAAAATCAAGGAGAAGACGTATTCGATAAGTTGGCGCTCCCACAAGCAATCTTGCGTTTCAAACAAGGGTTTGGTCGTCTTATTAGAACAAATACAGATACGGGAACTGTATTTGTATTAGATCGTCGTTTGACAAGTTCTTCTTATGGAAAACGATTTTTACAATCAATCCCAACTGTACCGCTCTATGAAGGACCGTTAGAAGAATTGTTAGTACAGTTAGAAGAATCGTCAAATGAATAAAATTGGAAGAAAAATACGCCTGAAGTACATTTAAACTTCAGGCGTAAAAAATGTGGGTAGGAGGAATTTTATTTTTCTTACTTCTTGTATACAAAATATATTGCTTTTCGATTTGAAACCTTTTTTTGCTGTACATGTCCTGCTATAATAGATGGGTGATGAAGCAGGGGTTGTAAAGAATGTACTCTTATTGTAACCGCATTGCGTTCTTCTATAATTAGAAATTTTTGTGTAACGGAGGAGTTTTTTCATGGATAAGAAAATCGAAGTCCTATCAACGACGCGTATTAAATATTCGTCTGACTTGTATAAAATTGTTGATGGTTTGAATCGTACGTTAAAAGAGCAGGACCTCATGTTCGGATTAGCATTAGACGAAAAAGATAAAGAAACAGCTGTATTTACGATTTACAGAACGTAGTGATACAATGAAAAAGTGGATCTTTACAATCATTATCGTTATCGTTGCTAGCGGAATATATGGGGCATATGTTTATAATAAAGCGATGGAAAAGAAAATTCCAAAAGAGTCAAAGTCTGTAGAAATTGCGAAAGAAAAGGCAAAGCTTACAAAGGTAAATACTGTTGATTATTATAATGGAAAATCTTCATATACAGTCGTACAAGGTGCAGATGAAAAAGGAGAACAACTTATCGTTTGGGTGCCTGATAAAAAAGGAAATGTCCTTGTGAAGAAAAAGAGCGAAGGTATTTCTAAAAAAGAAGCTTTGCAAAAATTGGCTGAACAAGCTACAGGAGAAGGTGCTGAGCCGAAGCCGAAACCAAAAGAAATTATAAAAGTAAAATTAGGTGCTCAAAACGATATTCCATTGTGGGAAATTACATATATTGATCAGGAAGATCGTTATACGTATTACTATTTAGAGTTTCAAAATGGGGTTTATGCTGGACACTACAGCATTGAAAAATAGATGTAGGGGGAACTACAAATGAAATTAGCAAAGCGAGTAGCTGCTTTAACACCATCTGCAACTTTAGAAATTACAGCAAAGGCACAAGCATTAAAAGCAGAAGGTCATGATGTAATTGCATTAGGAGCAGGAGAACCTGACTTTAATACGCCAAAACATATTATGGATGCTGCGCATAAAGCGATGTTAGAAGGACATACGAAATATACACCAACAGGTGGATTACAAGCGTTAAAACAAGAAATTGTGAAGAAGTTTACTCGTGATCAAGGAATTGCGTATGATCCATCTGAAATTATTGTATGTAATGGTGCCAAGCATGCATTATATACATTATTCCAAGTGTTACTTGATGAAGGAGATGAAGTTATCATCCCAACTCCTTATTGGGTAAGTTATCCTGAGCAAGTAAAGCTTGCTGGTGGTAAGCCAGTTTATGTAGAAGGTCTAGAAGGCAATGAGTACAAAATTACAGCAAAGCAGCTGCGTGAGGCAATTACAGAGAAAACGAAAGCTGTTATTATTAATTCACCGAGCAATCCAACAGGGATGATTTACAGCAAAGAAGAATTACAACAGCTTGGAGAAGTATGTTTAGAGCATGATATCTTAATCGTTTCAGATGAGATTTATGAAAAATTAATTTATGGTGACGCGGAATATACTTCAATTGCCCAGCTTTCTAATGCACTAAAAGAACAAACACTTATTATTAATGGTGTATCTAAATCACATTCTATGACAGGTTGGCGTATTGGATATGCAGCAGGAAATAAGCAGCTTATTAAAGCGATGACGAACTTAGCGAGTCATAGTACGTCAAACCCTACTTCAATTGCTCAATACGGTGCAATTGCTGCGTATGCAGGCTCACAAGAACCCGTAGAAACAATGCGTCAAGCGTTTGAAGAAAGATTGAACATTATTTATGATAAATTAATTCAAATTCCTGGTTTCACTTGTATCAAACCACACGGTGCTTTTTACTTATTCCCAAATGTAAAAGAAGCCGTAGCGTTAGCTGGGTATGATACAGTTGATGAGTGGGCAAAAGCATTATTAGAAGAAGAAAAGGTGGCTCTTGTTCCAGGTACAGGATTTGGTGCACCAAATAACGTTCGATTATCGTATGCGACATCTCTTGAGCAAGTTGAGAAAGCATTAGAACGAATTCATACGTTCATGAAAAGTAAGGTACAGGCTTAATCGTCTGTTTCTTGTAGTAAATGGCAAAAAACCTCCCTATATATAGGGAGGTTTTTTTGACGAATTGTGGCAAAAAGAAATGGCTAAAGGTGTGTTATACTAGAGAACGAGGTGTTTGGTGATGAAAAAAAAAATGATGTTACAATGGTTTGAACAGGGAAGCATAGCGATTCCTAAATTGCTTATGATGCATTATAAAAAGCTAGGTTTAAATGAGACGGAATTTATGGTAGTACTTCATGTACACACATTTTTAGAATCAGGTAATTCGTTCCCGACTCCTTCGGAGATTTCAGAACGGATGACGATAACAGAAATGAAATGCATGGAAGTGATTCAGACTTTAATCCAAAAAGGTTTTTTAGCACTAGAAGGTGGACGAAGATCTGAAGCGATGATGTGTGAAAGTTATTCTTTACAACCACTGTGGGAAAAAATATTGCACTTTTTAATGAATGAATCTATAGAGGAAGAGCAAAAAGAACAAAAACAAATTCAAGTAAATTTATATACAGTATTTGAAAAAGAATTCGGAAGACCACTTTCGCCATTTGAATGTGAAACATTAGGGATGTGGGAAGATCAAGATCAACACCATCCGAATTTAATTCAAGCGGCTCTTCGTGAAGCTGTTATGAGTGGTAAACTTAATTTCCGGTATATTGATCGTATTTTGTTTGAGTGGAAAAAGAACGGAATTAAAACGGTAGATCAAGCGCAAAATCAAGGCCAGAAATTTAGAGCGAATCAACAACGCACACAACAAACGACAAAACAAGAGACGAAATTTACTGGGAAAGTGCCTTTTTATAATTGGTTGGAGCAGTAGTGTAGGAGGAAAGATATGTTGAACAAAACGCAAATTCGTTATTGTTTAGATACAATGGCGGATATGTATCCAGAAGCGCATTGTGAATTAATTCATGATAATCCATTTGAACTTGTAATCGCAGTGGCATTATCTGCACAATGCACAGATGCACTTGTGAATAAGGTGACGAAAAACTTATTTCAAAAATATAAAACACCAGAAGATTATTTAAGTGTGTCTTTAGAAGAATTACAACAAGATATACGTTCCATTGGATTGTTTAGAAATAAGGCGAAAAATATTCAAAAATTGTGCCGGATGTTACTAGATGATTATAACGGGAAAGTTCCAGAAGACCGTGATGAGCTGACGAAATTACCAGGAGTAGGGAGAAAGACAGCGAATGTAGTTGTTTCGGTAGCATTTGGGATTCCAGCGATTGCTGTTGATACGCATGTAGAGAGAGTGAGTAAACGGTTAGCAATTTGTAGATGGAAAGATTCTGTGTTAGAAGTGGAAAAGACATTGATGAAGAAAATTCCAATGGATGAGTGGGGAGTTACACACCACCGTATGATTTTCTTCGGACGTTATTACTGTAAGGCGCAGCGACCACAATGTGAAGAGTGTCGATTACTAGAAATATGTCGTGAAGGAAAGAAACGAATGAAGGGGAAATAAAGGATGGAGCGAGTTATAGAAATACCGAAAGAGTTTCGGTGCGTACCATTTTTTAAAGAGAGTGCAAATTCGATTACGTATGACACAGACCAATCTTTTGAAGAAATAATACAAAATACTTACTTTATATTTGATATTGAAAGACAATATGAACCATGGAATGAAATTGAAACAAGTATTCCAGCGGTGTTAAATATATGGAAAAGCAAGCATGAAGAAATTGCTATACTATTTCGGAACAGAAAAAAACAAGAAGCTGAGGGTCCGATGATTCTTTTTGCAGCGCACTTTCTATCGGTTATATATTGGTTAAATGAGCAGCCTGTTCATAGTTTGAATGAGATGCAAGTAAATACGAATAAATTGGAAGTACAACCTGTTAACTTTATGGAGCGATATTCATTTATTATAAAGAAACCGAGTAATTACCATTCGTATATTCAATTAGTACAGTTGTATATCGAAATAGAAAAGCTATATGTAAAGAAAATGATAACAAAAAAGAAGTCGATTTCTCATTAAGAGAAACCGACTTCTTTTTTTGTTTATTAAGACTCTGTTGTAACAACATTTCCGTCCGCGTGAGGTGTATCTCCTCCGGTATTTTGTTGGTGTTGGTGTTGTTGCTCTTCAGCTTTTTTTCTAGCTTCTTCTTCAGCTTTTCTCTTAGCTTCTTCGTCGGCTTTTCTCTTAGCTTCTTCGTCAGCTTTCTTCTTAGCCTCTTCGTCAGCGGCTTTCTTTTGAGCTTCTTCTTGCTGTTTACGTTGTTGTTCTTGTTGCTGCTGTTGTTCTTGTTGTTTACGTTGTTGTTCTTGCTGTTGCTGCTGTTCTTGCTGTTTACGCTGATCTTCATCAGCTTTTTTCTTAGCTTCTTCTTGTTTTAGTTTATCTTCATTGGTCTTTTTCAGGGCTTCTTCGTCAGCTTTTTTCGCATCTGGAGTTCCGCCAGGCGCAGTGAAGGATGCACCAACTGCAGGACTTGTTCCAGTCCCCTTCTTCGCTACTACAGAGAAGCTATAAGTAACACCTGGCTTAATACCACCAAGAGTAGCTGTCGTACCGCTTACTGATAAGCTACCACTAGAACCGTCAGTAGCTTTATAGCTTGCTGCGTATGCATCAACATTTGATGATGGTCCAGACCAGTTCAGTGTCACTGTGCCAGCGCCATCGAAAGCGACATTAAGGCCACTAGGTGGATCTACTTTAATTTCTTTAACTGCATCTTTTTTCGCACCTTTTATGTACAATTCTTCATTTATTTCTTGTACAGAAGAAGGACGTTCGAAACGAGATTTATCTGTAGCGAATTTGCTCATCATTACTTGGAACATTTGTTGTGCAATTTTAGTATAACGATCGCTAATGTAATTTTCTGGACCATTCTTTTCGTAACCAGTCCACACAGCCATCGTATATTGTGGTGTATATCCAGCGAACCAGCTATCTCTGTTTGCATCAGCTGGGATGCCATATTTTTTTATATCTTTTGCATCAAAGTTTTGTGTTCCTGTTTTACCAGCAACGTCGAATCCAGAAACATATGCTGTTGGACCTGTACCGCCAGAACCAGGTTTTACTACGTCACGAAGAACGTCAGTGACCATGTAAGCTGTATAGTCGTGCATTGCGCGTTGTTCTTTCGGTTTAAAGCTTTTCTTTTTCCCATCTGGGAAGATGACTTCTTTAACGAAATGAGGTTTATTGTATACACCATCATTACCAAACGCTGCATATGCACCTGCTACTGCTAATGGAGAACTATCGTTACTACCAATTGCAGTAGATTCATGTACTCCATTTTCAAACGTCATGCCTAAACCTTCAGCAAACTCTTGTGACTTAGTAAGACCAACTGTTTGAGCTGTCTTTAAAGCCGGGATGTTTAATGACTTCTTCAATGCTTCACGAAGTGAAACGTCACCTTTAAAATTACCCGTAGCATTTTTAATCTTTGTGCCATTAGAGTAAGTGTAATCAGAGTCATTTAATTGATGATAAGTAGACCACTGAAGGTTTTCAATTGCAGGACCATAGTCGAAAATTGGTTTCATTGTTGAACCAACTTGGCGTTTTAAATCAACTGCCATATTATGACCTTTGAAAGTAGACTTACTTTCTTTACGACCAGCGCCGATTGCTCGAACTTCTCCAGACTGAGTATCCATAAATACGAATGATCCTTGGAATTGATCGTTTGGATACTTGATGAGATTCCCATCCATAATTTTTTCAGCGTAATCTTGAGCATCTTGATCAAGTGTTGTATGAATCGTTAAACCATCTGAACCGATATTTACATCAGGGTATTCTTTTTCAACTTCCTTTACAGCAGCATCTATAAATGCTTGATACTTCATTTCAGTCACTTCTGAAGATGGAAGAAGTCCTTGTGTTACAGGGATTTGCATCGCATCATTCATTTCTTGTTTCGTTATATACCCGTGTCGGTTCATTAATGTTAATACGATATTACGACGTTTTGTTGCTCTATCAACGTTATCTGGTTTTGTTGGATCATAAATGTTAGGACCTTGGGGTAAACCAGCGAGCATTGCAGCTTCGTGTAGTTGTATGTCTTTTAAATCCTTGCCGTAATATTTTTTGGCAGCTGTGGAAATACCATAAGAGCGATTACCTAAGTTAATCTTATTTAAGTACATTTCTAAAATTTCATGTTTTGAGTACTGTTGCTCTAACTTATAAGATAAGTACCATTCCTGCACTTTTCTTTTTGCAGTTTTGTCCATCGTTAGAAAATAGTTTTTAACTACTTGCTGTGTAATCGTACTACCACCTTGTGATCCAAAACCACCGGTGACATTTTCCATGACTGCCATTCCAGTACGTCTAAAATCAATTCCATTATGATCGTAGAAACGAGCATCCTCAGTCGCAAGGAATGCACTTTCAATTACTTTTGGAATTTGATCGTATGTAACATGGGTTCGTTTTTCAGCACCGTATTCATAGAAGAAATTCCCGTTTTTATCAAGGAATTTTGTTGATAAAGGATTGACTAGCTTTGATTTGTCTAGTTTTGGAGCGTCCTTTACCATAACAAAGAAAGCCGAAACGCCAGCTACGAGGCCGACGATACCAAGAAGTAGACAACCTATAAGGAATTTCTTGAAAAAGGAACCTTTTTTCTTAGGCTTTTCTTCTTTATGAGTTTCTTTCGTTTGATTTTTTACATGATTTCGTTCTGTACGAGAACGATAATTATCTGACATTATACTTTCTCCTACCTTTCATTCTCTCCCCCAAAAGTCGAAAAAAGAGCCTTAGTGATGACTCTATCACGAAAAATAAACCGTGTCTAGTACGCGGATATAATCAATTCGAGGGTGATAACCGCATGATAATAAAGACCCATGCTCTTCTATTTCTTGTTTTGTAATCGATTTACGTCCACCAGTATTTTGACGATTCCAAAATGCAATAATATGTTTTGCATCTAATAAATAAAATTCATCAAAAAGTGTAAATTTAATAATAACAAATGCAATTCCATTATGAGCGACTACTTGCTTCATATGTTCAATTTGATGAAGGTGGAAGTTTTGAAGTGGAAAACTGGTTTTATTTTTAGTTTCTTTCGCTTCAAAATCGATGTATTTCCCTTTGTATACACCGTTGTAATCTGTTGTAGAAGGTTGTTTGAAATACGCTTCTTTTACCACTGCAGCACTTCGAGCGGGGTAATCTACTTTTACAATTTGAAGAGGTGTAGGTTTTTTATGTACGCATGCAATATTATGGGTTAAGTAATATTGATTGGTGTCATTCAATTCCTCTTCAAGGGACATACCTCTATTACTGTAAGTATGTTTTTTTATTGGTGTTTTATGAGGTTGTGAAGCTTGATCGTACCTTTTTCCATTTGGGTAACGAATGGTCATATTTTGTCCACTCCCAACTTGATAAGATTTACTTACAAAGGTGATTATATCAAAAAATGAAAAAAGATGTGACCTTTTTCAAGAAAGGTATGGTGACTTACTCATGTTTCGATGGAATGATTACGAAAAAATTAAACAGACCCGTAATGATATTTTTTGTACAGAAGAGGAAAAAGCTATAGTTCTTAATATTAAGGAGAGCACGGATGTAGCTAACGTAGATAATATTTCACGTACACAATCTTACCAAGAATATTATTTGAGAAATAGAGAAATTAGATGGTCTTTTTTAGCAAGCATGGTTTCAAGGAATGGGGGATGGAACATGACAGATTTAGAAGGAGAATATTATTCTAATCTTTTATCTCAAACAGTTAAGAGACGATTATTTCTTTTGTATGAGAAAGCCAATTGGCTCATTTTTTTAGATGCATTTCCTCAACTATTACTGTATGAGGAAAGTAAAAAGAGATGTGCACCGCTCTTTCATTTGTTACAATTTTTCAACATATCAATTTTTATGGAAAAAGAATGGGTCGCGTTTTGGGAGAAAAAAGATATAAATAGGCTTATGACGGCACTTATTATTAATGAACAAAATAAAATTCAAAAACCAGTAATTGAGAATGCATACTTTCAAAAACATGTATTTGATACTGCACTATTCAAATTTCAAGAAATATTTCACGTTAGTGCAGTTATTTTTCCAATGGTGGAAGGGGGAATGTATGGATTTTCAGTTTATCAATTTGAAACGTTGCAAAAACGTATAGAACTGGGGAAGCAATTAGCTTGGTTATTATTTCATTCAAAGTATAAGGCTTCTTTTTATAAATTTGCAGTGCAAACTAGGCATACAGGATCTAGGATGGATTATGAATGTAATATAAGGGGAATTAGAAAATCATGTACGCCGGCTCTTCGGGATGTGTATTCTATTGTCACTCATGAAAAATTAATTGAAAAAGATTGGTTTAGTGACGGGTTGGAAATAGATTCATTATTTTTACTTGAAAAACCTAAGGGGGAAATTAATATAACAGAATGGTATAGAAAGAAGAGGGAGCAAATACATACTCTTTCTATATTAAGTAGTTTTGTTAAAAGAATAGATGAGTTCATGATATAATAAAGAAGTCCCGCCTTCTTAAATGAAGGCGGGACTTCTTTATTAAAAGTAATATGCTCTACAACAAGTTACTTTCTAATCGACTATTTGCCGGCAGTACGACTTTAACTTCAACACTTATCGAAAGCGAAGAGGTAAGGTAGACTAGAAAATAGTTGTTTGTAAAAGCCACTTTGATTAAAGTGTCATTTTATCAAGCTATTTGCGGACAGTAAAACTCCCACCTCAAAATTTGGCTGGAGCAAAGAAGGTAGGTGGAAGCCCTGCTGCCCGTAAACACCCGATTGGTGCGGGCTAATAATCAGTGGGGGATGAACAAAACCCCACTGATTAAAGTTTCACTTTATGTAGCGGGGAAATTTGGACCATCAAGCTTTGGATTCCCAGTCTCAGGTTTGTTTTGTTGTTTGTTTTGCTTTTTCTTTTTTTCGTTTTTATTTTTTGCCATCGTAATACACCTCCTTTTTGTATTGTTACCATTTCTAAAAATGGCATACTAAATGATTTCTTTGACGAATATCAACTAGTTTTGTCATGTGGGAAGGAGTAATTAATCAATCGGCGAAATTACATGACAAAGGAAAGGCAAAGAAGGGGGCGTTTTAAATATGGCGATGGTTCAGAAGGAAGATGTTATGAAAAAAATGGATCAAATGTTAAGTTCTCTCGATTTGCTGGAAATGAAGATTGGGATTAGAATGAATCATGCATTGAAGGATAAAGGTGAAAAAATATGCAATAAGATAGAAATAACAGAAATGCATATAGAACATATGGAAAATAAATTAGTGCATCACGAAGAAAAAGGGAGCTGGGTAAAGACATTTCAAAACGTCGTAGTGAGTGCATAATAAGGTGGGAACAAAATGGGACATGAAGCATTAATCCAGTCTTCGGAGAAGTTAATGCAGTATAATGATGAAGCGAATGTGAAAAAAAGAGAGATGGCTGAATATGATTTTTATAAGGATATGAAGCCATTTGTTGATATTGTAGATGCTGAGTTAGAGATGTGGAAAGAATTAGCTTATAGGTGGATAAAGGAAGAAAGACCTAAGTATATACATGTACAACAAATTGATCAAGTGTATGATAATTTACAAACTAATGTGCTACAATGTTTTGTTAATAAGGGAAAAGGTAAACGTTTCTTTGAAACTCATCAAGCTATTTCGTATACTTTGCAAAATATCGTAGATCAATGTAAATAACAAGAGGGAAAACCCTCTTGTTTTTTTATGCCTCGGTCACTGTTGTAGGTTTTGTTGCACCGTTTATTTCTAATTCACGTATTAATGTTCGGTAATCTGATATGCATATTTTTCCTTCAAGATAACAATGTCTTGCAAAGTCTAACAGTTCATTCGAATTTTCTGTGTAATACCCCTTTTTTTGAGAAAACGCTTGTTTTAAATCCCCTAATACCATGTTGATTCCTCCCCCATGAGAATCTTCTTCCTTATTATCATAGCATGGAAGGGTTTACTTTCTAATTTTTTTAAAAATTTAAACTTCCGACAAAAACAGACAGGTAATCCGTCACACATTTTATTTTATAGGTACATATTCTATATGTAGAAACTTATGCCAAGGAGGAGAGAATGCATGTTTCAACAACCTAATGTATATCAGCAAGCAAATCCATATGCACAGCAAAATATGTACCAATATAATGAGGATACATATTTACGATATAATATGTATCCTTTCGAGCCTCATTATGGAAACCAAAATTATTATCAACCATTTGAAGTGTCTTTTGGGAATCAACCGCAGCAAGCGCATATGAATCAACCGCAACAAGCATATACGAATCAACCACAGCAAGCGCATATGAATCAACCGCAACAAGCATATACGAATCAACCACAGCAAGCGCATATGAATCAGTCGCAACAAGCGTATACGAATCAACCGCAGCAACCGCACATGGATCAGTCGCAACAACCGCATATGAATCAGCCGCAGCAAATGTATACGAATCAACCACAGCAAGCGTATATGAATTCACAAAACTACATGTCGCCAGCTCAATATGTAAATCAACAAGCTATGTTTTATCCACCAAAACAACCATATCCAACGATGAATAAACAAAAGCAACAGCAACAGCAACAGCAACCAAGTCAGTTTTCTAGTTTTGTTTCACAATTTAAATCATCAGATGGTAACTACGATGTAAATAAAATGATGAACACAGCTGGACAAATGATGAACGCGATGAATCAAGTAACAGGGATTGTTAAGCAAGTCGGGGGATTTTTTGGTAAATAATAGTAGGGGGTTGTCTATAATAGGTATTACGTATGAATTTGGATACTAGACAAATTTCCATGAAATAAATGGGTATATATAACAAGCGGCTTTACCCCCTCGCTCATATTGTAAAGTGTAGTCAGATTTTTTTAATGAGAGAGGAGAGAAAAAACTATGCATCATTGTCATCCTTGCTTTGGAGGGCATAAGCCTGTAGGACCTATTTGTACGACAGCTCCTGTCATTCATCCAACAAAACAATGCGTAACACATTCTTTTTCAACAACGGTGGTGCCACACATTTTTCCAACCCATACAACGCATGTTCATCATCAACAAATTAAAAATCAAAGCTTCTTCCCACAAACAAACTCGAACGTAAACGTTGTAGATCCTGGGGATCCAGGATTCGGCGGAGGATGTGGACCATGCGGTCATGGCCATCATCACCATGGGCATCAAATATCACCATTTGGACCAGGACCGAATGTATCACCATTTGGACCAGGACCGAACGTATCACCATTTGGACCAGGACCGAATGTATCACCATTTGGACCAAATATCGGACCAAACGTTGGTGGAATGTTTAAAAAGTAAATGATATGTTAGAACTAGCGAAATGCTAGTTCTTTTTTTGTAATTGGAGTGTTGATATGAAGGTTGTTGCTGTAACAGGATATAAGCCGTTTGAACTTGGAATATTTAAAAATGATCATCCAGGAGTAGAGTGTATAAAAAAGGCGCTGCGTCGTAAATTAACTGTTTTTGTAGAAGAAGGCTTGGAATGGGTTATTATTAGCGGCCAGTTAGGAGTAGAGCTATGGGCTGCTGAAGTTGTTTTTGAAATTCAAGTAGAATATCCAGATTTAAAATTAGCGGTATTTACTCCTTTTTTAGAACAAGAAGAAAATTGGAAGGAAGATAACCGTGAATATTACGAATTTATTCTTTCGCAAGCAGATCACATTGATAGTATTACGAAACGGAAGTACGAAAGCCCAGAGCAATTTAAATTAAAGAATCAGTTTTTTATTGAAAAAAGCGATGCACTTTTAGCTGTATATGATGAAGAAAAGTCTGGGAGCCCTAAATATATTGTAGAAGCAGCTAAGAAAAAAGGAGAAATAGAAAATTATCACAGTTATTTTATTCTTTTTTCTGATTTACAAGATATAATGGAAGAGGAACAGTGGAATAATGCAGAGTAATATGTAATATAGTACTCGTATATTTGATTGACAAAAGGCATTGTTTCTGAAAAAATTTAGTTAATGAAAGCTTTGGCAAAAATTAGAGGTGAAGAAAATGATTTCGGATAAAATTAAATTAACAGCGAAAGATATTTTAGAAAAAGAATTTAAAACAGGTATGAGAGGTTATCAACAAGAAGAAGTAGATAAGTTTCTTGATATGATTATTAAAGATTATGAAGCTTTTCATAAGGAATTTGATCAATTAAAACAACAAAACGTTCGTTTGAAACGTGAATTAGAAGAGCAGAAAGTAGCGGCAACACAAGTTCCGCAACAACCGGTACAAACGCCAGTTGCACAACCAGTGTATAACAATACGAATACGGATATTTTAAAACGTCTATC
The DNA here is from genome assembly GCF_022663915.1 of Bacillus cereus group sp. BfR-BA-01331. Lineage (NCBI taxonomy): Bacteria > Bacillati > Bacillota > Bacilli > Caryophanales > Bacillaceae > Bacillus > Bacillus cereus group sp. BfR-BA-01331. The sequence goes on from NZ_JAKUGJ010000003.1 coordinate 156,214, forward strand.
TAATTTAGAAAAAGCTGTATTTGGAAGTAAGTTATACGAATAAATTAAGGTAACAAAAAGGTTAAAGTATTTTACATAGAAAAAAACATTGCAAAATCTTTTTGTTTCCACTATACTAATGTTTGTCATAACGTTTGGGTAATCGCTGCAACGCCAACGTTGTAGAGGAAAGTCCATGCTCGCACGGCCTGAGATGGCTGTAGTGTTCGTGCCTAGCCAAGTCATAAGCTAGGGTATTCTGGCTGCAAGGCTGGTTTAACGGCAGGGAAAAAACCTAAGTCCTTTCGGATATGGTTTGACTACCTTTAAAGTGCCACAGTGACGAAGTCCTTGAAGAAATGATAGGAGTGGAACGAGGTAAACCCCACGAGCGAGAAACCCAAATAATGGTAGGGGAATCTTTTCCAAGGAAATGAACGACGGAAAAGGACAGGTTTTCGTAACCTGTAGATAGATGATTACCACCGGAGTACGAGGCGTGGGCCGTTTGCAGTACAAAGGAACAGAACATGGCTTACAGAACGTTATGAACCAACTATGAAATAACTCAGCTCTCCTTTGTTAGAGGAGGGCTTTTTATTTGTATGAAGTTATAAGTTGTGAGTTAAAATGGTAAATGAGAATATTCTTCGTAATATGTGATAATTAATAGGAAAACATGTTATTAATTATTGTTTGATTATACATAAGAGGTGAATGCAAATGGGAAAAGTTACTTTAATTGCAACAGCGGCAATGGGTATTGAAGCGTTAGTTGCCCGAGAAGTTCGCGATCTTGGTTATGAATGTGAAGTGGAAAACGGAAAGGTAACGTTTGAAGCGGATGAAAAAGCGATTTGTCGTACGAATTTATGGTTACGTACTGCAGACCGTGTGAAAATTAAAGTCGGCGAATTTAAAGCAACAACATTCGATGAGTTATTTGAAAAAACAAAAGCGTTAAACTGGGGAGATTATATTCCAGAGAACGGAGAATTTCCCGTTATTGGGAAATCTTTGAAATCAACATTATTTAGCGTTTCAGACTGCCAACGTATCGTTAAAAAGGCTGTTGTTGAGAAATTAAAAACAACGTATAGACGCACAACTTGGTTTGAAGAAGATGGACCGTTATTCCGTATTGAAATTGCAATGCTCAAGGATATTGCGACGTTAACAATCGATGCGAGTGGTGTAGGTCTTCATAAACGTGGATACCGTCTTGAGCAAGGTGAAGCGCCTTTAAAAGAAACATTAGCTGCGTCTTTAATTAAGTTAACAAACTGGAAGGCGGATCGTCCTTTCGTTGATCCTTTCTGTGGATCTGGTACAATTCCAATTGAAGCTGCATTAATTGGACAAAATATCGCACCAGGATTTAACCGAGGCTTTGCATCGGATGAATGGGGCTGGGTTGGTAAACAAAATTGGCGCGAAGCTCGTCAAGAAGCTGAAGATTTAGCTAATTATAATCAACCATTGCAAATCATTGGATCAGATATCGATCACCGTATGATAAGAGTTGCCCAAGATAACGCAGAAGAAGTTGGATTAGGGGATCTTATATCATTTAAACAAATGCAAGTAAAAGATTTCACGACAAAAGAGGAATATGGCTATGTTGTAACGAATCCTCCATACGGAGAACGTTTAAGTGAAAGAGCGCTTGTTGAAAAATTATATAAAGAAATGGGAGAGGTATTCCGCCCATTAGATACGTGGTCAATGTATTTATTAACAAGTTATGAAGCATTTGAGAAATGTTATGGGAAAGATGCATCGAAAAAGCGTAAACTGTTTAACGGATTTATCCGTACAGATTACTATCAATACTTCGGAAAGCGTCCACCGCGTAATTCATAGTATAAAACTCCTCCAGCACGCATATACTGGCTATTATGTAATGCGTAAAGGAGGAAGTGATATGGATAGTTTCCAATTCTCGATGATTCAAAAAGCTATTCACCGTACGTATGATGAGCTCGGAAAAGAAGTGGATAGTCAAGGTGCAATTGTAGAGGGAATACAAAAAGCGCAGGAAGAATATTTGTCAGCTCTTTCACATGAAACAGCGATTGATAAACGTTATTTAAGGTCATTAATATAGAAAAAAATTTTCCTTTTTCGAAAGGAAAATTTTTTTTCGTGTATTTCTATGTATTGTAACAGGGGAAAGTGGCTGCACACATGTGAGTAGCAGTTGCTATATCTTTTTATAGAAAAACTGTTTGGTTGGAGGCTAAGGATGTTTACTGAGAATAGGTTACCATTTGAAGTAGGAAAACAAGATAATTTTTATGATAAGTTGAATGAGTGGATTGGAGATGTGTTTTACGACATTCTTCCGGAAAAAGGTTTTGAAGAGCGTGATGAACAGATTTTTATGGCGTTTCAGTTAGAGCGCGCTTTCCAAGAGAAGAAAGTTATGTTTGCAGAAGCAGGTGTAGGAACAGGGAAAACAATTGTATATCTTCTATATGCAATTTGTTATGCACGTTATACAGGGAAGCCGGCTATTATCGCTTGTGCAGATGAAACGTTAATTGAGCAGCTTGTGAAAGAAGAAGGAGACATTGCTAAGTTATCTGAAGCATTAGGGCTATCTGTTGATGTTAGACTTGCGAAGTCAATGGATAATTATTTATGTTTACGTAAACTTGAAGATGTTATGAGTGGACGAGCTCCAGAAGTAATTGAAGATGTATATTACGAATTACCTCAGTTCGTATTCGATCATGGTACGATGCAGAACTTTACTCACTATGGTGATCGAAAAGAATTTCCACTGTTAAATGACGAGGAATGGTCAAAGGTAAACTGGGATTACTTCCAAGATTGCTTCACTTGTGATTCTCGTCATCGTTGTGGTCAAACTCTTTCGCGCGAGCATTATCGTAAAGCGGCAGATTTAATCATTTGTTCTCAAGATTTCTATATGGATCATATTTGGACGTACGAAGCTCGCAAACGTGAAGGACAAATTCCGTTATTACCAGAAAGTAGCTGCGTTGTATTCGATGAAGGGCATCTTGTAGAATATGCAGCTCAAAAAGCTTTAACGTACCGTTTAAAACAAACGATGATGGAGCAACTTTTAACGAGATTATTACAAAATGATATTCGTGAAGAGTTCGCACATTTAGTAGAAGAAACAATTTGGCAAACTGAACAATTCTTTGGGGTACTACAAGAGAATAAAAAGGAAATTGAAGGTTCTGATCGTTTAGAAATTACTGTGACAGAAAAGGTAACTGCAGAAGCGAAAAGACTTTATGCGAAAATCGGTGAAGTCGGTGATGCATTAGTATTTGAAAGTGAAATGCATACAGTAAACACATACGATTTAAATATTGTTGATGAGCATTTAGATGTGTTAGAGCATTCACTTCGTCTTTTCATGCACGAGAAAAATGTAATTACGTGGGGTGAAGAAGGCGATGGTGCTTTCACGTTAGTTATTATGCCGCGTGCAGTTGAAGAAGTGTTACAAGAAAAAGTATTCTCGAAGAAGATTCCATATATTTTCTCTTCTGCGACATTATCTGACAATGATTCGTTCGCATTTACTGCAAATAGTCTAGGGGTAAAAGATTACTTATCATTCTCAGTTGCTTCGCCGTTTGATTATGAAGAGCAAATGACAGTAAACTTACTTCCGTATACGAAAGAAAATGAATGGGAAAGAAAGTGTCAATATACACTTGAAAATATACAAAAAACAAATGGACGTACACTCGTATTATTCCGTACAACGCAAGAACTTGCAGCGTTTAAAGAATATGTAAGTAAAGAGCAAATGTCAGTGCCGTTCCTATATGAAGGAGATCAAGAAATTAGTCAGCTCGTTTCTCGTTTCCAAAATGAAGAAGAGACTGTACTTTGTGCCGTTCATTTATGGGAAGGTTTAGACATTCCAGGTTCATCATTATCACATGTTATTATTTGGTCATTACCATTCCCTCCAAACGATCCTGTGTTTGAGGCGAAGCGTAAACATGTGAATGATCCATTCTGGGACGTAGATGTGCCTTATATGATTTTACGTCTTCGCCAAGGAATTGGACGTTTAATTCGTACAAGTGAAGATAAAGGTGCTATATCATTATTCTTATCAGATAATGAAGATGAAAAAGTGATAGAAGCAGTGAAGAAAGTACTTCCGGTAGAAGGAAAAGTACTTTAAGCGAAAAAATGTTGTAGGGAAAAGTTTGGCATTTGCCAAGCTTTTTTTCTATTAGAAAAGGAATTTATGTTTCAGTGTCGAAATAAGTTTGAGGTAGAAAAAGGAGGTTTTTTATACTATGACAGTTGCTACATATGAAGTGGAAAAACAATTTTTAACATATGTGAAGAAGATAGAGAATTACGGAGAGGCATTAAGCTTAATGTTTTGGGATTTAAGAACAGGTGCACCAAAGCAAGGAGTAGACCAGCGTTCAGAAGTAATTGGAATGCTTTCATCCGAAGTGTTTGCGATGTCGACTTCAGATGAGATGGGGAACTATTTAACTGAACTAGAATCTTTAATTATTGAAAATAAACTTTCTGAAACGACAAAGAAAATGGTTGAAGAGTGTCGTAAAGAATATGATAGAAATAAGAAAATTCCACAAGCGGAATATGAAGCGTATGTGAAATTAGAAGCGAAAGCGGAAAGTGTATGGGAAGAAGCTCGCGAAAAATCTGACTTCGAAATGTTCCGTCCGTATTTAGAAAAAATTGTTGAATTCAAAAAGAAGTTTATTACATATTGGGGTTACGAAACGTACAAATATAACACGCTATTAGACATGTATGAGCCGGGAATCACAGTAGAAGTGTTAGATCATGTATTTGGTCAACTACGTGAACGTATCGTTCCGCTTGTGAAAGAAATTTCTGAGTCTAAAAAAGAGTTGAAAACAAATGCTTTAGCTGAACATTTTTCAAAAGAAAAACAAAAGAATTTTACTTTAGAGTTATTAAAACAATTGAACTATAACTTTGAAGCGGGTCGTCTTGATGAAACGGTACATCCTTTTGAAATTACATTAAATAGAGGGGATGTTCGTATTACGACTCGTTACGACGAGAAAGACTTCCGTATGGCTGTTTTCGGCACGATTCATGAATGTGGTCATGCTGTATATGAACAAAATATTGCAGAGAAATTTGAAGGTACACCGCTATGTAGTGGAACTTCTATGGGTATTCATGAGTCACAATCATTATTCTTTGAGAACTTTATCGGTCGTAATAAATCATTCTGGAAGAAAAATTATGATTTATTAAAAGAGTATAGCGATGGTCAATTCAATGATATATCAGTAGATGAGTTTTATGATGCGATTAACGAATCGAAGCCATCGTTTATTCGTATAGAAGCAGATGAGCTTACATATCCGCTTCACGTCATGGTTCGTTATGAACTTGAGAAAGAATTATTTGATGGTACATTACAAGTGAAGGATTTGCCATCGGCTTGGAATGATAAGATGGAAGCATATTTAGGAATTCGTCCGGAAAACGATGCACAAGGTGTATTGCAAGATGTTCACTGGGCTGGTGGTTCATTTGGATACTTCCCATCCTATGCGCTTGGTTATATGTATGCAGCGCAATTTAAACATAGGATGCTAAAGGATATTCCAAACTTTGATGCATTATTAGAAGAAGGAAACGTGACACCAATTCGTGAATGGTTAACAGAGAATATTCACCAATATGGCAAAACGAAAAAACCACTTGAAATTTTAAAAGATGTGACAGGTGAGGGTTTAAATGCAAACTACTTAGCTGATTATTTAGAAGCTAAATATAAAGAGATTTATGAGTTATAAAACAGGAGCTGCTTAATTGCAGCTTTTTTTTATGAGGGGGTGAGAGAAATGGGCTATATGTTTACAGTAATGTCGCAAGCGGAAGCAGAAGAAATTGCATACAACTGGCATTATGAAGGGGAGTATTCCTTTTATGATATAGAGGCAGATGAAGAAGATTTAGCTGAGTTTTTAGAGGATGAGAGTAGAGGGAATCATACATTTTCTGTGAAGGAAAATGGTACTCTCATTGGTTTCTTTAGTTTTAGTAACATAAATAATCAAACAGTTGATATAGGACTTGGAATGAGACCTGATATAACAGGCAATGGATTAGGTTTACAGTTCGTAAAAGCTGGATTAGATTTTAGTAAAGAAAAATACGGATGCAATTATATAACACTATCAGTAGCGACATTTAATGAAAGAGCGATTAAAGTGTATAAAAGAGCAGGATTCGAAGCTGTTGGAACGTTTATACAGAAAACAAATGGTAGTTGTTTTGAGTTTTTGAAAATGAATTATATATGTGAAAATGATTAAAAAACAGAGGAGAGCTTCTGTTTTTTTATTTTGATGTAGAAATAAATGATGTTTGTTTTTGTACTTGTTGTAATTAGAAGTTTTGAAATTTTGGAAGAGGATGTGTATGATTGAAGTTTAGTAGCAAATAGCAAGTTTAGTAAGGAGAGGTAGTATGATTATAATTAAAACGAAAAATGAAATAGATTTGATGCATGAATCGGGGAAGTTACTAGCTTCTTGTCATAGAGAAATTGCAAAAATGATGAAACCAGGTATCACTACACAAGAAATTGATACGTTTGTTGAAGCATATTTAGAAGAGCATGGTGCCAGATCCGAACAGAAAGGGTATAACGATTATCCATACGCAATATGTGCATCTGTGAACAATGAAATGTGTCATGGGTTTCCAACAGATGTTCCCTTAAGTGAAGGAGATATTGTGACAATTGACATGGTAGTAAACTTAAATGGTGCGCTTTCGGATTCTGCATGGACGTATATAGTTGGAGATATTTCTGATGAAGCAAAAAGGTTATTGTTAGTAGCAGAGAGTGCTTTATATAAAGGGATTGAGCAAGCAATAAGTGGTAACCATGTTGGAGATATTGGATACGCAATTGAAAGTTATGTAGCCTCTGAAGGGTTTTCTGTTGCAAGAGACTTTACGGGACACGGAATTGGTAAAGAAATTCATGAGGAACCAGCAATTTTTCATTTTGGTAAGCCAAGGCAAGGACCAGAATTACAAGAAGGAATGGTAATTACAATTGAACCTATTGTAAATGCCGGTATGCGATATTCTAAAGTAGATTTAAACGGATGGACTGCACGGACGATGGATGGGAAATTATCTGCACAGTATGAGCATACAATTGCGATTACGAAGGATGGTCCTATCATATTAACGACGTTGTAATATGAAATGTGAAAGTTTGAAAAACTCGAACAAAAATGGTATTTTCATAAAATTCGTACGTGTTTTTTCGATAAATGCTTTTCAAAGTGAAAAAAGTGCGTTATAATCCTTCTATAAATAAATAAGTTAGCTACACTCATATAATCGCGGGGATATGGCCTGCAAGTTTCTACCGAAGTACCGTAAATACTTTGACTATGAGTGAGGACGAATATATTTGCTTGTTTAGCATTCTTTTTTGCGAAACTCCAAAAGCACGTCTCTCACTTGTAACGAGTGGTGGCGGCTTTTGGAGTTTTTTATTTGCATAAGAGGAGGAACTAACATGAAAGTATTACAAGAAAAGATTTTGAACGAAGGAAAGGTTTTATCTGGTGATGTATTAAAGGTAGATGCATTTTTAAATCATCAAATTGATCCAGTACTTATGCAAGAAATCGGAAAAGAATTTGCTAAGCGTTTTAAAGAAGAGAACATTACAAAAATCGTGACGATTGAATCTTCAGGCATTGCGCCAGCGGTTATGGCTGCTTTAGAGCTTGGTGTAAAAGTAGTTTTTGCAAGAAAGCGTAAATCGTTAACGTTACAAGATAATATGTATGTTGCAAACGTATATTCATTTACAAAACAAGAAACGAACGAGATTTCATTATCTCGAAATCATATTGATGAAAATGATCATGTATTAATTATTGATGACTTTTTAGCAAATGGTCAGGCTGCTTTAGGTTTAATGAGTTTAGTAGAGCAAGCCGGGGCAAGTATTGCGGGAATTGGCATTGTTATTGAAAAAGCATTTCAAGATGGAGGAAAGAAGCTGCGTGAACAGGGTGTTCGTGTTGAATCACTAGCAGAAATTGCATCACTTGATAACGGCACAGTTACATTTGTACAGCAAGAAACTGCGGAGGTGAACTAACGATGAAGCAGCACCCATTTAAAATCGCATCGCTTGGTATGCAGCACATGCTTGCCATGTACGCTGGCGCAATTATTGTTCCTCTTATTGTCGGCGGGGGACTTGGTTTAAATCAACAAGAATTAACGTATTTAGTATCGATTGACTTATTAATGTGCGGCGTAGCAACGATTTTACAAGCATTATCAAATCGCTTTTTCGGTATTGGGCTTCCGGTTGTACTTGGTTGTACATTTACAGCGGTTGGACCGATGATTGCAATTGGTAAACAATACGGCGTGTCCTCTATATATGGAGCAATTATTGCTGCGGGATTATTTGTTGTTATTTTCGCAAAATTATTTGGGAAGCTTGTAAAACTGTTTCCTCCTGTTGTAACAGGATCTGTCGTTACAGTTATTGGGGTTACACTTGTTCCAGCAGCTATTAATGATATGGCTGGAGGAGTTGGAAGTAAAGATTTCGGAAGTCTAGAAAATTTAGCGTTAGCATTTGGTGTTTTATTATTTATCATTATTATGTATCGTTTCTTTGATGGATTTATCCGTTCAATCTCTATATTACTTGGTCTTTTGTTCGGTACAATCGTCGCAGCATTTATGGGGAAAGTAAGCTTGCAAGCGGTTGGAGAGGCAGATTGGTTCCACGGTATTCAGCCGTTTTACTTCGGTACACCAACATTTGAATTAACGCCAATTATTACGATGATTCTCGTTGCTTGCGTAGGAATTGTGGAAGCAACAGGGGTATATTTTGCATTATCTGATATTTGTAATAAGAAGATCGGTGAAAAAGAATTAACAAAAGGTTATCGCGCAGAAGGATTAGCAATGGTTCTAGGTGGTGTTTTTAACGCATTTCCATACACAACATATTCTCAAAACGTAGGACTTGTTCAATTAACTGGAGTAAGAAATCGCGTCATTATCTATACTTGTGGTGGTATGTTAATTGCTCTTGGGTTTATTCCTAAAATCGCAGCCATTACAACAATTATTCCGAAATCAGTACTTGGCGGTGCAATGCTAGCAATGTTCGGCATGGTTATGGCATATGGTATTAAAATGTTAAGCAGTGTTGATTTTGGAAAACAAGAAAATTTATTAATTGTCGCATGTTCTGTCGGAATCGGACTTGGAGTTACAGTTGTTCCAACGTTATTTTCACAGCTTCCGGAAAACATCCGTATTTTAACAGATAACGGAATTGTACTTGGAAGTGCGTCAGCAGTACTTTTAAATATCGTATTTAATATGGTGCCGCATCGCAAAGTAAAAGTAAAAGTAAAAGAAGAACCAGTCTCTATGCAAAGTGCAGTAAGAGAAGCGTAAAAAGCAAGGTCTCATTATGAGACCTTGCTTTTCTTTTTAAGTGGCATCATCTTACCGCACGTACCAAGGCGCCAAATGTATTCAAGTGGCCCATATTGGTAACGTGAAAGCCACCAGCGGCTAATAAAGATTTGTAACGTATAAAAGCCGATGCAAAATAGTGGTCCCACCCATAATGGAGCGGGATAATACTTTTTGAAAAATAGGCCGAATACAAGTAACGTAACAATCGTATGCATGATGTAATTTGTTAACGCCATTCGTCCGACATATTGGAATGGGCGTAATAATGTTTGCCATCTTTCTTTTTGTAATAAACGCATGAGTGTGAAAATGTAGAATATGAATAATGTTTTTCCACTAAACATTGTAAAGGCCTGCATATAAAATGGTTCATAAGATGGTTTTGATAAGAAGTAACGGACCATGAAGAACCACATTGGTAATGTCAAAATGAACATAATGATTTGCCATTTTTTAAGCTTTGGATCTAACTCTTTCGTGCGGCGGAAAATATCTTTTTTGCCGGCGTATAAACCAAGTAAAAATAGTCCAACTGTTTCTGGGAGCATGAATACATTTAGTCCAATTCCTTCAGAATAAAATGCATGGAAACGATTTTGTATTTGTGACACCCAGTCTTCAAGTGGCATGATCGGTAAGGAAAACCCTAACTCTGCCTTTGGTACTAAGGCAACCACTATACTAGCGATTAGCATGAAAAATTGAAAAATACTTAGTAAAACTAATGCCCATATTAAAATAGTACGAGGCTCTCTCTTATAAAATAACAATAAGAAAAATCCAGCGATGGCATAACTATGTAAGATGTCTCCGTCCCATAAAAGAACGTAATGCAAGAAACCAAATAATAATAAAATGAGCAAGCGACGAACAAATAAAGTTTTTGGGCGATCCGTTTTCGCTTCAGCACGAGTCATAAAAATGTAAAAGCCTAGGCCGAATAAAAACGAAAAGATAGTATAAAACTTTGTTTGAATAAACATATCGTAAAATAGACGGATATAGCTATTTAGCCCCTCATAGACTCCTGAAAGATCACGTGAGTCGATCCCAGCGATAACAGGCCAGTTAACAAGAAAAATACCTAGTACAGCTATTCCTCTAATAATATCGATGGAATGTATCCTCTCGCCTTGTGAAATATTTTGTGTCATTATTTTCCTCCTTGTTAAGTAATTCCCTTTTATTATACAAAATGTAAAGAGGAGGGTATATAGGTAATTTCCAATTTTTAAAACTGCTAAGATGTGCATTATGAGATATAATAAGAGTGCACAGCAAGTTTTAAACTTCTTTAAAACAGGCAGTAAAGCTCCTTTTCCCGAAGGAGCTTTCTTTTTTTAGAAATTTGTTGATAATGATTCTCTTTAATGATAAAATGTATTCAAAAGTGATAATCATTATCAAAAAAGGTTGGTGTGTTAATATGGTGTATGCACTTGTTGCAGGAACGATTGCTATATATGTTGGTGTTACAAAGTATGTTTTAAATGGAGTAGGAACAACAAAATGAATAATATTACATAAAATCCCTTTCATTTGTAAAAAGAATGAAAGGGATTTTTTATTTTTGATGTGAATATGCTGAAAATTTAGTATGATAATAAAGTGAAACTTTAATCAGCGGGGAGGTCTATCCCTCACTGATTACTAGCCCGCACGAAACGGGTTTTTACTGCCCACAAATAGCGGGATAAAGTATATACATCTTGGATAAAGGGGAACAAGGGGATGACAAACATAGTACAGACAAACGGTATGAAAAAACTTGTTTGTTTTTATGAAGAGTGGCAAAAAAACGGCGATGTAGAGAATAGTTTGAAGTTGTTTGAAGTGATTCAAAAATATAAACAAGAGCAGCTTATGCTAGCTTTTTGTGGTCATTTTTCTGCGGGGAAATCGACAATGATGAATCACCTATATAAAGCGCAATTATTACCGACAAGTCCGATTCCAACGAGTGCTAACGTTGTTAAAATTGAAAGAGGATCTGATCGTGTTGTTGTAACGATTAAGTCTGGAGAACAGTATGAATATGACGGCACATATTCAGCAGAAGAATTAAAACAAATATGTAAAGACGGTGATGAAGTAATTGGTGTTCATATTTATCGAAATGATGCGCCAATTCCTGATGGGGTTATGTTAGTTGATACGCCCGGAATTGATTCTACGGATGATGCCCACCAATTAGCGACGGAATCAACACTGCATCTAGCAGATGTTATTTTCTATATGATGGATTATAACCATGTCCAATCAGAGGTTAACTTACAATTTGTTAAAGAATTGAAACAACGTAATAAAACGGTTTATCTCGTTGTAAACCAAATAGATAAACATAAAGCAAATGAGTTATCGTTTGAAGAGTATAGAGATAGTGTAAAACAGTCTTTTTCTAACTGGGATATTGAAGTAGATGGTATTTTCTATACATCATTGCGAATGATGAATCATCCATACAATGAAATTCAAAGTTTAGAAGCATTAATCTTTTCTATCATGAAAGAAAAAGAGCAGTATGTAAGAAAGGGAATGGAGCGAGAAACAGAATATTTACTGCAAGAACATTGTTCGTTTATTCTTTCTGAAAATGAAAAACATCTCATGAAATATGTAGAAGAATTAACATCACCACTGTCACTTTCAGAGATAGTTGAAAAAAAGGAAGAGTTAACTGAAAATAAAAATCGGGTGGCTAGTAAAGAATCTGATGTGAGAAATGAATTTATAAAAGGTTTACAAGCCATATTAGATAACGCGTATTTAATGCCATTTGAAATGAGAGAATTGGCAAATAAATATTTAGAAACGAAATTAACGAAGTTTAAAGTTGGCTTGTTATTTGCGAAAGGAAAGACGGAGCAAGAAAAACAGAGACGTGTAGATGCTTTTTATTCTGCTCTTCAAAAGACTGTTGAAACGCAACTTGATTTTCATGTGAAAGAATTTATTGTAGCCTTCTTAAAAGAAGAAGGGTTATTTACAGAGGAAATAGGGAAAGACATATATGCGTTAGAAATTGCTTTCGGACCGGAAGTGTTGGCTGAAACAATTAAACAGGGGGCTGGATTTACCGGTGATTACTTACTTCTTTATACTGCTGACGTTGCAAATGAGTTAAAGAAAAGATACTTTATGAAATCTCAGCAAATCTTTGGAAAAAGTACGGGTATATTGCAGAAGAAAGTGAAGATAGAAGTTGCACGTATTGAAGAAGAAATTGAAAAATACACGATGTTACAAACAGCAAAAGAAACAAAATTACAGTACATTAAGACGTATGAGGAATATGAGAGCTATTTAGGAGATATTTGGAATGAAAATATTTCTATACCAGATGGATTGCAAATAGACGAAATATTACAAAGTAAAAAACAAGTTGTTAGTGAGAAGTTTACACTACAAGAGCAAGAAATTGTAAATAATAACGTAGCGGCTAGTGAAGAAGAGATTAAAGGAACGAAAGCTTTAAATATTCAGCGTATATTAGAAAAAGTGAAGAAAGCTGAAACGATATTAGATCCATTGCCTACACTGAAACATCTACAGCAAGAAGTAGTTGGCAAAAGACAGCGTGTAGAAACGAAGCAATTTACAGTAGCGTTATTTGGAGCTTTTAGTGCTGGGAAATCATCATTTGCTAACGCATTGCTCGGTGAAAAGGTACTTCCTGTATCGCCAAACCCAACGACAGCAACAATAAATCAAATTTTGCCAGTTACAGAAGATAAACAACATGGAACGGTAATTGTCCAGTTTAAATCAGAGCAAGCGCTGTTAGAAGATATGAAAGCTGTTTATAAAATGTTTCACTATGAAATTGCTACATTGGAAGAAGCGTTAACGAAAATTGATCAAATTATGAAATACCCTTCACCAAGTGGGAAGCAAAAAACAACATTTAGCTTTTTGCGAGCGGTACAAAAAGGATATGAGGTAGTTGCTAATCATTTAGGGGAACAATTACAAGTTACGTTAGAGGAGTTCTCTGATTATGTAGCTAATGAAGAAAAATCATGCTTTGTTGAGTATATGGAGCTTTATTATGATTGTGCTTTAACAAGGCAAGGAGTAGCTCTTGTAGATACACCAGGGGCGGATTCTATTAACGCGCGCCATACGGATGTTGCATTCCAGTATATTAAAAACGCGGATGCTATTTTATTCGTAACATACTATAATCATGTTTTCTCTCGTGCAGATCGTGAATTTTTAATTCAGCTCGGTCGTGTAAAGGATACATTTGCACTTGATAAAATGTTCTTCTTAATAAATGCTGCCGATTTAGCACAATCTGAAGAAGAACTTGAAATGGTAAAAGGTTATATTGCGGATCAGCTCCTGCAATACGGTATTAGAAATCCACGTTTATTTGCAATTTCAAGTTTATGTGCGCTTGAAGAAAAGCAAGGGAAAAGTATTGATAAAGAAAAGTATGGTATTTTACAAAACTCCGGGATTACTAAGTTTGAAGAATCATTTACGTCCTTTATGATGAGGGATTTAATGCTTGTATCTGTGCATGCTTTATATGGTGCATTGCAAGGAGCGAATCAGCTTCTTGTAAATATGATAAATGGCGCAAAGCAGGGAAATGATGAGAAAGAGAAGCAAACAAAAAAATATGAAGCAGAGCGTAATCAGCTACTTCATATTATTTCATCATATAGTGTACTTGCTGAAGAGCAAGCAATGCAAAATGAAGTGAAAGAATTGCTTTATTATGTACACCAACGTCTATTTTTACGCTATAACGATGTGTTTACTGAATTTATTAATCCGGCGTCGTTACGAACAGATGGGAATGTAAAAATGCAGTTGCAGCAATGTGTAATGGAATTAGTTTCATTTATTCAACATGATTTATTACAAGAAATGCGTGCGACATCATTACGTCTTGAAAAATGGATAGATGAAGCGATGAAGCGTGCAAAGGATGAAATTGTTGTGAATTGCAAAGTGGAAAATGAATCGATTTCTATGGGTGGAACAGTGGATTATGAATATAAAATTATTACACATAAAGAGCCGTTTCCTTCAATAGAAATAAAAGATTTTAAAAAGGCACTAGCACATTTTAAAAATGAGAAAAGCTTTTTTGAAAAAAATGATAAAGCTTTTATGCAAGAAGACGCTAAAGGAGTGTTAGAACCTTTCGTATCAAACTATGTAGTTGATGAAGAAGATTTATTCGTTCATCATTATAAGCAAGAGTGGGATGCAAAATGGAACCTATTCCAAAAAGTGATGCAGCAAGATGTTGAGAATTATTATGAAAGTATATTATTCGCTTTAGCTGAAACAATTGATGTATCACTATACGAACAAAGTAAAGAAGAGCTACAAAAGCAGTTAGTAGAAATTGAAAAAGAAATTTATATTAAATAGCTGTTATGAAAAAAAGATTCGTTCAATTTTCTTTTGTAGTACAGTATCTAAAGATTTTACAAACCCTGCAAACTCATCAGTAGAAATCATATGGGTAAGAACTAAGCGTCTGCCGTCTGGTGTTTCACCGCATAAGACGAATGAAGAAAACTCATACGTTTTGTTTTCTACTACTAATTTTGGATAGGAATATGTGTCGCTCTTCTTTTTCTTTCCATCAATAGAGATGACGTTGCATTTTTTCTCATTGTTGTCCATGATGAATCCCTCCTTTCTATTATTTATGGTAGACAAGGAGGGTTTAGAACAATAGAGAAAGGGGAATTTTTTATGGGCGTAGTAATAGAGTATATTTCGAAAGAAGCTATACCGAAACCTTTATTATTGCTTGCTGATCCAAGTGAGCAGCAAATTGATGCATATGCACAAAGAGGCTTAACATATGTAGCTAAGCAAGAGGAGAGTGTTATCGGTGTATATGTTCTTTTGGAAACAAGGCCGAAGACGATGGAAATTATGAACGTTGCGGTTGTAGAGCATTTGCAAGGAAAAGGGATTGGAAAGAAGCTATTAAGTCATGCCATAGAAACTGCTAAAGGATATGGTATGTCAAAACTTGAAGTTGGTACAGGCAATTCTAGTGTTTCACAACTTGCTTTATATCAAAAATGTGGATTTCGTATTTTTTCTATTGATTTTGATTACTTTTCAAAGCATTATGAAGAAGAGATTATTGAAAATGGGATTGTATGTCGTGATATGATTCGGCTTGCAATGGAATTGAATAAGAACGTATAACTTATTTAGGGGGAAGAGAAGATGGAAGTACATAAAGCAATTACAGCACATTCTCGTAAACAAAATGAAAGTGTAAAAGCATGTTTACAATTAGATGCGCAGCGTGAAGCAGCTATTGAAGCAGCCGTATCTCTTGCGTCAAATGGGAAAGAATTTTCGGTTGATGTCATTAATGTTGTAACAAAGCAAATTAATGAACTTGCAAAAAATGGCGTTGCACTGCAGCGTAAACTTGTTACAAAAGATATGGTTATGGAGTATGTAGGTCGTTTGCAAGAGAAAGAAGGTCGTTAAAGATGGTTGTTACAGTCGAATGGTTACGTGAGCATATAGAAGATGAGAATGTCCGTATAATCGATTGTCGATTTGATTTAGCGAATCCTAATTGGGGTAGAGAGAAGTATGAGGAAGAACATATTCCTCATGCGTTATATTTTGATTTAAATTTAGATTTATCAAGTCCTGTAGCAGAACATGGTGGCCGCCATCCGTTGCCAAATATTGAGGAGTTTGCAGACAAGCTTTCACAGGCCGGGATTGATGAACATACGACAGTGATTGCGTATGACAGTCAAGCTGGTGCAATGGCTTCTCGTTTATGGTGGTTATTAAACTATGTAGGACATGAGAAAGTGTATATATTAGACGGTGGATTTCCAGCTTGGAAAGAGAATGGATTACACACAACGCCGAATATCCCAGTTATTGCACGAAAACCTTTTATACCGGAAATACAAGAAAATATGCTTGTAACGATGGAAGATGTGAGAGGGAAAATTCGTGCAGGTGCAAATATGACATTAATTGATTCTAGGGAACCAAAACGTTATGCTGGTGCGGAAGAGCTCGTTGATTCGAAGGCAGGGCATATTCCGACGGCAGTAAACTATTTTTGGAAAGATGGGATTTTAGAATCGGGACACTTTAAAAACGAAGAGGAACAGCAAGGGCGTTTCCAAAATCTTGATAAAGAGAAGGAAACAATCGTATATTGTGGTTCTGGTGTTACAGCGTGTCCGAACATAGTTGCATTAACATTAGCTGGTTTTCAAAATGTTAAGTTGTATACAGGTAGCTGGAGTGATTGGATTTCTTATCCAGAAAATCAAATTGCAAAAGAAGAAGATTAATCACTTGCATGCAAAAATAATTTGTATTAAAATAAGGTCACAAGCAAGAGATTGCTTCAAAAATATTATATTTTACACATTGGAAACAATGTGATAATATAACGACAAGTAAATAATACATCCTGCGGTGTGCGTAACTTATTTATGTCTAAAACCGATGTTAGTTTTACGGAAGCTCAATATTTAGTGACCATTATCAAGCCTTCCTTGTGGAGGAAGATATACGGTAACTGTGAGGGCATCCACCTGCGAGTAGCGGGTTTTTGGACATTTACGAGAGACGGCACTTGCGGGGGTCTTATTTCAACTAATAGTATATAAAATTCCTACGGTGTACGTAGCTTGTGTATGTCTTAAACCAATAAGTATAATATGGAAGTTCAATATTTAAATGTAGATAGCAGGCCATCTTTTTAAGAAGGAAGTTACAAACATTTGTGAGGACATCCACCTGTGAGAGCAGGTTTATGGACATCTATAGATAACGGCATATGTGGGACTATATAAAAAACCTTACGTTTTATACGTAAGGTTTTTTTGTTGAATATATATGCTCATGTTATCTCGATTTACCTGTAAAGTTCCCATAATAAATATAGCACTTGCGGTCTTCATCAATTTCTCTTGAATCTAGGGTGAATTCCAAATGTATTCTATCCTGTTGAATATATATAATATCTGAATGGAGAGAGGGTAAGATATCCTCGTAATTCCAAACATCTTTACTTTCTATCATAATTGAGCTTGTTTCCTTTAGTTCCCTAATTTCAAAACCTATGTGCGAGTATGTAGGATCTGAAGGGTCGTTGAAAAAAACTTCTTTTTGTATATATAACACTGCTGTCCCGTCTGGATCTACTGAAGTTGCAGTAACGACATATGTATTTCTATCTTTTGTAAAATATTCACAAGTCATGCGCGCGACAATTTCAGAATTAGAAATATTTGTGTAGTTCCATAAAGCCGGATACCCGTTAGTTTCATCATTGAGCCGATATTCCAATCTCATTTTATCCCTCTCCTTCCTTTTTCTTCTACTTTATCATGGTATCTTATATAATAGAAATATAATTTTAAAAGGGGAGTGCAAAGGTGACAAAAACGAAATGGCTAGTAGGTGGTGTCCTAACATCTTTAATGACGGGCACTTTATTTGGCTGCGCGCAAGATATTCCCCCTGAACCGAATGATAATAGTTGTTCTGATTGGGATTGGGATGATGAGCTTGGTGTTTGGCAGTGTGATGATAGTAGTTCAGGTTATCGTGGACATTACTTTTATGGTGGTACATACTATCAAAATAAATCCGCCTTCAAAAATTCATCAGAGTTTAAAACTTATCAATCTTCGGCCGAATTTAAAGGTGGAATTGGAAGCGGTTCAAAAGGTGGATTTGGAGGTTAAAATATGTCGCAATACATAAAGGAACGAAAAGAATTTTATTCGAATTATCCTCATTTCTGGTCGGATTTATATGAATGTGAATATAGTTTGTTTCATGTTTTCCCGATAACAGAGCAAACGATGAAACAATTACAAGTAGCAACTGAAAGAATGGGGAAAATATTTTTTAAGACTGCTAGAATTCTTCGGAATTTATCTAATGAACAGCTTCTTGAACTCGGTTTTCCAACTGCAAGCTTGCCTTTTATTAGACTGAAAAGAATGTATCCTGAATCTGTTATTTCACGATTTGATTTTGCTTTAACAGATGATAATCGTATTAAAATGCTTGAGTTTAATAGTGACACTCCGACTTTTATTGTGGAATGCTTTCAAATGAATGGAAAAGTTTGTGAAGAATTAGGATATGATAATCCAAATGCAAATCAAGAGCGCTTACTTTCTTCTGGTATTACAAAAGCCGTAATGGAGTTTGCAAAAGGAATGGAAGATCCAAATGTTGTTTTCACAGCTCATCATGAACATATAGAAGATTGGAATACGACTATGTATTTGAGTGGGCTATGTCATGTTGAGAATAAAGTAATGCCAATGACAGAACTTAGAATTACAGCCGATGCTTTAGTAGATAGAGATGGTGTACCAATTGATATTTTATATCGCCAAACATATCCAATTGAAGACTTGATTGAAGATCAAGATCCCGAAACTGGGGATTTGGTGGGAGTGGAACTCTTGCAACTTGTAAAAGAAGGAAAGCTTTGTATTATAAATCCTTTGTCGGCCTTTTTACTTCAGCCAAAATCAATTCAATGTCTTATTTGGGGATTAGCAGAAGAAGGTGCTTTTTACACAAGTGAGGAACAAAAATGGATTAAAGAATATATGCTTCCTACATATTTAGAGCCAGATTTATTTTTTTGGAAAAGTCCTTTCGTTCAAAAACCTTCGTTCGGTAGAGAAGGTGACACGATTACGATTCGTGATAAGGATACGAATGTTATGATTCGAAATGCACATGAAACGTATAAATCATCACTTCCTATATTTCAGAAATATACAGATCTTCCAGTTGTGTTTTTGGAAACTGAAAAAGGAATTGAGAAGCTTTCGTACGTGTTTGGGGCGTTTTTAATTGCTGGAAAAGCGAGTAGCATCGGTATACGTGCTGGAGAAAAAATTACGGGAAATGAATCGTATTATTTACCGGTAGGTATTAAGAAGGAGGAAAATAAATGATTAATTTTTTACTATATTTAGCAGTATCACTTGCACTTTTATGTATCGGTCTTTTTCTTATGGAAGTGACAACGAAAGTTAAGGAATTTAAGTTAATGGCTCAAGGAAATAAAGCGGTAAGCTATGTACTTGGAGGAAGACTACTTGGCCTTGCTATCGTTTTATATTCAACGGCTGCTAATTCTATTTCAATTCTTGATATGGTTTCATGGGGGGCTGTTGGGATATTAGCTCAAATTATTGTCTTTTATTTAGCGGAATGGCTTACACCACGTTTTAATATTAATAAAAGCCTTGAAGAAGATAATCAAGCAGTTGGTCTTTTCCTTATGTTTTTATCACTTTCCATCGGAATTGTAATTGCTGGTTGTATAACATATTAAAACCCTTACATTTTAACGTAAGGGTTTTATTTTTCATGTGCTAATTTCTTGCAATATGTGTTCAATTAATTTATGTAGCCGAACGCTGAGCAGAATACGTATTAGTGTACTAAACTCGAGATAGTTGTTGTAATAAAAGGAAAAGTTTCCATACAAAGTGTTGACATCTATTTTAAATAAGAGTAACATTTTCTATGTAATTATAATAAGTCTCTGTTAGGTGAGGCTCCTGTATAGAGAAATGCTACTGCCCAAAAATGTCGAGAGACGCCAATGGGTCAACAGGAATGATCGAATTAAGGTTTTTCTTAACGTAGCTGGTAATGAACCTATGCTATACAGTGCTAAAACTCGGCGAGGGAGAGGTCCGTAGATTTCTAATTGTATTATATTAGGAATCGCTTATTTGTGTATGCAATGACCTTTGCTCTCTTATGAGTAAGGGTCTTTTTTGTTAGCAAGCTATGAGTAATTTCATAGTATAGATTATAACTAAAAAATTAAAGAGGAGGTGAGGAGCATGTCAAATTCTGACTCGGTTCCGTTACCCATATACTTCAAATCAAAAATATATGATGTAGGCAGGAAACGACTTGTTCCTCCCTCTATATTTATCGTAATGTAGCGTTTATTCGAGTATTTAAGCGCTAGACACTTTCACGGTAAAGTGGATAAATTGAGAAACAAAGCGTTTCTTCCTATGTTGTAAAGGAGGAGACGATAATATGTTATATGTAAATAAAAGTGTGGGTAACACTTCGTATAAATTAAGTAAAAAAGCAATGAAAGAACAAACAATGCTTCAAAAAAATAAAGATTTATTAATTGAAATCGCAACAAGAGATGTAAAATCTGTATTTGCGTATTTTAAAACAACAAGAGACGGACTATCTATGAAAGAGGCACAAAAGCGTATTCAAGTATACGGTCGAAATGAATTAACTTCAAAAAGAGCGCGTATTGCGGAAGTAATGATGAAGCTAAGTGGAATGATCCCAGGTCTTTCAAAACAAAATATGGGTGATGAATTACAATGTGAAACAGTTACTGTTTCTAGAGTAGAAGCTTCTAGCGTAACAGGGCTAAACAGTGAACTGAAAATGATGAAATTACCAATACAAGAGCTTGTACCTGGAGATATGATTTTTCTTTCAGAGGGCGATACAGTGCCGGCAGATGTACGTATTATTTATGCAAATGATTTATTAGTAAATGAATCTATGCTGACAGGAAATGATGCTAGTATTGAGAAATTTGAAAGTTGCTATCATCTTGAACGTAAACGATTTATTCCATTAAAACGGATGAAAGACTATAATCCACTTGAACTTGAAAATGTATGTTTCAAAGGTACGTATATTGTTGACGGAAATGCAAAGGCTGTAGTTGTTTCGACAGGTAAAAATACGTATTCAGGAATACTTCATACTTGCTGTGGTAGAATGTCTTAATGTGTTAATGATGCTAAATATACAAAAACAATGTATAATAGACAAAGTTGAACAAAAACGTAGAATGGTAATCTATATATAACCTTACGTGATAACGTGAGGTTATTATTTTTTGTTAGTAGGAGAGGAATTATGAAAAAAGTATTATTAGTTGATGGTATGGCACTATTATTTCGTGCTTTTTACGCAACAAGTGTATATGGACAATTTATGAAACGACAAGATGGTACCCCGACGAATGGGATTCATGGTTATATGAAGCATTTATTAACAGCAACACAAGCAATCGAACCAACGCACATTGTAACGTGCTGGGATATGGGAAGTACGACATTTAGAACGGAATCTTTCTCGAATTATAAAGCAAATCGTGCAGCACCGCCGGAAGAATTAATTCCGCAATTTGATTTAGTGCAAGAAATGACTGCGAAATTATCTATGCCTGTAATCGGTATGAAAGGTTATGAAGCGGATGATTGTATCGGTACGCTTGCAAAACAATATTGCAATGAAGCGGAAGTTTATATTTTGACAGGTGATACAGATTTACTTCAACTTGTTGATACGAATGTTACAGTTATGCTTCTTCGTAAAGGAATTGGAAATTACGAGTATTACACACCGGAAAAAATCATGGAAGATAAAGGTGTAGAACCTTGGCAAATTGTTCATGCGAAAGCTTTCATGGGAGATACAAGTGATAATTATCCGGGTGTAAAAGGTATTGGTGAAAAAACAGCGTATAAGCTTATTCAAGAATACGGGACAGTATCGGCAGTGCTAGAAAATATAGCATCATTAACGAAAGCGCAGCGCACAAAAATTGAAAGTGATTTAGAGAATTTAAATATCTCTTTACAATTAGCGCAAATTCATTGTGAAGTTCCAATTTCATGCTCGTTAGAAGAAGGGTTACACACAATGGACGAAGAAAAACTACGCTTTGTTTGTAACGAAATGAATTGGGGAAGACCTGAAATATTAATTAATATGCTTTAAAGAGCATGGAAAGGTTGATCAAATATATTTTTGATTAACCTTTCTTTTTTTGTTCACAAAGTTGTCAGAAAATAAACGGAATTTTCATATGAAGTTCAAATGGAATTCACAACAATCAACTATTATAAGGACACACAGATAAATTCTTATCCCGCATTAACGGGAGATAGGACTTCTATCTCAGTATTATAGCTGAATAAAGAGTGATGATGGAAGAGTAACTCCCTGTAAAAGCCCGATTGATGTAGGCTAATAATTAGTGAGGGTAAATCCTCTCATTAATTAAAGTTTCAAGTTATCTTTTATATAAACCATCCCCCAAGGAGGAAAATAAACATGCGAAAAAAAGTGAGAAAATCCTTTAAACAATTATTAATAGAAAATAAACAATCCCTACTAACTAATAAAGAGAATATGAAAGAAATTGAAGAACGGATTGAGAAACGACATGTAGCATATAGTGCTGCTAGCAATTGATAATTTTGTTTATGAAAAAAGCTTGTAGTTTGGATATTATCCGAACTACAAGCTTTTTCTTTTTTGATTAACGCCACCAAATCCAAGTCCAAAAGTAATTTCGTATATTTCGAGGAGTAATGCGTATGAAACGTTCACCGTCAAAGAAACAATTTAAATTTGGAAGTGTTTCATCTGGATTTTCTGGAATAAAGGTGACGATGTTTTCGTTACTTGTAATGGTTACTGTGATTGGTGGATCGGTAGGAGAGACTTGAAGTTGTAAAGAAACGTTTGCCGTGTTTTTAAATTCATTATTAATAGGTGGACTTATCACTTGTACTGTGAATAATACGATAATTGTTTCGTTCGGTTTCAAATTAGTAGCGACTAGGAAACCGATATTCGGATTCGCTAGTGGAGAGCGTTCCCCATTAATGAAGACCGTACCGTTCATAAATTGTAAACCTGCTGGAATGGTGTCTTGTAATGAAATATTTGAAAGTGAAATCTCGGAAGTATTCGTAATACGCACTGTATAATCAAAATATTGGTTTAAATAAGCTGAGCTAACGGAAGCATTTTTTATCACTGCTGCCGTTATAAATTGAACTGGTATACGAACAATATTCGAATTAACAGTGAAAATAATAATTGGATCCTGTGGTGTCAATTGGAAAGCAGCTGTAACGGTTGCAGAATTGATAATCGCACTGTTTAAAGGAATAGAAGTTACGAGAACTTTAAATGTTATAGTTGCTACTCCATCTGCAGGTAAAGCGCCGATATTAATGCCAGTGTCTGGACGAATATTTGGAACCGAAGTACCGTTAATTGTTACGCTGTTTTCTATAAATGTTGTACCAGATGGAATCATATCTAAAACGGAAGTACTTACTGTAGGAATTGGGGAATTATTAAATACCTCTAATGTGAATGTAATAATATCTCCTATAACGACAATAGATTTGTCAGCGGTTTTCTCAATGCGCACCATTGGATCAATGAGTGTTGTTGTAACGGTATTTGTTTGCTTTGTAATTATAATAGGTGGTTCATTCGGATCAAGGATAACAGTATAGGAAACAGAAGCATTGTTATTAATTGTAGGCTGAAGAGTCGAAGAAGATATTGTTACTTGGAACGTAATGATAGCAGATTCATTAGGAGCAAGGTTTCCTAATGTAATACCGTTTTCAGGATTCGCATTCGGTTGATTGATTCCGTTAATCGTAACACTGCTAGTAACGAAGGTTGTATCTACTGGTACGGTGTCTACAACGAAAAGATCTTCAATCGTTACATTGCCACTATTAGTAATTGTAATTGTATACGTTAAAGTTTGACTAGGTAATGCATTCGTGGCATTAACAGATTTTATGGCAACGACATTATCATTTTGGACAGTTGTTGTGACAGTATTTGTTGTAGTCGTATTTGTAACAGGTAAGTTATTTGGATTGACTATATAGTTAAAAGTAGTAATTGCTTTGTTGTTGAGCTCATTTGGTGTTGGAATAGAAGTTACAGTTACTTGGAATGAAGCGATAGTATTTCCACCTACAATTATAGTGCCAATTGGTATGCCGCTTACTGGATTAACTCCCGGAAGAGTTTCTCCGTTGACAATGACGCTATTTTCTATAAACGTAGTACCTTGAGGAATAATATCTTGAATGATTACATCATTTGCTGCAACATTACCAGTTTGATTTAATGTAATTGTATACGTTAACGTATCACCAACCGTTGCAAATGCAAGGTCAACAGCTTTATTACTAGTCAAATTCGCATGATTAATTTCTGTTACAGCAGCTGATGAAATAATAGTTTCGGTAATAGGTTGTTGATCTGGTACCGTGTATTCATATTCAATTGCACTCGTGTTAGAGATTGGATTTGTTTGCGGAATCGAAATAACCCGGACTTGGAATAGAATAGTTGCTGTCGTATTAGGCGGAATGTTATCAATTGGTATACCGCTAAGTGGATTGTCATTTGGCCGAGCGTTGCCATTTACAATAACACTATTCTCTATAAAGCTCGTATTTGCTGGGATGATATCTGTAACGATAATGTTTTCCACTTGTATATTTCCGTTATTTATGATGGAAATTGTATAAGGGATAATAGTTTGTAGGTCAGCGTATTGGATTGGCGTTGTTTTTGTCGCAATTACATTAGCAGAAATAACTTCAGTGAAGGTAATATTACTAGTCGATATTTGTTCTTCCCCGTTTATTGTATAGCGGGAAGCTGATTGATTTTGAACATGGCCGCTAGCTGGAAGAGCTACGACGGTAACAGAAAATGTGACTGGGATAGAAATGTCAGGAGCAATCGTTCCTACAAGTATACCGGTACTTGGATTGGCGTTAAGCTGCGGAATGTTATTTACTAAAACGCTACCGTCTATAAAGGTTGTTCCATCAGGAATATTGTCTGTAAATACAACAGCAGTAGCATCTGTATTCCCTGTATTCGTTAAAGTTGTTGTATAAGTTAAAATGTCACCAATCGTTACAGAAGTTAAATCAACAGTTTTCAGTGAAACGATATCAGCGTCATTAATTTGAACGAAAGTAGTATTGGAAGTAGTAGATTTTTGAATTGGTGCAAAGTCAGGATTGAAAATAAAGTCGTAGACGATGTTTGCAGTATTAGGTGCTGGATTTACAGCAGGTAAATTCGTAACGGAAACTTGGAATGTTATTGTTGTCGATTGACCTGACGCGATATTAGCAATGGAAAAGCCGATATTCGGATCTGCTGCAGGAAGTACAGTATTGTTAACTATTACACTTCCCGGAATAAATACTGTTCCATCTTCTATAGTATCTGTAAAAAAGATGGAGTTAGTTGTAGTGGATCCGTTATTTTGGATTAATACTGTATATTCAATGATTTCATCAATATTAGCTAATACTTTATTAGCGGATTTTGTAGCGATAAGAATAGCGTCAATAAATTGTATATTTGTACTATTGGAAGAGGTCGTTTCTGAAATTGGTGGTGAGCTTGGATCCGGTTGATATTCATAGTGAATGACAGCGATATTATTAATGTTATTTTGAGAAGGTATAGAGACTACATTTACTTGGAACGTAACAATAATCGTATTATTTGGAAGGATAATATCAAGGGTGATTCCGGTAATTGGATTTTCGTTAGGTCTTGGTATGCCATCTACAAGGATGCTATTTGGAACGAATGTGGTGCCAGCTGCAATTGCGTCAATTAGGAGAGTATTTG
This sequence comes from Bacillus cereus group sp. BfR-BA-01331, assembly GCF_022663915.1. Classification (NCBI taxonomy): domain Bacteria; kingdom Bacillati; phylum Bacillota; class Bacilli; order Caryophanales; family Bacillaceae; genus Bacillus; species Bacillus cereus group sp. BfR-BA-01331. The sequence continues at coordinate 182,212 of NZ_JAKUGJ010000003.1, forward strand.
TAATAGGTACTGTACCAGCGTTTGTAACGGCGACTGTATATGTGATAATTTGACCGATGCGTGTAATGGATCTATTGGCGGATTTAATTGCACTAATATTTGCCGTCCGCACTTCCGTGTTTACTGCATTTGATAACGATCTACGCTGAATAATCGGAGAGCTAGGGTCAATTTGGTATTCGTACGAAGTGTCTGAAATATTAATGACTGTATTGCCGGACGGTATATTTGTAAGTTGTACTTGGAATGAAATAGTGACTGTTTCATTTGGTTGTATCGTGCTGAGAGTTACTCCGTTTTCAGGATTCGCGCCAGGCTGAATCACAGTATTTATTGATAAGCTATCTTCAATGAATATAGTACCTTCTGGAATGTTATCAATAAACACGGTATTGTTAGCTGGAATGGTTCCTATATTTTGTAGTGTATTTGTGTAGGTAATAATTTGCCCAATTGATACGAAAGTTACATCCGCGCTTTTAACAGAAATAATATTTGCATTTTGAAGTGATGTTGTAACAATGTTAGAATTTGCAGAGCGATTCACCGGTGGAGCTGTAGGAATACTTACATATTGGTAATTTGCAGAAGATTGATTTACAATTTCGGTTTCAGTAGGTGGATTGTTTGTTTGCACTTGAAATAGTATCGTTTTTGAACTATTTGCTGGAATCGTTCCAATCGGTATTCCGTTTTCTGGATTTACACCTGGCTGCAGGACACCGTTAATTGTGAGACTATCGGGAACGAATGTAGTCCCAGCTGGAATAGAATCTGTAAAAATAATATTTATTGCGTCAACATTGCCGATATTTTTCACTTCAGAAATATAAAGTATAGTTCCGCCAATATCTACAGTTATTGGATTGGACGTTTTTGTAATTGTCAATTGTGCTTGCACAAAATTTGTAATGACAATATTACTTGTAGATGTTTCAGTAATAGGCGGCTGGCTTGGATCTGGTTGAATTGTATATGTTGTATTGGATTGATTTGTAATAGAATCTTGCGAGAATGAATTATTAATAAGAATTTGAAACGAAATAAGGTGAGTAGCGTTTGCTGCAAGGTTAGGCAAAGTAACACCTACGTTTGGATTGGCACCAGGTATAGCTGTTCCGTTAAGTGTAAAACTATTTTCTACGAATGTAGTCCCATTTGGAGTAGAATCTAAAAATGAGAGATTAGTTGCTGAGATATTTCCGTTATTTTCTAATGTTATCGTGTAGGTCAAAATATCGCTAGTTGTTGCTTGTTGTGCATTGACTGCTTTTAAAGAAATGATAGTCGCATCTGAAATTTGTGTGGATGCTGGATTAGAAGTAATTGTACGAGAGATGATAGGAGAGGTTGGATCGGCGATAAAAGTATAGTCAATACGGGCTGTATTAGAAATTGGATTCACGCTTGGAATGGATTGAACGATAACTTGGAATGTGACGGTCACGATTTCTGACGGCGCGATGGCGTTTAATGGTATCCCTACGTTTGGATCGGCACCTGGAACGGAAACGCTATTAATGGTCACGCTATTAGGAATAAATGCAGTTCCTTCTGGGACCAAATCTGTTAAATTAACTGTATTTGCAGTTGTATTTCCGTTATTTTGAACGACTACTGTGTAAGTGATTGTACCGTTAGTAGATTGTACGAGAGAATCTGTATTTTTAATTACGGATAACGATGCATCAACGACAGCTGTATTAACCGTATTAGATGAGGATGTTGCTGTAACTGGAGGTTGACTTGGATCGACAATATACGTGTAACTTGTAATGGCTTGATTTATAATCGCCCCTTGCGGTGGAATAGAGCTTGCAAGAAATTGGAACGTAATAGTAGCAAAATCACCTGGTGCGATAATACCAACTGGAATACCGAGAGTTGGACTTGCATTTGGAAGTGACATTCCATTTAACGTAACGCTATTTGGAACGAATACTGCACCTACAGGAACTCCGTTTATGAGCAATACAGAATTTGCAGGGAAGTTTCCGGTATTTGTTAATGTTGCTGTATACGTAATTATATCTCCGATGGATACGATTGATCGATTTGCTTCTAAAACAGTAGTAACGGTAGCGTTATTAATTTGTGTTGAAGCGCCATTAGAATTTATTGTGCTTGTAACAGGAGGAGCTGCCGGGTCAACAATGAATGTGAATTGAATAGATGCAACGTTTGTAATTGGGTTTGAAGGTGGAGTAGATGCAACCATGACTTGGAAAGTAACAGTTAAGGAACTGTTCGTACTAACGGTTCCGATATTAACCCCGTTATTTGGATCTGCCCCTGGAATGATACTTCCATTTACAGAGAAACTATTTTCAACAAAGGTCGTTCCAGCTGGAATAAGATCTGAGAAATTTAAATTCGTAGCGTTTGTATTGCCGCTGTTTTGAATCAAAACTGTATAAGTGATTGTGTCTCCGATATTTGCAAAGGCTGTATTAGCAGTTTTTACAGCTGAAAGTATCGCTGAATTAATAGAAGTAACGAAGACGTTCGTTTCCACATTACCAGGCTGGGCTTGTAATGAATTGCCTACGTTATATTGGAAGTTAACAAATCCTAAGTTTTGGAGTTCAGGTGTGAACGTTGTTGGATTGCTTACAATTTGAACTTGGAATATGATTGTTACGATTTGATTTGGAGTTATTGTATTTATGCCAACACCGCTAATAATAGAAGCGGATGGTAATGGAGTGCCATCAACAACAACTGATCCTGCAACAAATTGTGTCCATGTTGGTAAAGGATCTGAAAAAATAACGTTGTTAGCAGGAATGTTTCCTGTGTTCGTAATAGTAGTTGTATACGTAATCGTATCACCGATAGTTGCAAAAGCTTTATCTCCTATTTTAATAGTGTTTAAAATAGCACTTTCAATTTTTGTTGTAACGTTGTTAGAAGTAATATTTTTTGAAACTGGAGGATTTGCTGGATTAACGATATGTTGGAAGCTCACACTAGCTTGGTTGGAAATTGGATTTATAGGCGGAATTTCATTGGCATTAATATGAAATGCTACGATGACAGATTGGTTTGGCGCGATATCACCAATTGGAACACCTGTAATTATATTTGCATTTGGGATGCTAATGCCGTTAAGTGTAAAACTATTCGGTTCAAAGGAAGTTCCGGCTGGAATAAGGTCGGTAAAAATAACATTCGTTGCACTAACATTTCCGCTATTTGTAATTGTAACGGAGTAGACGATATCCTGCCCGATATCTACCGTTTCCGCATTTGAATTTTTTTGTGCAGTAAGGATAGCACTATTAATTTGGGTTGTCGTTGTATTCGATTGATTGGAAGTTGTAATAGGTGACTGGCTAGGATCAACGACATAATGATATGTGGTAGAAGCAAAATTAGAAATTGGATTAAGTGTTGGAAGTGTAGTAACAGTTGCTTGGAATGTAACGATTGCCGTATTACCCCCATTAATTGAACCTATGTTTACACCAGTAGACAAATCAGCGTTTGGAATGGTTTGCCCATTAACTGTGAAACTGTTTGGAATGAAACTTAAATTGCTATCAAGAATATCGATAATAGTTACATCAGTTGCAGCCACATTCCCTGTATTAGGAAGGTTAAGTGTAAATGTTATTGTATTACCAACATCCGCAAAAGTAAGATTTGCTGTTTTTGTACTAATAATATTTGCGTTGTTTATTTGAAGAAGTGTAGTGTTGGAGCTAGCTGTATTCGATACCGGCGGATTACCTGGATCAACAGTAAACTCATATGTCGTTGATGCTGTATTCGGTGCTGGATTAATAGGTGGAATGCTGTTCACTGTAACTTGAAAGACGATACTATATATTTCATTTGGTGGAAGTGCTGCAAGTAATACACCTGTATTTGGATCCGCATTAGGTTGTAAAATGCCATCGACAGTTAATGTGCTAGGAACAAATGTGAGTCCACTTGGTAATACGTCTGTGAATACAATGTTAGTTGCATCGGTATTGCCTACATTGATAATAGAAGTAGTATAAAAGGCAGTTTGCCCGATATCTGCAAAGGATACACTTTCATTTTTCGTCATGGATAATATAGCTTCTCTAATTTGCGTTGAAACAGGATTACTAATTGAAGTTTCTGCATCAGGTGGTGAGACTAATTGATACGATGTCGATGAGAAATTTACAATTGGATTTGCGGTTGGTAATGAGGTCACGTTTACTTGGAATGAAACATTTACTGTAGCCCCAGCTGTTATAGGACCAATATTTACACCATTCGTTGGATTCGCACCGCTTTGAGGAATTCCATTGATAGAAAATGTGTTTGTGATAAATGTAGTTCCGCTCGGCATTGTATCTGTGAAAATAACATTTTGTGCGGAGGAATTTCCGTTGTTTGTTAAAGTGACAGTATAAGTGAGTGTATCTCCGATGTGGCTATAGGCTTTATCAACTTGCTTTGATGAAAGAATGGTAGCTGTATTAATTGTAGTAAACGTTGTGTTTGAAGTAACATTTCTTGAAACAATAGGTGCATTTGGATCAGCGATAAATGTGTAAGAAGCAGTAGCGGAGTTGGCAATGGGATTTTGAACAGGGGTGGTAGTAGCGGTAACTTGAAATGCTATAGATATTGAGCTGTTAGGAGCAATTGATCCAATCGTTATACCTGTATTAGGGTTAAGACCAATTTGTGTGATGCCATTTATTGTAACACTATCAGTAATAAATGTTGTGCCATCTGGTATAAGGTCAATGAAAGTAATATTAGTTGCATTTGTATTACCTTTATTCGTTAAAATTGTCGTATAGGTAATGGTATCACCTAGTGTTACAAGCGTTTGATCGACCGATTTTACCATCGTTATCATAGCATCTAATACAGGGGTTGTAACAATATTCGTTGAAGTAGAAGTAGTAGCAGGAGCACCGTTTGGATCGACAGTATAAGAATATAAAATTGTATCGTTACCCATAATCGAACTTGAAGGTGGAATAGAAATAACATTTACTTGGAAAGTAACAGTTACTGTTTGGCCAGGAGCGATATTGGGTATATTTACTCCAAGTGCTGGTTGCGCACCAGGCTGTTGAACTCCATTTATTGTGACTGAATTTGGTATAAATGTAGTGCTAGCTGGAATAGCACTTGTAAATGTTATATTAGTTGCGGGTGTATTACCAGTATTCGTAATAGTCGTTGTATACGTAATTGTATCTCCGACAGAAACTATAGATTTATCAGCACTTTTTGTTGTAGTTAATATTGCACTATTTATTGTCGTAGTCACGGTATTAGATGAAACGGTTTGTGTTATAGCGGGTTGACTTGGATCGACAATATGCTGAAATTGTACAGAACTAGAATTAGAGATTGGATTTATACTTGGAATGTTTGTCACAAGGACATTTATCGTAATAGTAGCCGTACCACCTGGATTTATATTTCCAATCTGAATCCCGTTTGCCGGATTGCCAATTTGCTGCGTACCAGAATCATTTATAAGAGTGCCAGATATAAATGTCGTTCCATTAGGCAAAATATCCGTGAAAATTATATTTTGTGAAGTGACATTTCCAGGGTTATTTAATGTAATTGTATAAGAAATTGTATCGCCGATCGTTGCGAAATTTTTATCCGCGGATTTAACCGCTATAATTTCTCCGGAATTTATTTGTGTCGAAACAGAATTGGATGTTGTACTTCGTGAAACGAGTGGTAAATTAGGTCCTGTCATAAATTGATAATTAATAGAAGCACCGTTTACAACCGGTGAGTTTGGTCCCCCAGGCCCAATTGTGAAAATTGGATTTGGAATACTAACTACTTGCACGTGGAAGGTGACGTTTATAAAATCTCCTGCAATAATATCCCCAATTGGTATCCCATTCGCTGGATTTACTCCAGGTAATAAAACCCCACCTACTCGAACGCTATCTTCTATAAATACTGTATTATTTGGAATCGGATCTGTAAAAATGATATGAGTAGCAGTCGTGTTCCCTATATTTTCTAATAAAACAGTATACGTTAAAAATGAATTTCCAGGTGCTACGTCAGAAAATAGACGATCCACACTTTTCGTTGCTTGAATAATTGCTTCATTTATTTGAACTAAGACCGGATTACTAGTAGCCGTTTCTGTAACAGGCGGCTCGGTAGGGTCAACAATGATAGAGTATGTTGTACTAGATTGGTTCATCGTAGGGTTTGAAGCTGGTATTGAACCGACAATGGCTTGGAAGGTAATGGTTGTCGTTCCTCCAACTGGAATTGGGTCTAAAGGAACCCCGCTATCTGGCCTAAATCCGAGTTGTGGGATGGTATTAATTTGTACGCTATCAGGGACGAATGAAAGTTCAAGTGGTAATATATCGATAAAAACAGGTGTGTTTGCAGTTGTATTTCCGTTATTAGTGAGAGTAGTTGTATACGTAATTGTATCGCCAACAGCAGCAAATGCACTGCTCGCAGTTTTTGTTGCGATAACGGAAGCAGTATTTACTTGTGTAAAAGTTTTATTGGATTTAACTGTTCGTGAAACAGGTGGTTCATTAATATCTACAATAAAACTATATTGAAGCGATGATTTATTAGGGATTGGATTAGGATTTGGAATCGTTGTAATGTTTACTTGAAAGCTGAGTATAACTGATGCATTTGAATTTATATTACCGATATTGATACCATTTTGTGGATTTGCATTAGGAATGGTTGTTCCATTTACTGTAAAACTATTTGGAATAAACGTTGTACCATCTGGAATTAAATCTGTAAAAATAACATTGTTTGCGGTAGTGTTACCGGAATTAGTAATGGTAGAAGTGAAAGTAAGTGTATCTCCAATAGTAGCGAATGTTGAATTGACAGTTTTATTTATAGATAGAGTAGCATCAATAATTGGAGTAACCGTTGTGTTTGTAATTGTACTACCAACAGCAGGTGATTGGTTTGGATTCACTGTATATTCATAATTTACAAGGGCGTTATTTGTTAATGTGCCACTAGGCGGTATCGCTAAAATTTGTGCTTGAAAAGCAATAAATACAGTATTACCTGGTGGAATATCTGCTAAGTGAATACCAAGTGATGGATCTAATCCTGGTTGTGGAACATTATTGATAGTTACGGAGTTTTGGATAAATGAAGCTCCTGCGCCAAGCCCATCCGTTAAAACATTTGCACTAGCAGGGATATTTCCAGTGTTTGTAACTGCAATCGTATAGGTAACGATATCTCCAATTGCAGCTGTCGGTGTATTCACTGATTTAGTAGCGACGATCGTAGCGTTATTAATTTGAGTTGTTATTACGTTACTTAACGCATTGGCGGATGCTGGAGGTAAGTTAGGATTTACGACATATTGGTATGCTATATTACTTTGATTAGGGATTGGGTTCGGATTCGGGATGGAATTTACTTGTACTTGGAACGAAATTATCGTATTTGCATTCGGATTTATTGGATCAATTGCTATCCCATTCGCTGGATTTACATTAGGAAGTATATTCCCATTTACTGTTACACTATTAGGAATAAACGATGTCCCGTTTGGAATTACATCTGTAAAAATCACGTTTGATGCAAGAGTGTTCCCACTATTCGTTAAAGTAGTCGTGTACGTAATAATATCATTTACGTTAGCGAACTGTTTATCTGCAGATTTTGCAGCGGTAATCGTAGCGTTATTAATTGTTGTTTGTACCGTGTTAGAAGCCACCATCTGCATTACAGCTGGTTTGGATGGATCGTACGTATATTGGAATGTTGTGCCTGATTGATTTGTAATCGGATTTACAGCAGGGATATTTGGTACAAAAACCTGGAATGAAACGGTACGTGATGAATTCGCCCCGATCGTACCGATCAAAATACCGTTAGCAGGATTTGCATTTGCTATAGGGACATTGTTAATCGTTACAGTATTAGGAATGAACAGGGTACCCGCTGGAATGATATCTGTAAACGTTACATTAGAAGCAGGGATATTCCCGTTATTTGTTAAAATAGTCGCATATAATATGACATCACCAACATCAGCGAAATTTGTGCTCGTTAGTTTTGTAGCAACAATATTAGCAGTATTAATTTGTGTAGTTACTATATTGCTAGCAGCGTTTCTAACAACAGCAGGTAAACTCGGATCAGCGATAAAGCTATATTGAAGTGAAGCGCTATTTTGAATTGGATTTGGTGAAGGTAGCCCATTTGCACTTATTTGAAAAACAATCGTTGTAAAACCACCAGCAGGAATGGAGCCGACTTGAAGGCCGGTACTTGGGTCTGCACCTAGCTGTAAAGCGCCACCTATAAAAATACTATTTGGTACGATAGTGGTGCCGGGAGGGATTATATCGGTAACAATAACATTGTTTGCTGTAGTATTGCCAAGGTTAGCTAAGGAAATTGTATATGTGATTGGTTGCCCAACATCAGCAATAGTTAAATCTACTTGTTTGACAATAATTACATTTGCTAAATTAATTTGTGTACTTACAGTGTTACTTAAAGATGTTTCTATAATTGGTGGATCGCCAGGATTTAGAATAAAGCTATACTGTGTACTAGATGAATTTATTGTTGGATTTTGTGCTGGTAAAGAGGTGACAGTTACTTGATAAGAGACGGTAAGTGAGCCGTTAGCAGGAATGGAAGGTAACGGAACACCTATATTTGGATCTGCGTTATTTTGGAGCACACCATTAATAAGGAAAGTGTTTGGGATAAAGGTAGTACCGTCTGGATTCGTATCTACGAAAGTAGGACTATCAGCAGAAACACTTCCTGCATTCGTTAAAATAACGGTATAAGTTAATATATCCCCTACGGTAGCGAACGCTCGATCCACTGTTTTGGCTGAAATGACATTTGCATCGTTTACTTGAGTAAATGTAGTGGTTGAAGTAGTGTTCTTACTTACAGGTGAAGCGTTTGGATCAACAATAAAGTTATAGGAAATGGAGGCACTATTCGAAATAGGATTTGGGTTTGGAATACTAGTTATTAATACCTGGAATGAAGCTGTAATTGTAGTATTAGCATTGATGCTACCAATATTGATGCTAGCTGGTGTTGCGCCCGGCTGAGTAACACCGTTAACTATAACACTGTTCGGTACGAAGGAAGTACCATTTGCAATTGAATCGGATAGTAATACATTGTTCGCCGCAACATTTCCATTGTTTGTAAGAGCAAAGGTGTAAGTTAATACATCTCCAACTTCCGCAAATGTTTTATCTACAGATTTTATAGCATGTAGATTTGCTAGTCTAATTGTTGAGGCAACAGAATTAGAATTTGCTGTTTTTGAAGTTGGCGGCAGGCTTGGGTTTACAGTGTAAATATAAGAGGCGAAAGCATTATTAATGATAGGATTTTGGGAGGTAATGTTGATGACTGTTACTTGGAACGATAAGGTGAAAGTAGCTCCGCCAGGAATTGTACCGATAGGTAAGGCAATAAGAGAAGTTACATTTTGCAAAACGCCGTTTAGCGTTACAGTACCTGGAGTCAATATCGTTCCATTTGGAAGTGGATCTGTTAGCTGTACGTTCGTTGCAGCAGTATTTCCACTGTTTGTAATAAGGACTGTATAACTGATTGTATCTCCAATTGTAGCAAATTGTTTATTTGTCGATTTTGTTAATGTTAAATTCGCATTGTTAATTTGAGTGGTAACGACGTTAGAAGCGATGTTTTTCGTAACGGGTGATTGACTAGGGTTGACAGTATACTGATAAGAAGCGCTTGATCCATTAGATACGATATTTGCTGGAGGTATTGTGTTTACTACTACTTGAAATGAAACGTTTTTTGTCGTACCAGTTGGGATGGAACCTATGTTCACACCATTAGCGGGATTCGCACCAACCTGTGTCGTGCCATCTATTGTTAAACTGTTTAGGACAAAAGTTGTTCCTGTAGGAATGGCATCTGTAAAAATAACATTGTTCGCATTCGTATTACCTGTACCCGTAAAGGCAACAGTGTAAGTCAGTGTATCTCCAATATCCGCATAGTTTTTATCCACCGTTTTTGCCATAGTTACCGTAGCATTATTCACTTGAGTAGAGACGGTATTAGTCGTATTAGTACCACTTACTGCAGGCAGATTTGGTACAGGATTGTATTGATATGTTGTTGTACCACTATTTAATATTGGATTTGTTTGGGGGATAGAAGGAACGAATACTTGAAATGAAATGGTAGTAGTAGAATTTGCAGCAATAGTCCCAACGGATATACCATTAGCAGGATTTGCTCCAGCTTGAATAACGCCGTTAACAGTTACACTACCTGGAATAAAAGTAGTCCCGTTTGGAATGGGATCCGTATATATAACATTTGTAGCAGCGATATTTCCTGCATTAGCTAAGGAAATACTATAAGTTAACGTATCACTAATATCGGCAAAAAGTTTGTTAACTGATTTAGTTCCATTAATAGTTGCAAGGTTAATTTGTGTGCCGGCAGCATTACTCGTTGCCAGACCGTTAAAAGTTGTTCCCCCAGCAATTGGTGTGTATTGAAACGTAATGTTAGCGGTGTTAGAGATAGGGTTTTGATTTGGAAGAGAAACGACAGTTGCTTGGAAGGTCACTGTACGAGAAGCGTTGTTATTAATTGTTCCAAGAGAAATACCAGCGGCAGGATTTGCGTTTGTTTGTGGTACATTATCTATCGTTACGCTGCCAGGTATAAAGGAAGTGCCGTTAGGGAGAATGTCTGTAAAAGTAACGTTATTTGCAGGAAGAAGACCGGTGTTAGGGACAGTAACTGTATAGGTTAGAATATCGCCAATTGTAGCAACACTTTTATTTACGCTTTTTGTTGCTTGTATATTAGGTGAATTAATATCAATTTGTAAACCAACTGTATTTAGCATATATGCGTCACCGTTCGTTGTTAAACGGATTGCGGCGGAGACCTGGGAATTTGTTAAATAAGGAGAAATATCAATAGAAGTAATGTCCCAACCTTGCCGACCGGCGGAGATATTTGTAGCTGTAGAGGCACTCTGGTTCCTCGTGCCAAATGTTCCAGTTGTATCTAAATTTCCAGCAGCATTATTAATTTGGGAACCGAAGAAATTATTTACAGCATTATTTGGCCCAGATAATGCATTTAATGAACTGAAATTTGGTCCAAATAAAGCTTGATCCCCAGTTAAATCAGCATCCCCTTCAGTAGAACTTATTAATAATCTCCCGCTTACAGGTCCCCCGGCAGGTGTTAAAAACCCTGAGACAGATACATCTGCACTACCGGTTTCTACAGAAACACGGTTACCAGCTACGTAAATTGTTAAATTTCTTGCGGGTAAGGAACCGTTTTGATAAGCGACAATAAGCGTCCATCCAGCAGAGTTGATTGCTCCATTAGAAGCGTCTAAAGGATCTACAAGTCCAGGAACAGAACCTGTTGTATAAGATCCAGATCCAGCAGCTTGAACGAGTGACGTTACATCTGCTGAACGTGTATAAAATCCAAATGTGACAGATCCAGAAACGAAAGTTTGATTTGAAGCTGTAACAGCCGAAGGGGTAATTGAGTATGTTGACACAGGTGTTGTAAAAGAAACGGGGTTTCCTAATACGCTCGTAATGTTTTGATCCCGAGATAAATAGTTTCCACCCCAAACGAGTTCTGCGTAAAGAATAGTACTGCCAGCAGGGATATTCAAAATAGCGGTAGAACTATTTTGTGTATAGTTTAACGTTGTACCCGCAGGAAAAGTAGTTACTTGTAAAGCGGTATTCGTAGTTACGAATGCACCAATTGCACCGATTGTACCAGCACGGTTTAGATTGCTAATTTTACTTAAACCTAGTGTGTTTCCTGTAATAGCCAGTGCGCCGTTAGTGGTGGTAGAAAATCGATTCGTAATGGGCATGTTGTCACCTCATTTACAATATAGTCTTGGTCAAAATAGGATATGCGTGTGACTGGTAAAGGGAAACATGTACAAGTTGATTTGATAATAATGATTTAAATGTCTAGATAAGGAGATGGAGAATGATTGAATTGGAAATTAGAGTGGAGCGTCTTAGTAGAGAAAAAACAGAGGATATTGTAGCATTATCTTCTTATATTGGCTGGGATTATAGCAGAGAAGAAATTGAAACGATTTTTAATTCAGGTATTGTATATGGTGTGGTAAATGGGAGGGAAGAGCTTATTGCAAGCGCGGCAATTATATTATACGGGGAGACATTAGCGTCTATCGGAATGGTGATTGTACATCCAGATTATAAAGGGAGAGGGATTGGAAAGGCGATAACGGATTCATGCGTTAAAAGCGTATCAACTCAAACTCCAATTATGCTTATTGCTACGGATGAGGGGAAGCCTTTATATGAAAAACTAGGATTCAGGGCTGTTAGTTATGTTTCTAAATACATATGTAACTCGTACAATGCGAATTATACATGTGTAGGAAATAAAGAGTATATGATGAATTATGAAGAGTGTGATTTAGAAGAAATAATACAAATAGATGAAGGTGCGTTTGGAACAAATAGAAAAGCGTTTTTAAAGAAAAGAATTATGCAAAGTGAACAGTGTATCGTTGAGAAGGATAAAGAACAAAATGTACTAGGATATGGTTTGAGTTTACAAACGTCAGAAAATAAAATAATAGGACCGGTAGTTGCTAAAAATGATGCGATGGCAATGAGAATTGTACATTACTTAGCAAAAGGGCATAATGGGAAATTAAGAATGGATGTACCAGAAGGAAAGAAAGATTTCGTGAAAGAGTTAGAGATTAGCGGTTTTCAAAAGGTTAATACACCGCCAATTATGATGAAAAATAGAGATCGATTTTTGAAAAGAAATGGAGAATTATATAGTATTGCAGCACAAATTTTCGGATGAAAAAAGAATCCTTATAAAGTAAAGGATTCTTTTTTGTGGTTAAACCTAATCACGATATTGGTCGTGAGTTGGCTGAAAGAGATCTTCCTCGATATCTCTCACCATAGAAAAATGATCAACATTATAATGACCGTGTAGAGTTTTATTATGATGACCAATAATTTGCTCTGCAGACAATACGTCAGAATCAGTTGTGGAATGACCATTTTTAATTAATGTAACGTCAAATCCTTGTACAGTAGCTGTTCTAACTGCGGTGTCAATGCAATGCTCTGTTTTACATCCACCTATAACGATATGATTAATTTTTTCTTCTTTTAAAAGTTCAAGTAAAGAAGTGCTATAGAATGAGTTTGTTGCTGCTTTATTAATAAGGATTGCAGACTGAGGTACTTTAATTTGATTATGTACTTCAAATCCTTCTCCTGTACCAGAAGCAACATCAGTATCTCTTACGAAGACAATAAGGGCATTTGAATCTATTGCTTGCTGTACAGCGGTATTTAGTGTTGCTAATAGCTCGGTTTTACGGAAAACTTCATTTTCTTGTTCATTTCCATCAATTAATTCTTGCTGAGCATCGATAATTAATAGTGCTTGTTTCATCGTGTCTCCCCTTTAATATAAAATAAGTGCCACTGTACGTATTCCTTCATGTTGTAAGGAAATCCTCCATTGTTAACGAAGTAGACGATTGATTTACAAAGTTGTCAAAGAAATTTCATTCTCATAACGTGTAAAAACATGTATGATAAGAAGTGGAGAATTTTTGAGTAGGTGGGAATATTATGCAAACAGTAGAAGATTATCTTTCATTCTTACATACGAAAGGATTTAAACTATCAGAGGAAGCACAAGGGTTTATTATGTTCGGACAAGGATATACTGGTGCATCTGATGGAATTGTGAACGCAGCAATAGAAGCGACAATTAAACATCAATTACAGTTTGATGGCAGTTATTTTGTTGCGTTATTAGAACGATTGAAAGAAGAAGAAATTACAGATAAAAAAAGCGCTAAGGCTTTTATGCGGAAGTTACAAGCATAACTTCACGCAGCCTGCGCTTCTTTTTTTGTTTTGGAAGGTAGCTCAACAAAAACCATGCCTAGGAAAATACATAAACAACCGATAATGGCAGAAATAGAAAGTTGTTCGTTTGCAACTAGAACACCTGTTAATGCTGCAAAAACAGGCTCCATTGCGAAGATTATTGCTACTCTCGTTGGAGAAGTGCGTTTTTGTGCAGAAGTTTGAATGAAAAAGGCAATTGATGTCGCAAATAGGGAAGTTAGAAATAGAGCGAATAAAAAGGATTGATTCGTCCATAGTGAAACTGAAAATAATTTTTCCCAATCTTCAAACAAAAAAGCGCAAATAGAAGAAAATATACCGACAGCTAATACTTGAGAGGTGCTTAGTAATAAAGGTGATATTTTCTTAGAAAAGAAACCGTTAACAAGAATATGGGCAGCAAAAGCAACTGCACAACCGAGAACGAGTATATCTCCAATGTTTAATTGAAAAGAATCACCAGCCGTTAATAAGTATAAACCTGCTGTTGCTACAGCAATACCAAGTACGATGAAAATTGTAGCCCGCTGTTTTAAAAAGATAAAAGATAGGATTGGAACCATAATGATGCTAAGTCCAGTTAAGAAACCAGCTTTTGAAGAGGTTGTATAAAGTAAGCCGAATGTTTGTAATAAATAGCCAACACATAAAAAGAATCCAACAATCAATCCAGCGAGACTACTCTGTTTTATATCTTGTTTTGAAGTTTTTTGTGAGAAAATCATTTGAACGAATAATAAAATAATTCCAGCGAATAAAAAGCGAATCCCATTAAAAGTAAATGGACCAACGAAAGACATAGCATTTTGGACGACAACAAACGTAGCTCCCCAAATAAAAGAGACAAATAATAAAGCAAGAGGAGCAATCCAATCTTTTTTCACACTCATACCCCCGTTAATTTTGTAAGATAGCTTTTCTAGCTAATTCATCAGCAACTTTATTTTGACTACTTGGAATCCACTTAATAAAAAAGAGATCGAAACTTTTTATGTACTGTAGTGCTTCCTCTAATAGTGGCGCAAATATTTTATTTTTTGCGTATTCTTTTTCGACAGCTCGCTCGACAAGCTGCGAATCGGTACGAAAAGAGACAATGTTATAATTATGCTCCGTGCAATATTTTAATGCCGCAAGTAAAGCGTGGTATTCTGCTTCATGATTGGACATTGTCCCAAGGGGCAATGATAACTGTACAGCTGGTTGCACCCCTTTAATAAACACTCCTGCACCAGAAGGACCAGGATTTCCTTTTGATGCACCATCAATATATACTTCAATCAAAATGAGAAACCTCCAAATTATAAGATGATCCCCTACTTATATGTTTCTTTGAAGTAGGGGATAGAGTAACTTAGCCGATTGTAATACTATAACGACATGTAAATGTTTCATTCGTTTGTAAAGATTGAATTCCTTTTTTTTCCTTGAAATCTTTTGCCGGATTTACTTCATCAGCAATCCCGTACCAAGGTTCAATACATAAGAAAGGTGCGTTCTCGCCTGGTGTCCATACACCGACAAATGGGAATCCGTCAAATTCTACTTTTACAAATTTATTATGTTTATGAGAACGAATAGAGATTTCATCCGTATTCATATTTTCAAAAATAAGTGCATCATTTTTGAATAAATCGTATGTAAGTGGTAATTCATTCGTATTTTCAGCGATTAATTGCTTTTTACTTGAAAGATAAGGTCCTTCTAATACGCTTGTTTCTAAGCGTTCAGAACCATTAAATGATAAATGATAATCTGTAAATGATTCGCCCTCTAATAAGGGGAAGTTGAAACCAGGATGTGCTCCGATTGAGAAGAACATCTCTTTTGAAGTAGGGTTATGTACTTCATATGTTACATGAACGATTTGTCCATCTAGCTCATAAGAAACGAGTAATTCGAATTCGTATGGGTATTTTTTTAATGTTTCTTCATTACTAGTAACAATATAAGTAATATTCGTTTCACTTTGTTCTTTTACAGAGAATGTAAGATCACGAGCAAAGCCGTGTTGTGTTAAAGAATATGGTTTACCATCTACGTAGTATGTATTATCTACTAATCGGCCGACAATTGGGAATAAAATTGGTGCGCGGCGCCCCCAATAAGTAGAATCGCCTTGCCATAAGTATTCAGTGTTATCTTCTTTTAAGCGAACGCTTTGTAATTCTGCACCTTTGTCAGAAATGGAAACGATCACTTTTTCATTTTGAATTGTTGCTGTCATGAAGTGAAACCTCCTAAATCTTTCATATGTTTTATTATACGTTGTCCAAAAGAAAAAAGGTAGTAAATGATAGGAATCTATTGACGAAAGAGTGCCTATTGCGTAAAATATAATCTTGTTGCTTAAAAACGAATAACGTGGTTCGAAACCATCCCACGGAAAAAAACTAAGGAGATTTTGTCATGAATATAAGGACATTAGTCGGTAATGGTATTTTAGCGGCATTATATATTGCTGTTTCTATGCTTATTCAGCCATTTGGCTTTACGAGTGTACAGTTTCGTATTTCAGAGATGTTTAATCATCTCGTTGTATTCAATAAGAAAGCAATTTACGGGATTGTATTAGGTGTATTTTTAACGAATCTCTTTTTCTCACCTATGATCGCTTATGATTTAGTATTTGGAGTAGGGCAATCCATTCTTGCATTACTTGCAACTATTATTTCTATGCGCTTCATTAAAGGTGTTTGGGCTCGTATGATTTTTAATACAGTTATTTTTACAGTCACAATGTTTATGATTGCAATTGAACTTCATCTTGCGTTTGATCTGCCATTTTTATTGACATGGCTAACTTGTGCAGTTGGTGAATTTGTTGTAATGGCAATTGGTATGCCTGTAATGTACTGGATTAATAAGCGAGTGCAATTTGAAAGATTTATGCAATAGATGAAAGAGCTGTCCTTACTTAGGATGGCTCTTTTTGTATGTGATTAAATTGTATATAATACTGTGACTCTTGATAAAATATAATAAAATAAAGTGAAACTTTAATCAGTGGGGGGACCCCACTGATTATTAGCCCGCACCAATCGGGCATTTACGGACAGCCCGACTCCCGCCTAACTTCTTTGCTTTCGTTAAATTTTAAGGTGGGAGTCTTACTGGCCGCAAATAGCGGGATAAATATAAGAAGTCTTATAAAAGGGGAATCTAGTATGAAATATAAAATACATTGGTTGTATAAAACGAAGCGTGGTTTACAAACTGAATTAACAACAGATTATATGAACATAGAAGAAGTGCTTCAATTTGCGGAGGATTTTGAGAAAACAGGTAGGGTGAAAGAACTTTTATTTTTCGATGAAATGGACGCGGAATGGTCATTAAAAGAAATGAAAAAACTGAGTAAGCAAGTGGAGGAAGATCCGCAAGAAATTCAAGTTTATTTTGATGGTGGTTATGATGTACAGACGAAAGAAGCTGGGGTTGGTATATGTGTATATTATAAAAAAGGAGATACAAATTACCGAATTCGTCGCAATGCATACATAGAAGGCATATATGATAATAACGAAGCGGAGTATGCAGCATTATTATACGGGATGAATACACTCGAGGAATTAGGAATTAAATATGAAGCAGTTACACTTCGTGGAGATTCTCAAGTTGTACTGCAGCAATTAGCTGGTGAATGGCCTTGCTATGATGAACATTTAAATCATTACTTAGATCAAATTGAACAAAAAGCGAAGCAAATGAAATTAAAGCTTATTTGTGAACCGATATCTAGAAAACAAAATAAAGAGGCACATCAATTAGCAGCGCAAGCATTAGAAGGGACGACAATTGATAGTCATAAAGAAATAACCGAATAGAGAGGTGCACACGTGAAGAAGAAGCAACTCATTACAGAGGTAAATGACTTATTAGAAACGTATTGCGGAGGGTGTTTCCTGCAGGAACATAATCGGAAAAATCATAGTAAATACTATGCCCATTCTTTTTGTATACGGCAATGTACGGTTGGAGAGAAGTTGAAAAAGTATGGGGAGCAATTGTCATAAAAAAACATCCAGAGAATTTTCTCTGGATGTTTTTTAGTGCTTTGCTTCGTGTAATTGATGCTCGCATTTACTTAATTTTTTTTCTTCATTCATTAGAAATGGCTCATCTAAATCCGTTGCAACGGATTTCATGATTTCAAGCTGAGAACGAGCCGATTCTACTGCAGTAGTGGCATGCTCTAATGTGTCTGGATCCATTGAAATTGTTGCAGAACCTACCATTTTTTGTGCAGTTTCTACACGGAATTTTACTTCTTCAAAATCATTTACATGTGACCCCATTGTTATTGCCTCCTTTGTATTTTGCGCATTTCACATAGTTTTTGCTCTGGAAAACGGAAATATACAAAGGAATAACAAAGGAGGTTACCAAGTAAGGTAACCTCCTGTCATATGTGGGATTAAAGTTTTGCTACGTTAGCAGCTTGAGGTCCACGGTTTCCTTCAGTAATGTCGAAAGATACTTCTTGACCTTCCTCTAAAGCTTTATAGCCGTCGCTTTGAATAGCAGAGAAATGTACGAATACATCTTCAGAGCCTTCCATTTCGATAAATCCAAAACCTTTTTCATTGTTAAACCATTTTACTTTTCCTTGCATGTCACAATTCCTCCTAAAAACGATTCCTTTTTTCATTTAGTGAAATTCATCAAAAAATAATATAAATAAAAAATGCTATATTCTCGAATATTCTGCCAAATGATTAATTTAAATATACATGAATTGGTAGAATTTAGTCAAGTAAGCGTTTTTAAAATTTTGTATTTTGAATTAATTTTTTCTCGAATTTTTAAAAAGGTATAGGACAAGCCGAGTATGTAATATTCTTAAGTGAATGCTGTACATAATGAGGTGAAAGAATGGATGAGTCTTATTTATTAGATAATGAAGGGATGAAAAATAGAGTCGACATACCGAATTGGGTTGCAAAAGAATTTCATGATTTTTCGAATGTCGTGCTAGAACCAACTTTTCCGTGTTATTTCGGTTTAACAGCTTTGAAAAAGAATGAACTTCGTTATTCATTTCTCTCTCATAATGATTGGGGGCATTTACCCAATACAATGTTATCTTTTTTGGAGTTAATGAAAGAACGGCCAATTGTAAGAAGAGGCTTTTTTCTTTTTGTAGAGCCGGAATGTGAAGAGAAATCAATGGAATATTATCGAGATTATTTTTGGAAAGTACTACAATATTTACATGAAAACGATGATCAAACATGGCCGAAGCAAATTCCTGAAGATCCAGATCATTATTTATGGGAATTTTCATTTGGTGGTGAACCGATTTTTGCGTTTGGAAATGCGCCGGCTTATAAACAGCGAAAGACTAGGCATTTAGGAAATTCTCTCGTTATTGGATTCCAGCCACGAACTATTTTCGAGGGATTAGAAGGAGATCGTCCTAAAGGGTCGTATTCAAGACAAATGGTCCGTGAACGAGTTGAAAAGTGGGATCAGTTGCCGAAGCACCCTAACATTAGTCACTACGGCGATCCTAATCATCGTGAATGGAAACAATATTTCATAGGGGATGATATTGAGCCGGTTAAAGGTAAATGTCCTTTTCATCATAGAGTAGAGAAATAAGAGCCATCACCTGATGGCTCTTTTGTATATTTTGGATAAAAAAGGGTATTGTATTAGTGAATAATTTTTATGAAAGCTAGTCTATTTTCTATATTTGCATCATTACTTAATAGTAAAAGAAGTAGAAAGGATAGAGCGATGTTTGGAGCAATTATACAACAAATAGTATTGGGTATTTCATTAGCTGCGCCGGTAGGTCCAATTAATATTGAAATGTTAAAACGTGGAATTGAACGTGGATTTTGGCATGCGTGGATTGTTGGAATCGGAGGAATGACTGCTGATATTTTGTTTATGCTTCTTATTTATTTTGGTTTATCTTCTGTGTTTATGTATACATATGTACAAGCTTTTATGTACTGCACTGGGTTTTTCCTGTTATTTTATTTAGGATTTCAAAGTGTAAAACAAGGAATCTCCCACTCGAATATGGAATATAACAAAGAAGAGGTAGGTGGACTTAAACAATCTTTTATGGCGGGATTTTTAATTGCGATATCCAACCCATTAAATCTCGTTTTTTGGTTTGGTATATACGGAAGTACACTTAGCTCATTGCTTACAAAGGTAACGAAACAAGAAGCTTTTTTGTACAGTCTTTGCATTATTGTTGGTATTATTTTGTGGAACTTAAATATTGCTTTTTCTGTACATTTTGGAAGAACTTTATTAAAACCAAAAGCACTTGGCTATATTACAGCCGGAGCAGGTATTATTTTAGTAGGATATTCTATCCATTTTGCATACAAAGCTTTACAGTTGTTCACATAAGATTGAAGGGGAGATTTTTATGTATCGAACCACTATTGACGGAAAAGAAATTATCATCACGTTAGCACCAAAAATCCGAAAAGAAATTACTGACAGGAACCCATTATATGAAGCGGTATTTAAAAATGCAGCAAGGTTACTGCAAACGAAACAACCAACGTTTGCGGTAAATCATGAAGTATTTGGTCTCATTATTGGAGAAGTACAAAGAGGAGAAGTAACAGTATTTGCAGTAGAACACATTATTCCGAAGCAAAATATATTTGGTCCGAACACTTTTTTCTCGGCAATAGAACAGCAGGCAAATTTGTAAAGTGAATAGAATAAAATAGAAAAAAATAGTCGTAACGATATGTTACGGCTGTTTTTTTGGAAAAGGGGGAAGAACGATGAAGAGAGTGGTAAAAGAGTTCTTTTTGCAACATGATATTGTTATTATGCATAGTATTTTATTAATTTTTATCATTATTTTAAAAATGCAATTTTTCACATGGATTGGTATGTTAGCGTGTATGTTTGGGATTGTTTTTTATACGTTTAACGAATATATGACACACCGTTTTTTATTCCATCTAAAGCCGCCTAAAAACGCATTTTTATTAAAAATGTTAAGAAGATTACATTATGATCATCACGTATATCCAGATGATTTAAAGCTTTTATTTTTGCCTGTATGGTTTAGTATACCTAGCTTTACTATATATTTACTTATAACGTATGGTATTACAAAAAGTGTTACTGTTACACTTTCATTCGGAATCGGAATGATTATTATGCTCCTCGTTTATGAATGGAAACATTATATTGCACATAAACCGATTCGTCCCTTCACTAAGTTTGGAAGATGGCTAAAAAAACAGCATATATTACACCATTATAAAAATGAAAAGTTTTGGTTTGGTGTTTCAAATCCAGTATTCGATTTTATATTTGGAACGCTTAAAGATGGAAAAGAAGTTGAATTAAGCGAAACAGCTCGTAATTTAGAAAAAGAGAAAAAGACAGAAGTGGTGCGATAAGCACTACTTTTTTTATCCCGATTGGTGTGGATTGAAGTACTCGAATTTTATGGTGAAAAAGTATATTAAAAACTTAGGGGAAAATGCCGAAAAATGTCTATCGAAAAATCTTTGCAGGAATGTACGGATTGTCTAAAATGAAAATAAGTTTCTGAATATTTATAAAATTTAGTTTTTAGGTATGCAAGGGGAAGTGCATTTCAAGTAAGAGAGGGGACCAGAGAATGAAACGAGATGATACGTCAGCACGTAAGTTACAAAATGAGGTGAATTATACAGAGGTTGTTCAGTCAGAAGATTTTCAATTGCTATTAAATAAGAAAAAGAAGTTTATCGTTCCGATGAGTATTTTCTTTTTAAGTTTTTTTATTACATTACCTATTTTAACATCCTATTCAAAGGTGCTTAATACACCGGTATTTGGTGATGTTACATGGGCGTGGGTATTTGCATTTGCGCAATTTATAATGACATGGGCATTATGTATGATTTATAGCAAAAAAGCAGAATCCTTTGATGAAATCTCGCAAAAAATTCTGCAAGATATGCAACAAGGGAGGGGCTGACTTTGAATACAACCGCTTTTGCACTATTTTTAATTATCGTCCTTGGTACACTCGTTATCACGTATTTCGCATCGAAAAAAACGAAAAATGCGAGTGAATTTTATACGGCTGGAGGGGGATTAACTGGCTGGCAAAATGGTCTGGCTATTGCTGGGGATTACATGTCTGCTGCGTCATTTCTTGGTATAGCCGGAGCGATAGCGTTAACTGGGTTTGATGGGTTCTTTTATAGTATCGGCTTTTTAGTTGCTTATTTAGTTGTTCTATATCTTGTCGCAGAACCGCTTAGAAATTTAGGGAAGTACACGTTAGCGGATATGATTGCGGCACGTTTTGATGCGAAAAAAGTTCGTGGTATAGCAGCGCTTAATACGATGACGATTTCAATTTTTTATATGATTGCACAATTAGTTGGTGCGGGTGCACTTATTAAACTATTATTAGGTATCGAATATACAACATCTGTATTAATCGTAGGTACACTTATGACTGTGTATGTTATTTTTGGAGGAATGACAGCTACGAGCTGGGTTCAAATTGTAAAGGCTGTACTACTTATGGCAGGGACATTTATTATTTCTGTTATCGTTTTCTCCAAATTTAATTTCAGTGTGACTGAAATGTTCGCTCACATGAAAACAGCTACTCCATTAAAAGATTCGTTTTTAAATCCAGGAGTAAAGTATAAGGATGGTCTTGATACACTTTCTTTAAATTTAGGACTAGTCCTTGGTACAGCGGGATTACCACATATTCTTGTCCGCTTTTTTACAGTACGTGATGCAAAAACTGCACGTCAATCTGTTGTATATGCGACGTGGTTAATTGGCGCGTTTTATATTATGACAATTTTCTTAGGGTTTGGAGCAGCAGCGTTTGTAGGAAATGAGGCGATTATTAAAGCAAACCCTGCTGGTAATATGGCAGCACCTTTATTAGCAAAAGCATTAGGCGGAGATTTCTTATTTGCTTTCGTATCAGCAATTGCTTTTGCAACTATTTTAGCTGTAGTAGCAGGGCTTGTGTTAACAGCAGCATCAGCATTCGCGCATGATTTTTATAATGAGATTATTCGTAAAGGAAAATCAACGGAAAAAGAGCAAGTGTCAATGGCGCGTTATGCGTCTATTGGGGTGGCGATAGTATCTATTATACTTGCTTTATTTGCTCAAACATTAAACGTAGCATTTTTAGTATCACTAGCATTTGCAGTTGCAGCGAGTGCAAACTTACCGGTTATATTATTTACAATCTATTGGAAGCGTTTTAATACAACAGGAGCAATTTCTGGTATGATTGTTGGTCTTGTATCAGCGATTGTTCTCGTAGCGTTAAGTCCAAACGTTTGGAACCCAGTAGCTGGAAAAGCTATATTTGTTGGGGAAGCGATTTTCCCATATACGACACCTGGAATTATTTCGATCCCGCTCGGGTTTCTTGCAGCATATTTAGGGACAGTTTTATCTAGTAAGAAAGAAGATGCAGCGAAATTTGATGAAATTCTTGTGAAATCTAATACTGGTCATGGTATTAGCGATGCGTCTTCACATTAAAAAAGAGGGGCTTTTCGATATATAAGAAAAGCTCCTTTTTCTTTTGTCATTTTATTGTAAATAATACTGCTTTGTAAGTAGGATTTGTCTTAATTTTGTGGAATGAAAATAGGCAGGGAGAAATTTAACTCATCATGGTACCAGCGCAGCTTTGTGAAAAATAAGTTGTTATGGAAGGTGGAAGAAATGATGAAGACAAAACAAACCGATGAATTATTAGCAAAAGATGAGCAATATGTGTGGCACGGAATGCGTCCCTTTAGCCCGAGTAGTACAATGGTAGGGGCGAAAGCAGAAGGGTGCTGGGTTGAAGATATACAGGGGAAAAGATACTTAGACGGTATGAGTGGCCTTTGGTGTGTAAATAGTGGGTATGGAAGAAAAGAGCTCGCAGAGGCAGCTTATAAGCAATTGCAAACATTATCGTACTTTCCGATGTCACAATCACATGAACCAGCAATTAAGCTCGCTGAAAAGTTAAACGAGTGGCTTGGAGGAGAGTATGTTATATTCTTCTCTAATAGTGGTTCGGAAGCGAACGAAACAGCTTTTAAAATAGCAAGGCAATACTATGCTCAAAAAGGTGAACCGCATCGTTATAAATTTATGTCACGTTATCGTGGTTATCACGGAAACACAATGGCAACGATGGCGGCAACTGGCCAAGCACAGCGTAGATACCAATATGAGCCATTTGCTTCAGGTTTTTTACACGTAACGCCTCCAGATTGTTACCGCATGCCAGAAATGGAATCGCAAAATATTTATGATGTAGAGTGTGTGAAAGAAGTAGATCGTGTTATGACATGGGAATTAAGTGAAACGATAGCCGCATTTATTATGGAGCCAATTATTACAGGCGGAGGTATTTTAATGCCACCACAAGACTATATGAAAGCAATTCACGAAACATGTCAAAAACACGGAGCACTACTTATAAGTGATGAAGTTATTTGTGGTTTCGGGCGTACAGGAAAAGCATTTGGGTTTATGAACTATGACGTTAAGCCTGATATCGTTACGATGGCAAAAGGTATTACGAGCGCATATTTACCATTATCAGCAACAGCTGTAAAAAAAGAAATTTATGAGGCATTTAAAGGAACAGGAGAATATGAATTCTTCCGCCATATTAATACATTTGGTGGAAATCCAGCGGCTTGTGCATTAGCGCTTAAAAACTTAGAGATTATGGAAAATGAAAATTTAATTGAGCGCTCTGCACAAATGGGTTCGCTTTTATTAAATCAATTAAAAGAAGAAATCGGAGAACATCCACTTGTTGGTAATATTAGAGGGAAAGGGCTATTAGTTGGAATCGAACTAGTAAATGATAAAGCGACGAAAGAACCAATTGATAACGATAAAATTGCAAGTGTTGTAAATGCTTGTAAAGAAAAAGGACTTATTATTGGGCGTAACGGTATGACAACAGCGGGGTATAATAACGTTTTAACATTGGCACCGCCACTTGTGATTTCAAGTGAAGAAATTGCCTTTGTTGTTGGAACGGTGAAGACAGCGATGGAACGTATTTAATAAATAGAACGAAAGGAGCGAGCTGTAATATAAGGCTCGCTTTTATTAGGAGGAGCTTTTAATGGAGAAATATGATCCTAACAAACATTATCACATTGGTTATTATGAAGACGGATATGATTTAGAAGTGACAGCGTATAAAAGAATAAATGAACCAATTTGGGATGCCTACATTCCACACTATGAGGTAGATGATTTTTACAAAAAAGTGGAGGAAATGAAGCTAGGTGAATATATAGATGATTATGGCATTAAGGTGTATTCATTTAGTAATGATATCGATGATGAAGAAGCACGAACTATGTTTGAAGACTGGTTAAAAATGAATGGAATTGTTTAAAGATAAAATGAAAAAGGAGATTGCTATCTTATAAGATAGCAATCTCCTTTTATTATAGTAAACTTATTTACTTGCTTTCATTGCTTTATCTTTTGCACCAAAAGTGTATTTTAACATTGGTGGTGTAATCATTGTAGTTAAAATAACGACAATAACGATAGCTGTAAAGTAATCTTGTGCTAATAGGCCAGAAGAAAGTCCTGTTCCTGCGATGATAAGTGCAACTTCACCACGAGAAACCATACCAGCACCGATAATTGCAGAAGACTTTGCATCAAATCCAGTCATTCGTGCACCGAATCCACAACCAATTAGTTTTGTGAATACAGCGATAACTGTTAATGCTAAGATGAACCAAATTTGATCGCCAATACCGTCAAATGTAATATTCATACCGATACTAACAAAGAATACTGGAACGAACATAGCGTAAGCAATTGGTTCTACTTTCTTTTCTACTTCATGTTTGTAGTTCGTTTGAGAAATAGCGATACCAGCTGCGAAAGCACCGATAATACCAGCAATTCCTAATAGTTCGCCGAAGTATGCGAATGAGAAACAGATGATAAGCGCAGCACTAACGATAGACTCAGATACGCGAAGCGGTGATAACCAACGCATGATTGCTGGAACACCTTTCCAACCAATTAAAATGATAGAAGCAAAGAATACTACTTTCTTCAAGATAATCATTGTTAAGTTAACGTCATCTGTGCCTAAGAAGCTCATTGCAAATGCTAATAAAATAACAACAAGAATGTCATCAAATACAGCGGCTCCAAGCATCGTCGTACTTTCACGTGTTTTCATTTTACCTAAATCACGAAGTGTTTGAACGGAAATACTAACACTTGTTGCACATAGAAGTAATCCTAAAAAGACAGCATTCCCTTGTTCCATAC
The DNA here is from genome assembly GCF_022663915.1 of Bacillus cereus group sp. BfR-BA-01331. Taxonomy (NCBI): domain Bacteria; kingdom Bacillati; phylum Bacillota; class Bacilli; order Caryophanales; family Bacillaceae; genus Bacillus; species Bacillus cereus group sp. BfR-BA-01331. The sequence goes on from NZ_JAKUGJ010000003.1 coordinate 208,431, forward strand.
CGACAACAAGACCGGCAACGTAACCACCTACGAATGGAAGAACGATACCTCCAAGTGCAACAGCTAAAGAAGAATTACGATTTGCGTTTAATTCTTCTAAGTCTGTTTCAAGTCCTGCCATAAACATTAAAAGAATAACTCCGACATTACTTAATTGTGTTAGAAGCTCTGAATTTTCAATCCATCCGAATATAGCTGGACCGATAACGATACCAACAATTAATTTACCGAGTACAGAAGGTTGACCTAATCTAACACTAAGGTCACCAGCGAGCTTTGTACTTAATAAAATAAGTGCAATCTGAAAGAAAAATTCGAATTCCATTTGATCCTCTCCTCATCATTTTTTATTTTTATCATACGATTTCTCGGAATTTGCCTAATGATAATATGTAAAGATCCATTAAACAAAGGGTCTGATTACGAGTTCTTTTGAACTTGTAATTTGAACCTGTAATTAATATATAATAAAATTTATTAAAAATCAATGAAAAAATAGCAGATTTTCATGAGAGGATTCGTTTTAGAAACGGGGGATATAGATATATAATAGGAAGTAATAAAGTTTACATATAATGAATGGAGAAAGAAAAATGTTATTAAATCAACGTTTTACAATTGGGGAAATGGCGAAAATGCATAATATAGCGGAATCTACATTACGTTATTATGATGAAAAAGGGATTTTTCATCCGTCAATTGTTGACCCTCAAACGAATTATCGTTATTACACAATTGATCAGTTTTCACTATTAGATACGATTAAATTTTTACGCCAATTGAACATCCCGTTAAAGGAAATAAAGAAATATATTGATGAACGAAATCCATCTTATGCGCTGAATTTACTTGAAAAACAACAAGAAATGATGCTGAAAAAACAAAGAGAAATCGAGTATGCTTTGGCAAAAATGGAACATAAAATCCATTTAATGAAGAAAGCGACGAAATCTGAAGCAAATCAAATTATTTATAAAAAGATACCGAAACGAAAAATTACAGCAATTGCAGTTGCACCAAATACAACGGATGATATGTTTGAATATTATATCCATTCGTTGCAAAAAAATATGAAGCAAATTGATAATAGTTTATTTTCAGGTGATATCGGTGTAACAGTTTCAAAAAAAGCATTAATGCAAAATGAGTTTCAAGCATATAATAGTGTGTTTATTTTATTGGATTACATGCCTTTTGAAGCGCATACTTCAGATGAAATAAAAGAAGGGATATTTGCCTGTTCTTATCACCATGGACCATATGAAGAAACAGACGCAACGTATACGGAATTATTAAAGCACATTGATAACGAAGGATATGAAGTGTGCGGAGATGCACTAGAACTTGCATTAATTGATTGGTCCGTAACAGAAAATCCGAAGGAGCAAGTAACGGAAATTCAAATACCTGTTGTTAAAAAATAGGCTTATATATTTTTCGATTCTCTATTGACCTTCAAGTAACTTGAAGGTTTAAACTGTGAACAGAGCATTGAAAAAGGAGCATTTATATGATGGAAACAACAGAAAAATTAAGAGAAAAACCAATTAAAAGTTTATTTATTACGTATTTAATACCAGCTGTTCTTGGGATGGTATTAATGTCGGTTAATATTGTGATTGATGCAGTCATGATTAGTAGAGGAGTTGGAGCGAACGGTTTAGCCGGAGTAAACGTAGCTATTCCAGCATTTTCAATTTTCTTCTCTATTTCATTATGGATTGGAATGGGCGGAGCAACGCTATATTCCATTGCACTAGGTGAAAATAAACTGGAAAGAGCAAGGTCTATCTTTACTCAATCTATGACAGTAGCAGTTGTTATCGTTGGCGTTTTAGCGGCTATTTGCTTATGGAGAATAGAAGATTTAGCATATTTATTTGGTGCGAATGAAGTGATTTTACCATACGCATTAGACTATTTACAGGTGTTATTAACATTTGGAATGATATACGTTTTAGAAAATATTTTAAGTACATTTATACGAAATGACGGAAATCCTAATTTAGCAATGGCAGGTCTTGTTGTAACGGCTGTATTAAATATAGTGTTCGACTATATTTTTATTTTCATCTTTGGATGGGGTGTAACTGGTGCTGCTTCAGCTACTATTCTTTCGGCGGCAATTGGTTTCCTTGTATTATTAACTCACTTCTTTAGAAAAAGTAGTATTTTAAAATGGACGAAATTCCATTTTGAATGGGATACGGTTAAACAAATTATGGTGATCGGTTTCCCAAGTTTTACAGCAGAAAGTACAGTTGCAATCGTAACGATCGGTTTTAACATTGCATTCGTTCAATATGCAGGAGAAATAGGAGTCGCTTCCTATGCGATGGTGAATAGTATTCATGCAATGACATTACTATTATTCTTCGGTGTTGGTGCAGCATTACAACCAATCGCTAGTTTCCATTACGGTGCAAACTTATCAGAAAGATTGCGTGAAGGATTACAGTTTGCTGTGAAAATTGCGCTTGTACTCGGAGGCATTGCGATTGTTGTCGGTTTATTCTTCGGGAAATATATTATAGGTTTATTTAATGTTCAATCGCCAGAACTATTGGAGTTAACGTTAACAGGTATTAGTTTATTCTTTATTCAATATGTATTTTTAGGCTATAACATTGTGTATGGAGAGTATTTCCAATCAGTGCGACAAACGAAAAAATCAGTACTTATAATAATGAGCCGAGGTTTACTATTTGTTATCCCATTGTTATGGATTATGCCAAAAGTATTTGGTATAAACGGAATTTGGCTCGTTATGCCAGTAGCGGAAGTATTGACAGCAATTATCATATTTACGATGAATCGTATGAAACATCCTGTTCCGTTAAACATGGCGAGAGAGAAAAGCAATATAGTGAAGAAAATCCCCTTGAACAAGTAAGGGGATTTTTTTTCATTCTTTTAAACTAATCGCAAAAGATCCATCTGTCTCCTGCACAGAAGCGAAAGCCACATTTTTAATATTTGTAACGCCTTTCTCCATTAACTCTGTATGTAACCACTTTTCATTTTTATGGATTAATTTTAAGTTATCGTATTGAATTTGTGAATCAACGATAAGAGCAATTGGTAAGCCTGCATACTTAACATTTATATTCAAATCTTTTGGAGTCAGAGGCACAAGTTCTCTTTTTGGTAAAATACTAATAGCTCCATTCGCTTCTAATATCGCATACTCAATTTCATGAACACTTGGATATCCTGCGACGCGAAGGTTAGAAAGCAATTCAGGGATTGGATATCTACTTTTTTGTAAGTTCTCAAAAATAATATCACCATGTTTAATTAAAATAATGGGGTGTCCGAGAATAAAACGATTTAGTTTGTTGAGTAGGCTTAATTTTGTAAGAAGCAAATGCAAACATGTAATAACGACCATACCGAGAAATGCTTGTAAAGCACCAGCGACTGGTATGGCTTGAAAAGCTAAATAAGATAAAAAGATAATAGCCCCAAAATCATGAGGAGTTAGTTGTGCTAATGCAGATTTACCAAGTAGCTTAAGTGATAGTAAAAATAAGATGAAAAAGAATGATACGTTACATAAAAAGAGAAGCAATAGGGACACTCCTTCGTGCGAAGTTGTACTTACTATTCCCGAAATTAATAGAAATATTACCTTTTGGAGGATAAATTAGGCTTAATTGGAATTCGTCTGTATACAAACGAATAAATGGATATTATGATAAAGGAAGTAAAGGGAATAGGGGTATATGGATATGAGAAAGAAGAAAATAATCAAGTATATTTTAGTTGTTATAATGATTTGCGCCGTATATGCGGGGTTTTTACAATATAACATTTATAAGCATGGGCATATGAATGCAATTGATGATGCGGATTATATAATTGTACTAGGATCGAAAGTAAATGGAACAAAACCTTCTTATTCATTGCAATATCGTATTGATAAAGCAGCTGAGTATTTAAAATTACATGATAAAACAATTGCTATTGTATCTGGAGGCCAAGGAAAAGGTGAAGATATTACAGAAGCATTAGCGATGAAACAAGGATTAATGAAACAAAATATTGCAGAAGACCGCATTATAATGGAAGATAAGTCGACGAGCACAGATGAAAATATTAAATTCTCAAAACCGTTAATTCCAGCCAATATGAAAAAAGGTATGATCGTAACAAACGATTTCCATATGTTTAGAGCGAAAAAAATAGCTGCAAAACAAGGTTTGCAATTAGAAGGGCTTCCGGCCAAAACACCGAAGCCAATTATCATTCCATCGAATGTACGAGAATATTTAGCGATTATGCAATATTGGTTTATGAATCGAATATAGTTAAAGTAATCCCGCCCAAAATTTGAGGCGGGATTTATTTCGAGGAAAATCTTACAAAAATGTCATGTTCATGAAAGGTAAAGCGATAGTTTCTGGAAAGGTTTCCTGACATAATGAAGGTAACAAAAAACTTTAGAGGTGAATCGTATGAAAGGAAATAATATTTTATCCTCGCTATGTTATTTTAGTATCTTTTTTGCACCATTTTTACTACCAATTATTGTTTACTTCGTTGCGGAAGATGAAGTGAAATATCATGCGAAAAAAGCATTTTGGTCACATGTTTTCCCATATGCAATTTTATTTGGAGGGTTAGCTTTATCAGGAGTATACGGTTTAAGTTTCAATCAGTCTGAGAGCGTTGGAATTGGGATGGTTATAACGTATGCAGTGTTTATTCTTGTAGGAATTTACTACTTCATTTGGAATATTGTTAAAGGTATTAAAGTATTGAAAGCAGCTTAACATTGTCGTTATGTGTGTAAAGTCGATATAATTTCATTTACCATATTAATATGTATTTAAAAAAGAGCAACTCACAAAGGAGTGCTCTTTTTTTGCTTATAAGTTGTGAATAATGAAAAAGATATGTTAATTTTTTATTATGAAGAGAAAAAAGGAGTGGTTTTTTATGAATGAGATGATACATAAAATGGAGCAACACGTTTCAGTTCGTAAATATAAAGAAGAACCAATTTCAAAAGAGATAGTAGAGAGACTGGTGCAAGCTGCGCAGCATGCAGCTTCCTCACATTTTGTACAGGCGTATTCTCTTATATATGTAACAGATCAGGAACTAAAGGCTAAACTAGCTGAATTATCCGGGAATCGTCATGTGAAAGACTGCGCAGCATTCTTTGTATGCTGTGCGGATTTAAAACGTCTAGAAACTGCATGTGAGAAACATGGAACAGAAATTAAACATGAGGGAGTAGAGGACTTTATTGTAGCAACAGTAGATGCCTCATTATTTGCACAAAACTTAGCACTTGCAGCTGAATCATTAGGATACGGCATTTGTTATATTGGCGGAATTCGTAATAACCCGAAAGAAGTGAGTGAATTGCTTCATTTACCGGATAAAGTATATCCGGTATTCGGAATGACAGTGGGCGTACCAAATGAAGATCATGGAGTTAAGCCACGTTTACCGGTAGCGGCCATTCTTCATGAAAATGGATACGATGAAAAGAAATATGATGAATTATTAAACGAATATGATGAAACGATGAGTGCGTATTACAAAGAAAGATCGTCAAATCAAAAAAACGTAACATGGACGGAATCAATGAGCTCATTTATGTCCAAAGAGAAAAGAATGCATATGAAAGAGTTTTTAAATGAAAAAGGATTAAATAAGAAATAAGTAAAAAGGCAAACCTGGAATGCGGGTTTGTCTTTTTTGGAGGAGAAATGTATTTTTTTTGCTATCATATACATAGAAATAAAAATTAATAAATTTTTACAAAAGTGATAGAAAATGAGAATGAAATGCCAATAGTAAGTAAAAGCAGCTGCTAAAGGGGAACTGAGGAAGGAAGATGTTTATGACTTTTGATTCTGAAGAGGATTTAATTATAGCTATGAAAAAACGTGATCAAGATGCTTTGAAAGAAGTCATTGATCAATATGGAAAATTAGTTTTATACATTATTCATAAATCATTAAGTACCCCTATTGAGAAACAATATGTAGATGATTGTTATAACGATGTATTTACTGTCATTTGGTTTAATATCGACCAATTTGATATAGAAAAGGGAAACTTAAAATCTTGGATGATAGGTATTACTAAATTAAAGGCATTGGAATATAAAAAGAAAGTATATAGAGAGAACAAAATGGATAAAGACGTAGAAATAGATAAAGGTATCCATGATAGCTATGAAATAGAACAAGAAGAAGAGATTATGGAAATAGTACAAGATTTAAATAAAAAGGGTTTTTCTTATTTTTTAATATATTCGTGATAGTAAGTGCAGGTCTTTGCTTTATAAAATATTTAATGTAAAAAGCGGCATAATAGCCGCTTTTTATCGTTTTATTTAGTATTCGATTTAAAATATTTGTCTTATGAAAGAACGATTATTGCTAATTGTAAACTGCCAATAAAGTTATTTAAGTTTGGATATAGAATGCCCCATCGCACTTGAAAATGCAGCAATAATTTCGTTTGAACCTATCTATTATTGTGCACTACCTAAAGCACCCTCTATAACAAGTTCAAACTTTCAATAAGAAGATAAACCCCCGTACAACTTAAAAGGATGTACGTAAATATTTTGAAAATCCGTTGATTAAGCCATTTGAAAATAATTTGACCTATATACAAACCTAGAAATACGATTGGAATAGCATAAAAACTTGATTCCCAAATTGTTTTGTTTGTGCCAGTAAAGAGTATTTGAGTTAGTAGACTAATGAAATATATAAATAGATAAAAAGCTAAAGTAGTTGCTCTCAACGTCTCTTTTTTCGTATCAGTTCCTGTAAAGTAAAGTAACAGGGGTGGTCCTGGCATACCGATACTGGTCGTTAAAAGCCCTGATAATCCACCAACTATAAAATCTCTAAATGGTGTTGATTTAACCTTAAAGTTGCATATTAGCATCAATGTTAATAGTAAGAGCAGGATGCTAATTGCTAATTTAAAAGCGTTTATATTAATGGAAATGAAGAGTAAAATACCAAAAGGTACACCAACTATACTTCCAATAGTTAACCTTTTCAGTAGAATAAAGTCAATGTCCATTCTTATTTTCCAAATGAGTGATATGGAAATAATTAATGATAAAATGATATTTATTTGTATAGCTTCTTGTGGTAAGAATAACATTAGTAAGAAAGGTGTTGCCATTATGGAAAAGCCAAAACCTGTACTTGTTTGCAAAACAGAAGCCACCAATATAATACATATGAAACTTAATGTAATCTCCAAAATAGCCCTCCTATTTAATCAAATACAATAAATATTTTAATACCATGAAAATCGAATTTAGCTATTTTGAGCCTATAGCATAAGTGCAATGTTTCACAATCTTATTTTTATTTTAACATAAAAACTTAGTTTCTTCTCAAATAGCATTCACGTATAGGGCCCATTAACGAATATGGTTGCCATTTTCAAATAATTGTATTGTTACGCAGCGCTAATAAATGAGATCAAATAAAATTTGGTGAAGAATCTATTGATTATCAATAGATTCTTCACCAAGCTCACCGCGATAAAACAAGAAAAGCCATATAAAACTAACAAAAATACAGCATATAGCTAACAAGCTACCAATCACTTGAGGAGAAAGGATTTCTAAAAACCATCCTGTAATAAACATAGATAACTGAATAAGCGATCCGTAGATGGAATAATGAAATGAAAAAACTTTACCAATCATGTTTTCTTGCGTATACGTTTGTAGTAATGTCGTATCAAGTGGAACGATGATTCCTCCTGCTATACGCATACAGAGTAATGTAATGATACCGATAATAAGTTGATCGGATAGAATGAATCCGAGAAAGAAAATTCCTTGCAGTAAATAGGCCCAACCAAATGCTCTTTTCATTTTGTCTTCATTTTTAGACATATAAAGATTAACGAAGAGACTGCCAATCATAAGTCCAGCCCCTTGAACCGCATATAAAATACCAATGTTAGTGTGGAAGATTCTTTCGGCATAGATTGTTAGAAGTAACTGATAGGCACCTCCAATAATGCCCCATGAAATGCCGACAAGAATTAATGTTAAAATAATTTTGCTTTGTAATATGTATGTATAACCATCTTTTATATCAGTGAAAAACGCTTTTTTCTTGCTAAAAGTGTCACGAGAAGGGATCTTTATTTTATAAATAATATAGGCTGAAATAAAGTATGATAGGCTATTAATAAAAAAGGCACTCTCGATACTTAAAGATTGTGCAATGAGCCCACCTAAAGAAGCTCCCATAATAGACATAAAACCATTGATTGTACTAGAAAGAGAGTTAGCGGTTACGAAATGCTTTTGATGTACAATATTTTTTAGAGTTGATTGCTTAGCAGGCTCGAATAAGCAAGAGAGTACTGATAAGCATATATTAGAAACGAAAATAATTTCAATTTTGTAGAATGCTAATAAATAAGTGAGGACGATAATTCCTCGTAAACTATCGGTAAAAATCATAATTTTCTTTTTTGAAAAACGGTCTACAATTCCGCCTATGAATGGGCTCAGAAGAAGTTGAGGTAACCCTTTGCTCATAAAGGTGAGTGCTAACATAAATGAAGATTCTGTTATGCTATAGACGAGTGTTAATAAAGCGACAGTATGAAACCAATCCCCAAGTACACTTAATGTTTGACCATAAAATAGTTTTTTAAAGTTTTTATTTGTTCTAAGAAGTGTGGAATAAGAAACTGATTGCACTGACATAAAAATTAATCCCTATCTATTGGCGATGTTTGTACATGCTTTTTCCATTCACTTAAATACATTTTCTCTGCTTTAGGTAGTCCAACAGGTAATTGTGCAATGAATTCTAAACTATTTCCATCAGGATCGTTAAAATATACGGAGGCGTGTGCTAATTCTGGAAAAACGATTGGCTCAATTGGCTCCATTCCAAAGTCTTTTCGCGCTGGAATTCCTTTCTGTTTGAGCCAGTGTATTGCGTTTTCTAAATCGTGTAAGCTTACTTGGAAAGCGATATGTCGTAAGGATGGATGATAATTGACTTTGTATTCTTTTCCTTCCCAAAGACCAATCCAACTTTCATTTTCTACAATCCAAAAGAAGGCGATATCGTTGTCTCTTTTATATAATTTTAACCCCAGTGATTCGTAAAAAGGTATCGAAATTTCTAAATTGCAGACAGGTAAATGTGCTTCATAAAGACCTTTAATCATTATAATCCTCCTTAGTAAAAATGTTTCTTATTCCATAGTAAACGATTTCTTGTTAGTTGAAATCACAAAAAAGATGGACATAAATTCATACGAAAGTATGAAAAAACAGCTCAAATATGAGCTGTTTTCGTATAGTTTTTAGTTAACATATTTCATTCATTTAGAGTTTAGCGAAAAGGATACGTATTATATTTAAAACCCTCCGCCGCCACCCCAACAGCTACATCCGATAATGATTAGAAGGATGAATAGCACGATGAGTAAAGCAAATCCACCGCCGAAACCAGCGCAACTACCACCAAAGCTCATGTTTTTTCCTCCTTTTTAGGAAATTAATCTATATAACTAATGGATTACTTTATAAGATATGTTTTTATTTAGAAAAGGAGCAAGTCTTACTTCTAATTAGACAAGAGCCTGTGATCGGATTTAAATGTGATATTTACTTTGTTTCATAGCGCTTTTTTAAAAATGGTAAAACAATATGGAAGTGTATACTAGGTGAATGTATTGCAAATGAAAGGGGTATATAACTTACAATTACATTAAAGTTTCTTTTCATAAATATAAAATTTGTAAAAAAAGCCATTTTTTTATTTTTTTATGAGTGGAAATGTACTATAATTTTACAAGTAATATTATGGGAAAAGGGAGTTTTAGTATAGAGATGGAGATGGGACAATTACACAATAAAATAGAACACAAAAAGAAAGAGTTAATTCAACTTGTTGCTAGGCATGGATTAGATCATGATAAAGTTTTGTTATTTAGTCGGGATTTAGATATACTAATTAATAAGTTTATGGATATAAAAGACAAAGTATGTAAGTGATTAATCTTTAATTTTTTATATTAGGATTATTTACTGATAAAGGAGAGAACAGTTATTGGAACATTTACAAGAAGAGTTGTATAAACAAATAAAAGAAGAAAAAGGTGCAGTTACTATATTTTTAAAGAGCGGAGTAAGAATAGTAGGGGAAGTAGTTGGAGTAGATAGATTTACAGTATTAATATTAGTAGATGGAAAACAACAACTTATTTATAAGCAGGCAATATCAACAATTATGAAATAAGACACTCATTTTGAGTGTCTTATTTCATAATTAAATGGTTATTGTTTACATGCTTCAACGTCAATGCCAGCAGCTAGTAATTTTTTTTCTCCGTCTTGTTCAATGATTTTTTGTAATCTAGATAAGAAAGAGTCAAAATCTGTATGTTTACCAACTTGGAAAGTCATTTTATGCTCAATTGGTAGCCAAGTATCAATATCAGCTTCGTTATGCTGAATTTTCACTTCAAGTTTATCAAGTGCGTTAGCAACTTTTGCTTCATACGTTTCTTTCGCTTCGAACTCCATCCATAAATCGTATAATTCCACGCCGAGAGGACCTTCTAGTGTACGTTTAATATTTAAAATGGCCTCTAGCTCATTTTTCTGTTTTTGTAATTGTAATTCACGGCTATTCATCGTATCAAAGGCAGGAATATCACCAGCTTCTGCTTCGACAAGGTCATGAATAATAACCATTTTAAGTAATTTTTCTATATTTACTTTTTGATCCAAATAAGGCTCAACTAAGATAGCCATTAGGGACATACGCCATGTATGTTCAGCAACACTTTCTTGACGTCCGTTAGAAAGCCAACTATGTCGCATTTCATATTTTAGTTTTTCTGCTAATGCAATGACTTGTAAAATGTTATGTTCCATCGTGATCCTCCTCATATTTCCATACTATAATTCTAATATAGAAATGAAATGTGTCAATTTAATGAGTATATTGCGATAAATAGATGATACGCGTATAATGATTGTTATATGTGAAAACGCATTATTAAAATAAAAAAATGTTTTACGAAAACGAAAAAGGAAGGGCAGGAATATGGGAGACGAAAATCAAGGATTAGCTAGACCGCAAAGGAAAAAAAGGAAGTTTGATATTTCTAGCCCCTTTGGCATTGTAGTAGGTTTCGTTATTTTAATTGCAGCGATCATGCTTGGCGGTGGTGGAATAAAAGCTTTTAAAAATTTCTTAGATGTTTCATCTATTTTGATCGTTATAGGGGGAACAACAGCGACAATTATTGTGGCATATAGATTTGGAGAAATAAAAAAATATACGAAAAGTATTTTTACTGTTTTACATAGAAGAGAGGAAAATCTAGAACAGTTAACGGATTTGTTCGTTGATTTTTCAAGGAAGTCTAAAAAACATGGTTTACTCTCGTTAGAAGTTGATGGAGAGCAAGTAGACAATCCTTTTATTCAAAAGGGGATTCGTTTAATGTTAAGTGGATATGATGAAGCAGAATTAAAAGAAGTATTAATGAGAGATGTTGAAACAGAAGTATATGAGTTAAGAAAAGGAGCAACATTATTAGATAAGATTGGTGATTTCGCTCCAGCGTGGGGTATGATAGGAACTTTAATTGGTCTTATTATTATGCTGCAAAACTTGCAAGATACATCGCAAATTGGTACAGGAATGGCAGTTGCTATGTTGACGACATTGTATGGATCTGTTATTGCAAACATGATTGCAATACCGTTATCTGAAAAAGTGTATCGTGGCATTGAAGATTTGTATACAGAGAAGAAATTTGTAATAGAAGCAATCACAGAGCTTTACCGAGGACAAATTCCTTCTAAGTTAAAGTTAAAACTTGATACATACGTATATGAAACGAAGATAAAAAAAGAAAAACGAGCAGCCTAATATTTCAAGGAGTGGTATGGTGATGATAAAACGACCGCAAAAAGGATCGCCTCGTTGGATGACGACTTTTACTGATTTAACGATGTTGTTATTGACTTTTTTTGTACTATTAGTTGCTACATCAAAACAAGATACAGTAAAATTATCGAAGATGCTTGAAAAGTTTAGTGATGCAGAACAAGTGGATGCGAAAGTAATGGAAGGTACAATACCAGATATTTCACATGAAAAAAATGATGAAAAAGCAGTTTCAAAAAAACGAATGGATGAATTGTATAAAAAGTTAAAAGCATATGTAGATAATAATGGTGTTAGTCAAGTGAATGTATATCGAGAAGATACAGGTGTTAGCATCGTTATAGTAGATAACTTAATATTCGATACAGGCGATGCGAATGTTAAGCCGGAAGCAAAAGAAGTAATTAGTCAATTAGTAGGGTTCTTTCAATCGGTACCAAACCCAATTGTTGTAGAAGGACATACAGATAGTAGACCGATTCATAATGAAAAATTTCCTTCCAACTGGGAATTATCTTCAGCACGAGCAGCTAATATGATTCACCACTTAATTGAAGTGTATAATGTAGATGATAAACGATTAGCAGCGGTAGGATATGCGGACACAAAACCAGTAGCATCAAATGATTCACCGCAAAATTGGGAGAAAAACCGGCGCGTTGTAATATATATTAAAGAATAATATATTTCCATTTTATTAATAAAATAATAAAAATACAGAAATTCTTTTAAAAAAATATTAAATTTTCTCGTTTTATTTTGTATAATGAGTGAGAATGATAAGGTGAAATATTAAGATATATTTATACATAGAGGGAGAGAACCAAAAAGAATGGCACATAAAATTTTAGTTGTAGACGATGCAATGTTTATGCGAACAATGATTAAAAACTTATTAAAAAGTAATTCAGAATTTGAAGTTATCGGTGAAGCAGAGAATGGGGTAGAAGCGATTCAAAAGTATAAAGAACTTCAACCTGATATTGTAACACTAGATATTACTATGCCAGAAATGGACGGACTTGAAGCATTAAAAGAAATTATGAAAATTGATTCGAGTGCAAAGGTTGTTATTTGTTCTGCAATGGGACAACAAGGTATGGTATTAGATGCAATTAAAGGCGGGGCAAAAGACTTTATTGTAAAGCCATTCCAAGCCGATCGTGTTATCGAAGCTTTAACAAAAGTAGCAAATAGCTAATATAGAAGGGGTGCCACAAAGAATCAAATCAATGATAGCGGATAGACGTGTGGCCCCCTTTTTTCTCGTTGTAAAACACTAAATTGTTATACATAAATGAAATGTTTGTTAGACAGGTAGGGGATTAAAATGCAAACAGATCTATTAAATATATTTTTTGAAGAAGCAGAAGAACATTTACAGTCGCTAAATGAAAATGTGCTAAATTTAGAACAGAATCCTGCAGATATGGGTGTTGTAGGGGAAATATTCCGCTCAGCTCATACATTTAAAGGTATGTCTGCGAGTATGGAATTTGCGGAAATGGCAGATTTAACTCATAAGATGGAAAATGTTTTAGACGAAATCCGTCATGGAAATATGATGGTGAATGCTAATATTATTGATGTTATTTTTGAGTGCATTGATAATTTAGAAAAGATGGTTACAGATGTGCAGCAGGGCGGAATGGGTAATATTGATGTTGTATCTACAAAGCATAAATTAGAAGCATTATTAAATGGGAATGTAGAAGCTTCTATGGAACAAGTAGAGCAAAGTAGTATAAACAATGATGATACAGTTTCACATGAAGTATATATAACCGTCGAACAACAAGCCATTTTAAAAGCAGTACGTGCCATTATGTGTATTGAAGCATTACAAAATGTAGGGGATATACAAAAAACGGTTCCAAGCATTGAAGAAATCGAAGCGGATGCTTTTGGATTTGAGTTTACAGTATATATGGATACTGATCGTAGTGTTGAAGAATTGAAACAGGTGGTGCTTCACGTTTCTGAAATTGAGAAAGTAGAAGTGAAGCAAGGAAATATAGCTGAAGAAGGAATCGTACAATCTATTGCAGCAACGCAGCTGGATCCATCTCTAGAGGCACGAACTCCAACAGCTAGTACTACACCGGCTAAAAGTAATACAAAAACGAAAAATGCTAAAGTAGAGAATCGTTCTATTCGTGTTCAGTTAGAAAAAATCGAAAGATTAATGAATATGTTTGAAGAAAGTGTAATTGAGCGTGGACGAATTGATGAATTAGCAGAAACGATTCAAAATAAAGAGTTAATCGAGCATTTAAATCGATTAGGGGATATTTCAAAAGATATCCAAAATGTATTATTAAATATGCGTATGGTACCAATTGAAACGGTCTTCAATCGTTTTCCGCGTATGGTACGTATGTTAGCGAAAGATTTAGGTAAAAAAATCGATTTACAAATTAAAGGTGAAGATACTGAAGTTGATAAAATTGTTATTGACGAAATTGGTGATCCACTCGTTCATTTAATTCGTAATGCAATTGATCATGGTATTGAAACTGTCGAAAACCGACGTGATGCCGGGAAAAATGAGACAGGTACTATTAAATTAGAGGCGTTTCATAGTGGAAATCATGTCGTAATTCAAATTACTGATGATGGAAATGGTATTCATAAAGGAAAAGTATTAGAAAAAGCGATAAAAAATGGTGTTGTAACGGAATCAGAGGCAAATAAATTAACGGATCGTGAAGTGTTTGATCTTATCTTCCAACCGGGATTTAGTACAGCGGAAGTTGTATCTGACCTTTCTGGACGTGGGGTTGGATTAGATGTTGTTAAACATACGATTCATAGTTTAGGTGGGCATTTAATTATTGATTCTGAAGAAGGAAAAGGAAGTACATTCAGAATTGAACTTCCTTTAACATTGTCTATTATTCAATCAATGCTTGTTCAAACAAATGATAAGCGTTATGCATTGCCTCTTGGCAATATTGCTGAAGCCATTCGAATTAAGAAAGAAGACATACAATCGTTACAAGGGAAAGACGTTTTAAACTATCGCAATCAAATTATTGAAGTGAAACATTTAAGTACTGTATTTGGTGAAAAAACAGTAGATGAGGCGTTCGCATCATATGATAGTCAAATGGTTCCTGTGTTAATTGTTCGTAATACACATCGTAGCTATGGACTTATCGTAAACACAATTATCGGTCAAAGAGAAATAGTTTTAAAGTCATTAGGTGATTTCTTTGCAGAGAGCTCTAACTATTTCTCTGGTGCGACAATTCTCGGTGATGGACGAGTGGTCCTCATTTTAAACCCAGAAGGTTTATAATAGGAATGAAGGAAGCTCCCCACTTGTATACAATTGGGGAGCTTTTTGGGTAGAACTAATAATATAAGTATATGAAAACCGTCGTTTACACATATTGTGGAAATAAATACATGTTCACAATTCGGATGATAAGTTTGGTAAAATATAACGAGTGTAATAGAGAGTTTAAATCATTTGATAGAAAAACAAAAATGAGGAGGCAGGAAAAATGCCTGAGCAACACACAAAAGGGGATACTGGCACAATTGTGCTAGAAAAAGAAAATGAACATTTAACGCCTCAAGAATGCGATATTCTTGGTGAGATTGCTAATATATCATTTGGTTCAGCTTCGACTGTATTATCAACAATTTTAAATAGGCAAGTAAGTATTACTGCTCCTCAAGTAGAATTGGTAGATTTATATGATACAAGTGATGTTGAAATTCCACATGTTGTATTAAATATCCATTTCACAAAAGGATTAGATATGGAAAATCTTCTTGTTCTTCAACAAGATGTTGCTTTATCTATTGCTGATTTAATGATGATGGGAACAGGTGAAGTTGAAGAGGGAAAAGAGCTTGGTGAATTAGAGCTAAGTGCAGTACAAGAAGCTATGAATCAAATGATGGGATTCGCAGCAACATCTATGTCAGAATTCTTCCAAGATACGGTAGACATGTCTCCGCCAACAATTAAAGTTGTGCAACTTACAGAAGAGATGGAGAAGATTTCTGGTATTAATGGGAATAATATGGTTGTTAAAGTATCGTTTGAATTAAAAATAGATAATCTTGTGAATTCTCAGCTTGTACAGGTTGTTTCAGTTGAACATGCGAAGCGAATGATAAATAAATTGTTACAATTATCTGGTGGTGTGGAAGAAGAAATAGATGAGCCGGCGGAAGTGCAGGAAACTGAGATTGTAGAAGAGCATGTAGAAAAAGAGCAATTAACACAAGAAGAGAAAGATGTGCTTGGTGAAATTGCGAATATTTCAATCGGTTCGGCTTCAACAGTACTATCGACGCTTTTAAATCAGCCTGTCACTATTAGTACACCAAATGTAGAGGCGATTAATGTTCGTCATTATGAAGGAGTACCGGTTCCGTTTGTTATTTTAAATGTCGATTTTGTTGAAGGACTAAAAAATGAGAATGTATTCGTATTTACGAAAGATGTTGCTTTAACAATGGTAGATTTAATGATGATGGGAACGGGTGAAATTGATCCGGAGAAAGAGCTAAGTGAATTAGAGTTAAGTGGCATTAAAGAAATTATGAACCAAATGATGGGGCATGCTGCAACAGCGATGTCAGAAATGTTTAAAGAAAAAATGGATATGACACCACCAGACGTTAAATTTGTTTCTTTAAAAGAAGAAATGGAATATTTGGGAGAGTCGATGGCAGTTGACGAACTCGTTCAAATTACTTTTAATCTTGAAATTGGTGATCTCCTTCAATCAAAGATGTATCAAATACTACCGATATCAGAAGCGAAAGAAATGGTTAGAAGACTTCTATATCCGATGGTGGAAGAGCAAGAAGAAATAGTTGAGGAAGTTGTTGAAGAGGAAGAAATTCCTGCACCAGTCGTACAGCCAATTGAATATAAAGAAGTCAAGCAAGTTGAGCCAGTATATATGGATACATCTATTCTACAAAATGTAGAAATGAATGTTAAATTTGTATTTGGAAGTACAGTGAGAACAATTCAAGATATTTTAAGTCTACAAGAAAATGAAGCGGTCGTACTTGATGAAGATATTGATGAACCGATTCAAATTTATGTGAACGATGTATTAGTGGCGTATGGAGAACTTGTAAATGTAGATGGGTTTTTCGGAGTAAAAATGACGAAATCGCTATAAGGCGTCAAAATAGGAGTTTGAACAAATAGATGAAAAACGTAAAGTTTTTTCTAGTTAGTTGGCTATTCTTACATATATGTATAATTTTACCATCGCAAGGGCAGGCAGAAGAAAAAAGTGTACAAGATCAAAATATAAGCGAAATGAATGACCAAGAGGGAAAAAATAAAGAAGTTCAGGAACAGCCAGAACAAGTGGAAATGCCCTCGGTTGAAGATGAAAAAAAAGCAGTAGAAAATGAGCAAGGAAAAGAAAAAAAAGAAGAAAGAACGATAGAAACTGACCGAGGGGTTATTACAGTTAATAAGCAGGAGCTAAAGGTTGGCGAAGAAGTGCGGATTACTGTAGAATCAAATGAAAAAAACATTCAAAGTGTAAAAGGTATATTACAATTACAAAAAAATGGTGAGCAGTACAGACAAGAGAGAATAATATCTTTTGAGTATGAAGAAGAAACGAAGCGATGGATCGCTAATTATAAGGCCGGAATATATGATTTACAAGGTGATTGGAACCTTAGGCTTGTTGAAAGCTATAAAGAAGATGAGAAGGAAGAAGTAATAGAGAACGAATTAAATGTCCCGCTCATTCGTATAAACAATGAAGCACCAACTATAGATAAAGAATTGCCAAAGTTAGAGAAAGTTAGTATTGATGAGGCAAAAGGGAACTTAATTGAACGGAAAAAGGGAGAATCCGTTCATATACGAGTACAAACGGTAGATAAAGAATCGGTTGTTAAAGAAGTGCGCGTTATATTAAAAGGAAAAGAAGACGGTAACGATATTACTTTTTTATTAGACTATAATAAACGCGACATGGATTGGCAGAAAATATTTGAAATAACAGAAGGTTTACCTGTTGGGCCGCATCAACTTATTGTGGAAGTAACAGATGGGGCAGGTAACAAACTTTTGACAGAGAGTGAATATATCGTTTCTATCATCGAACAAAAAGTGAAAGATGATGAAAAGATAGAAGAGCAAGAGAATCAAAATGAAGTAGAAGATAAGAAAGAAATTGAGAAGCAGGAAGATCCGAAAATAGAGATGCCGCTTCCAGAAGAAAAACTTCCAGTTATTCAAATTCCAAAGCAAGACGAGAAAGTAAACTATTTTATAAAAGAGCCGTTGAAAGAGAAAGAGGAAATCAACTACGTTATAAAAGAGCCAGCGACAGACAATAAGGAAGTAAATAATGTGAAGGTTCATAAAGAGAAAAAAAGCGGAAATGACAATCAAGTCGTTTCTAAAAAGAAAGAGAAAATAGAAGAACAACAAGAAAAGAAAGAGGAAAAAAGTGAGCAGGGAGTACAGGCTTCTAATGTGTTTGCTGTTATGTCAGGATTATTTGTACTGTTTTTAGTTTTAAAGAGTAATAAAGAATGGGGCTAATAATTTGATAGTAGTGGAGGCGCTTAAATGGAAATTAAACGTACGACAATTCAAAATAAGACGCTACAACCATTAAAACAGCCTGCAGCTATTTCAGAACATGAAATTCAGAAAGAACGAAAGCGGAGTAACCTTGTGATTACTGGGCAGCCCAAAATCATTTCGAAAAACAATGAAATAGGGATTTTGCTTGCAAGTTTAGGTGATGGAAAGATTGTAAAAGAAATGCTTTCTAAGGAAATGGATACCGTGTTGCAGTTGTTTTCAAAGTTACATATGTTGTCCGAGGAAGGAAAGCAATCGGAAAAAATATATGAACAAATTGTTAGAAGTTTACAGGGGCTTATTAAACAAGCTCATATAAAGGGAGTTCCGTTATTAGACGGAACGTATGATTTCGCTGAAGTGCAGCTTTCGTTTGGAAGAAAAGTGCATATTCCGTTACTTGATGTAAGTGCGCTCATTTCTAGAGTGGAACAAGATACATCAGAAGGAAATACGAATTTAATGATAACAGTTATTACAGCTTACATGACAAAATTGTCTAACGAAACAATTTTAATTAGCGGTACGGATCGTATTTCTAAAGAACGTGATGTGAGTGTGTGGAGAGCACTTGCAGAAATGAATATGACGCAATTATCGCATGCGTTGAAACATACGATTCAAGAGCATAAATGGTCTGTTACAGCTCTATTTCTCTTTATATGGGTTATAGGTATCATATTGATTCGTATTATATAATAAAAAAAGGTCGTCATTTCAATTATGACGACCTTTTTCTATATTTTTTCGTAGAAGAATGTATCAAAACGCTGAAGGTTGTAGCGTTCGGGTGTTAAAATTTGTTCTGTGCTACCAACGAATAGTACGCCGCCTTTTCGTAAAGAACGACTAAACTTTTCATAAAGCTTTATTCTTGCTTCTTCTGTAAAGTAAATCATTACATTTCGACAAATGATTAAATCGTAGTTCGTATCAAATGTCTGCATTAATAAATCATGTTGTTTAAATGTAACTTGCTGTTTAATATTTTGATGCAATATATATGTATCATCTTCTTTTGTGAAATGACGTTGTTTTAAATCATTAGGTAATTCTTTCAAAGAGCGTTCTGTATATTGACCACGTTTTGCAGTTTCTAAAACATGAAAATCAAGATCCGTTGCTTGAATGTCATAACGAAACGGAGCTAGATGCTTCGATAATATTAAAGAAAGTGTATATGGTTCTTCACCGGCAGCGCAAGCAGCACTCCAAATTTTTAATTTACCGTTATTTTGTTCAAGTAGCTTTGGTAGAGCTTTCGTCTCTAACGTTTGCCAGCGCTCTTTATTTCTGAAAAACTCTGATACGTTAATTGTAATATAGTCAATAAAACTTAAAAATAATGTTTGATCGGTGCGTAAATTATTTAAAAAATTTGTGTAATTGTCAAAACCTTTTCTCGAAATGAAAGCGTCGATTCTTCGGCGCATTCTATCTTGCTTATAGGAAGTGATATCCATATTAAAGTGCTGTTTAAAACTTACGACAAATTGATTATAATCTTGTTCAGTTATCATATTTACAATAGGCACAATAACGATATTGTGCCTCCCCCTTTACATCATACGAATTTTTTGTTCAAAGCTTTTTTTCATCTGCTTTTCATGTAAGCCTGGTAAATCATAAATAACAGCATCAATTCCTGCTTCTTTTGCAACGTCAACGGGAATGACAGACGTATGTTTATCTCCGTTATAAAAACAGAGAACTAAATCGGTATCTTCGACAATTTGCTTTACAAAAAACATATAATCTGATCGATAAATGGAGTCGGAAGGATGATCAAAAGCAATATACTCGGCTCCGTGTTTTTTTAAGTAATCAACGACTTCTTGAAATTCGTCTGTTAATACTTGTAACGGTTGTAGTGTGTAAAGACATAAATTTTGAGCAAGTCTTTCGTTTTCAATGAAGAAACGAAGAACCTCATTTTCAATAGATTTATAACATAATATGTAAATTTTATGTTTGTGAGCATAGTCAATTAAAAATTTTTTTATTTCTTCCTGATCTAATGCTGTTAATTGATTTGAACCACAAAGAAAAATATTCATAGATTTGTGCCACCTCATGCTAAATTGTAACATATCTTCTATAAAAAATAACTGCAAAATATCATTGTACAGAGTATAATTATAAATAACTAGATTTTACGATTAAGTTTAGAAGGAAATAAAAAAATAAATAGGTGATATATATGCTGCGTTCTATCTCGCATAATCCAATTTTATCGCATATACCGCCTGCTACTCAAATGCCGAAAGAAGCAAATGTCAGGACAGGACTTGCTTTTTCGGATAATTTGCATGCAGATCCGAAAAACGATAAATTGTTAGAACAAATGGAAGCACTTGTTGATAACATTGGAGAAATTAAAGAGAAAATCGAATTAGAGTTAACGCTCGATAATGTAATGGAATACAAAAATACTGTAAAATCATTTTTGAATTTTTACGTTGATAACGTATTGCAGTATAAAGATGTTATGTCTCGTCATCCGCGTTACGGATATTCGCAGAAAATGACGATCGTAAAACAAGCTGAAATGGGATTAACTGAGTTAGAAGATGTTATGAATTTAATTAATACGAAAACAGGGCATTTAGAAATGTTAAATCAAATTGGAGAAATTCATGGTTTGATTGTAAATTTAGTCTTGTAAAGGAAAGGAAGCTATATGTACATACAATTATATGAAAAGCTCGTTATTATTCAAAAGGCATATGAAAATATTCAAACGCTTGGGGAACAAATATATGAGAATTTAAAAAATAAAAATGTAAATGCAGTTCAAAAGTTGCAAGTAGAGCAATTGCAGTACATAGAAGGTGTTAAAGGATTATCGCGATCTTTTGAGGAAATGGTTGTTCAGCTTTGTAAAGAAAAACAAGTTGAACCGCTGCGTATGCGTTCGCTATTTTCGTATTTTTCACAGGAAGAAAATGAAAAAATGGAAGAATTACAAAAAAGTTTAAATGAATTAGAAGAAAATGTAAAAATGATTCTTTTGAAAAATCAATATTACTTAAACGTACTATTAAAAACTACAGAAAGTATTGTGGATTCCGTTTCTGAATACAATTTGGAGAAAAACAATAATTCGCAAATCTTTATGAATGAACTATTGTAAAGGAGAAGTGAAGCATTATGAGATTATCTGATTATAATACGCCGTTATCTGGTATGCTAGCGGCCCAAATGGGATTACAAACGACAAAACAAAACTTATCTAACATTCATACGCCGGGTTATGTTCGTCAAATGGTAAATTACGGATCTGTTGGAGCAAGTAACGGTCATACGCCTGAACAGAGAATCGGTTATGGTGTACAAACATTAGGAGTTGACCGTATTACAGATGAAGTGAAAACGAAGCAATTTAATGATCAGTTGTCACAGTTCTCTTACTACGCATATATGAATTCTACTTTATCGCGAGTAGAGTCTATGGTAGGAACGACAGGGAAAAATTCATTATCTAGTTTAATGGATGGATTCTTCAATGCTTTTCGTGAAGTTGCAAAAAATCCAGAACAACCAAACTACTACGATACATTAGTTTCTGAAACTGGGAAGTTCACAAGTCAGATAAATCGTCTTGCGAAAAACTTAGATACAGCAGAAGCACAGACGACAGAAGATATTGAAGCACATGTGAATGAATTTAATCGTCTTGGTGCTAGTTTAGCAGAGGCGAATAAAAAAATTGGACAAGCAGGGACACAAGTACCTAATCAACTATTAGACGAACGTGATCGCATCGTTACAGAGATGTCTAAGTATGCCAATATTGAAGTATCTTATGAATCTATGAATCCTAATATCGCGAGTGTTAGAATGAACGGTGTTTTAACAGTAAATGGACAAGATACATATCCACTTCAATTAAATAAAGAAAAAGAACCAATGTCTGTTGCGATTTATGGATCGGATATTCCTTTAACAGGTGGAGCCATTCAATCAGCAATAGATACGAAAGGGAAGATTGCTAGTTATAAAAAAAACCTTGAAGAATTAATGAGTTCTGTAAAAGGTCAAGTGAATACAGTGATGGGAAAAGATTTCTTCGTTGGAGATTATGCGAAAGATATTCAGTTAAACCCTGAATTCGCAAAAGATGTTTCGAAAATGAAAATCTCTGCTGAAACAGCAAATAAACTAGCAGGAATTACAGAGGGAGATTATAAAGAAGGTCTTTCTTATAAACAAGCATTAGACCAATTTATAGTTGGTGTAGCTTCTGATAAAAGTGCAGTGAATGCTTATCAAAATATTCATAAAGATTTATTAGAAGGTATTCAACAAGAAAAAATGAGTATTGAAGGCGTAAATATGGAAGAAGAAATGGTTAATTTAATGGCTTTCCAAAAATATTTTGTCGCAAACTCTAAAGCTATTACGACGATGAATGAAGTGTTTGATAGTTTGTTTTCGATTATTAGATAACATGTAGAAGGATCGAAAAAGCTTTTTTTGTGATGGAAGAGAGGGTCCGGCGCAGGGTAGAAGCGGACAGAGCCTTTTAGTGGACCAAGCCATGTTAGACCAGAGATATGAGATGGTTGAATGGGAAGTTAAGGGGGAGAATAGCCATGTTTAGCAAGCGTCCTCCCCCATGTAAATTAAATGAAAACGAAAAAGTCTTTTTTATGAGGGAAGAGGATAGCTGTATATAGGTGAGGTTTCTTCTTCGCACCAATTCAAATATAGATAAAGGAGAAGGTAAAGATGAGAGTATCTACATTTCAAAATGCAAACTGGGCAAAGAATCAGATGATGGATTTGAATGTGCAGCAGCAATATCATCGAAATCAAGTAACTTCTGGGAAAAAAAATCTTTTTATGAGCGAAGACCCACTTGCGGCAAGTAAATCATTTGCGATTCAGCATTCGTTAGCAAATATTGAACAAATGCAAAAAGATTTAGCGGATTCGAAAAATGTATTAACACAAACTGAAAATACTTTACAAGGTGTTTTTAAATCTTTAACAAGAGCGGATCAATTAACAGTGCAAGCGTTAAATGGGACAAATAGCGAAAAAGAATTGAAGGCAATCGGTGCAGAGATTGATCAAATTTTAAAACAAGTTGTATATTTAGCGAATACGAAAGAGCAAGGCCGTTATATTTTCGGTGGGGATAGTGCTGAACAAGCTCCATTTACAGAAGATGGTACGTATCAAGGTGGAAAAAATGATGTGAACTGGCAACTAAATGACGGTTATCAATTAAAAGCATTTCGTAACGGAGAAGCATTATTATCCCCGGTTATAAAAACGTTAAAACAGATGAGTGAAGCGATGCAAAATGGTGACCAAAAAGCGTTACAACCGTTATTAGGAGAAAATAAGAAAAACTTAGATAGCGTCATTAACCGTACAACTGAAGTTGGTTCAACTATGAACACGATGGAGACGTTTAAAACGATTTTAAGCGAGCAAAATTTAGCGCTTCAAGAAAATCGTAAAGAAATTGAAGATGTTGATTTAGCGGTAGCAATTTCTGACCTAGCTTATATTAATGCAACTTATGAAGCAACGCTTAAAGCAGTTAGTACGATGAGTAAAACGAGCATTTTAGATTACATGTAAACAATAAGGAGTGAGAAATATGGCAGGGACGTTAACAGGTATTGGTGGTAGACAACAGATTTGGAACCTCGGAAATAATATGATCGATACTTCTAACTTTGTAGAATTAGAAATGCAAGCGTTAGATATGAGAAAAACACCATATACTACTGAGAAGCAACAACTTACGCAAGATAAACAAGTATATGCAAGTTTAAAGACACAATTTACCCCTTTTACTCAAGTGTTTAAAGATTTAGCAGCTTTTAAAGGGAATGAGAAAAAAGTTACAACGACACAAGACGGTTACATTAATGTAAAAGCTGATGGTGGAGCGATTGCAGGGACTTTTAATATGACGATTACACAGCTTGCGCAGCGTCATCAAATAGCTTCTAATAAGATTGCTGATATAAATGCAAAACTTCCTAAAGATGAAATATTAAAACTAGGCGGTAAAGATCTAAAAGTAACAACTGATATGACATATAAAGATTTAATAAATAAAATTAATGATGGAGATTATGGCGTATCGGCTTATACACTTGGAGATAAAATTTTTATGTCCTCGAAAAAAGAAGGAACAGATGGGAAAATTGATTTTTCAGGGAACACATCTACACTGTTTCAAGATATTGGTTTAGTTAAGGCGGATGGGACAGCAGTCAATACAATTAATGAAGCACAAAATGCCAAATATAGTATTAATGGTATTGGAGCTGAAAGTTTTACAAATACAATTGAAGCTCTTCCGGGCGTGAAAATTGAATTGTTAAAGGTGACTGAGCCGAAAGTAGAAGGAACACCAGATGCAGGTACAACAACAGATCCAAAAGCAAAAGGGATAGATTTAAAATTTACGGTAAGTGATTCCAACGTAACAGACGCAGCCAATATTATTAAAAAGATGGTAGCAGAGTATAATAAAGCAGTTTCTACAGTGGATCTTTTTGCTGGGAAAGATGGAGTTTTCCAAGGACAGGTAATTATGCAAAGCGTACGTCAAGCGTTGAATAACGTCGTGACATTCTCGCAAGATGATAATTATTTATTTTCATTTGGTATCCAATTAAAGCAAGATGGGACGATGGAAGTTAATGAAGAAAAATTAACACAAGCACTAAAAGAAAAACCAGATGCAGCGAAGCAATTTTTCTTTGGTTCTAACGGTTTAGGTAAAATGATGGAAGAGCCACTTGAAAGACTATTTGGTGATAAAGGTGTAGTCGGAGAGCGAGTAAAGAACATTGACTCACGTGTAAGTGATTTAGATAAAAAGATTAGAGATATTGAGAAGCAGAACTTGCAAAAGCAAGATGAAATTGTGAAAAAGTATCAAAAATTAGAAAGTACATTAGCGGCGCTTGATAGCCAGCTGAAAACAATTAAAGCAATGACAAAACAAAAAAGTGATGATTAATGAAAGTTAAGGAAGTGATTGTATGCAAGCATGGCAACGTTATATGCAAAATGATATTATGACGAGTAATCCAATTAAAAACACAATTTTTATTTATGAAAGATGTATCGTTGAGTTTCGTAATTTAGAAGAACTTTTAAATAGTTTTAAATTGCAAGAAGGAGACGCGCTTCTTGAAAAATTAGAACGTATTTTTGAAGAGTTAAAGCTTCAATTAAATCCAGAGATCACTAAAGATTTATATGATAGTCTATTCGGTTTATACGATTGGATTAGCATCCAAATTCAGACGATGAAAGTAACGCGTGAAGTAAAAGACATGGATGCGATTGTGCAAGTGTTACAAGATTTAATAGACGGTTACCGCGGAGCACTTGAAAATGAACAATGATATTTATCGAGCGTTTGTCGGCTGTTTTAATGAAATCGGAGAATTGCAAGTATCAGATGGGGAATTTGCTGAGAAGAGTGCAATGTTAAATCGCTGGATGATGACATTGGATGAAGAGACGCGCGCAGATGTTGCAGCGGAAGTGAGTCCATTAATAATTAAGGCAGCACAGCATATTCGAGATAAGCAAAAGATTTTGGAAGAAATGATTATGACAAATGATGGACGAATGAAAGCGAATTCGTTTTACGGTAAATTTTAATAGGAAAGTATGGAAATGGATACCCCTTTTAAAAGGGGATCCATTCCATTGTTTGAATAAGGCGTTCCGCTGATTGAGGTTTCACTTTATGACTGTAATAAAAAGAATGGTAATA
This sequence comes from Bacillus cereus group sp. BfR-BA-01331, assembly GCF_022663915.1. Taxonomy (NCBI): domain Bacteria; kingdom Bacillati; phylum Bacillota; class Bacilli; order Caryophanales; family Bacillaceae; genus Bacillus; species Bacillus cereus group sp. BfR-BA-01331. The sequence continues at coordinate 234,724 of NZ_JAKUGJ010000003.1, forward strand.
ATCCAAACAATGAAAAATAAGATGTCTTTATTTTATGGAGAGAAGTGTATGGAAGCTCTTTTTTATTGTCTATATATCAAAATGTTACATGGATTACTACGCGTATACAGTTTTTTATATTCTTTTTTATATTTTTGTATTTTTCTAAAGACAACAATGGAAAAATGGAATAAAATATGTAAGGGTACAAAATAGATAATATTTTAATAAATAAATACATATAGGAAAATGAATAATAAAGTGAAACTTCCATCAGTGGATGATCATGCGCTAAACGAGCATGATGGAAAAGGAAGGGTGTGGAATATGCCAGATTTAGTTAGTGATGTAAGTCATTATATGAACTATTTAGTAACGAAGCGAAATACGGTTTCTAGTAATATTGCAAATGCGAATACACCTGGCTATAAAGCACAAGATGTAACATTTGCTGAGCAAATGAATATGAGCAGTGCATTATACAAAAAAAATACTGCGGATTTAAAGAGTAATCCAGATTTATATCAAACGAATGTAATGCACTTACCGACAGCAAATACGAAAAATACATACGCAAAGATTCAAACGAAATCAATGCAAACGAATAAAGATGGAAACAGTGTTGATGTAACGACAGAAATGCTAGATTTAATGAAGACAAACCAATTATACGGTGTTTCAATTAATGCAATTAATACGCAATACGCTATTAACCAAGCAGCACGTGGACGTTAATAGTTAAAAGGAGAGACAAAGATGTTTCAGGCAATTAATGCAAGTGGTTCAGGGCTAACTACAGCGAGAAAATGGATGGAAGTTACTTCTAACAATATCGTAAATGCAAATACGACGGGAGCACCGGGTGCAGAGCCGTATCACCGTCGAAGTGTAGTATTAGAATCAAATAATAGTTTTGCAAGTATGCTAGATGGAGCTCCTACTAACGGAGTGAAAATAAAAAGTATTGAAACGGATCGAAATGAAAATCTTGTGTATGATCCGACGCATCCGCATGCAAATGAAGAAGGATATGTACGTTATCCGAACATTGATGTGACAGCTGAGATGACGAATGTAATGGTTGCTCAAAAAATGTATGAAGCAAATACAAGTGTATTAAATGCGAACAAAAAAATGCTCGATAAAGATTTAGAAATCGGCCGAGGATAAGAGGGAAGAGGGGAAATATGAAAATTCAACCAATGTTAAATACACAGCCATTTGGAGCGATTCAGCCGATTGGCACACAGAAAACTTCAGAAACATCTGTAGTTGAAGGCAAAAAGTTTATTGATTTATTGGAAGATATGAATCAAACGCAAAATAATGCCCAAACAGCAGTATATGATTTACTGACAAAAGGGGTAGGAGAAACGCATGACGTTTTAATTCAGCAGAAGAAAGCTGAATCACAAATGAAAACAGCTGCTCTCGTACGCGATAATCTTATTGAAAATTATAAGTCACTAATTAATATGCAAATTTAGGAAAATGGACGGGTGTATTTAAATGGAAAAGATAAAAAATGTTTTCCAATCGTTGAAAACGTGGCATAAGTTAGTGATTGGTGCTGCGCTTTTAGCGATTGCAACAGGAGCACTTTTATACTTCACCTTGCCAGATAAATATGTTGTTGTATATCAAAATTTAAATGATACAGATAAGCAAGAGATTACAGCAGAATTATCGAAGCTAGGTGTTGATTACCAATTAGCAGCCGATGGTTCGATTCGAGTGCAAAAGAACGATGCTCCATGGGTTCGAAAAGAAATGAATGGAATGGGCTTGCCGTTTAATTCAAAAAGCGGTGAGGAAATTCTATTAGAAAGCTCACTCGGTTCAAGTGAACAAGATAAGAAAATGAAGCAGATTGTCGGCACGAAAAAGCAATTGGAGCAAGATATTGTACGAAACTTCGCGACAGTTGAAACGGCAAATGTGCAAATTACATTACCTGAAAAAGAAACAATTTTTGATGAGGAAAAAGCGAAAGGGACAGCGGCAATTACTGTTGGTGTGAAACGTGGACAACTATTAACAGCTGATCAAGTTGCGGGTATACAGCAAATGATAAGTGCTGCAGTTCCTGGGGTGAAAGCAGAAGAAGTAAGTGTTATTGATAGCAAAAAAGGTATTATCTCGAAAGGAGCAGATGAAGCACATTCTACTAGTTCCTCTTCTTATGAAAAAGAAGTTGAGATGCAACAACAAATTGAAGGTAAATTAAAGCAAGATATTGATACGACATTAATGACGATGTTTAAGCCAAATGAATATAAAGTGAATACGAAAGTGTCTGTAAATTATGATGAAGTTACACGTCAGTCAGAAAAATATGGCGATAAAGGTGTACTTCGCAGTAAACAAGAGCAAGAGGAAAGCTCTACTGCGCAAGAAGGAGCAGATACGAAGCAAGGTGCGGGTATTACAGCGAACGGTGAAGTGCCGAACTACGGTACGAACAATAATCAAAACGGTAAAGTTGTCTACGATAATAAAAATGGTAACAAAATTGAAAACTATGAAATAGATAAAACAGTTGAAACAATTAAGAAACATCCGGAATTAACAAAAACAAATGTTGTTGTATGGGTAGATAACGATACGTTAGTAAAGCGAAAAATTGATATGACAACATTTAAAGAAGCAATTGGAATAGCAGCTGGACTGCAAGCTGATCCGAATGGAAACTTTACAAACGGTCAAGTTAACGTTGTAACTGTTCAGTTCGACCAGCCGAAAGTTGAAAAAGAGAAAGAGCCAGAAAAAAGTGGTATGAACTGGTGGTTATTCGGTGGAATTACAGCTGGCTTGCTAGCACTAATTGGCCTAGTATGGTTCTTCTTAGCAAGACGTAAGAAAAAGAGAGAAGAAGAGGAATATGAAGAATACTTAGCAGAAGAAGAAATTGCTGCTAGTAGTGAAAGTATCCTGGAAATTCCTGAAGAAAAAATAGTACCAGAGCCAAAGCCAGAACCGGTAGAACCATCAGAACCTACATTAGATGATCAAGTGCAGGAAGCTACGAAAGAGCATGTAGAAGGTACTGCAAAAGTAATTAAAAAATGGTTAAACGGACAGTAAGGGAGGAAAAACAATGTTAGATGAAATCTCCTCCAAAGAGAAAGCTGCCATCCTCATTCGTACATTAAACGAAGAGGTGGCAGCAAAAGTCATTGAATATATGACGGCTGAGGAAAAAGAAGTGTTACTTCGCGAAATCGCGAAGTTTCGTGTATATAAACCAGAAACGTTAGAAAATGTACTAGGGGAGTTTTTGTACGAACTAAATGTAAAAGAGTTGAATTTAGTAACTCCAGATAAAGAATACATTCGTCGTATATTTAAAAATATGCCAGAAGACGAGTTGGAAAAATTATTGGAAGACCTTTGGTATAACAAAGATAATCCATTTGAATTCTTAAATTCACTTACAGATTTAGAGCCACTTCTTACAGTGCTTAATGATGAATCGCCACAAACGATAGCGATTATTGCTTCTTATATTAAGCCGCAACTTGCTTCTCAATTAATTGAGAGATTACCAGATCATAAACGTGTAGAGACGGTAATGGGTATTGCAAAGCTTGAACAAGTAGATGGTGAATTAATTAATCAAATTGGTGAGTTATTAAAAGCAAAATTAAATAATATGGCATTTAGTGCTATTAATAAAACAGATGGATTGAAAACAATAGTGAACATTTTAAATAATGTTTCACGAGGCGTTGAAAAAACAGTCTTTCAAAAGCTGGATGAAGTCGATTATGCGTTATCTGAGAAAATTAAAGAAAATATGTTTGTCTTTGAAGACTTACTTGGTCTTGAGGATCTTGCGCTTCGCCGTGTATTAGAGGAAATTACAGATAACGGTGTTATCGCGAAAGCACTTAAAATTGCAAAAGAAGAAATTAAAGAGAAACTATTTACATGTATGTCTTCAAACCGTAGAGAGATGATTCTTGAAGAGTTAGATGGCTTAGGACCGCTTAAGATGACGGATGCTGAAAAAGCACAACAAACGATTACAGGTACGGTGAAAAAGTTAGAAAAAGAAGGAAGAATTATCGTTCAAAGAGGTGAAGATGATGTCCTTATTTAAAAACAGAATTCCGAAGAATTCTGTTTCTTTTTCTGAAGAAACGTATGAATTACAATTTCCGAAACCAGTATCAGTTCACATTGAAGAAGAGATACAAGTGGATCATGCAGAACTTCTTGCACAGCAAGATGCATTACATATTGAAATGAATCAGCTAAGGCAGCAGCAGCAAATGCTAGAACGAGAGCGTCAGCAGTTGTTGCAAGATAAAGAACAGTTTCAAATGCATATTCATGAACAAATGGAACAGATGGAAGCAGCGCGTATACAGTTTCAAAAAGAACAACAAGAAACAGCATACGAATGGACAGAGTTATTATGGAATCAATCTTTTCAGTTAGCAGAAAAAGTAGTGAATCAAGCGGTAGATTCGCGCTTATTAGACGTTTTGCCGATTTTAACAGGCATCGTGCAAACATTGCCTACTTCATTTGAAAAATTAATTATAACGGTTCATCCAGAAACATTTGAACGTATACAAGAAGAGAAAGAAAATACGAAAGAGTATTGGCTACTACAATTAGTAGAATGGAAGTATGATTTTTCTTTACAGTTTGGCGAATTTGTTCTGGAAGAAGAGAAAGAGTTTTTTGAGTTTAAATTTGCGCCTATATTTGCGAAGCTTCGTCATAAGTGGGAAGAAGAGAAGTTGTTTGAGGAGCAAAATGTATGAACAACGAGCTAATGAATGAACATAATAAATGGAATACATTTATTGAAACACCGTTTTATACGAAAGTTGGCAAAGTTCATAGTGTACAAGAGCAGTTTTTTGTAGCGAAAGGTCCGAAAGCAAAGATTGGAGATGTTTGTCTCGTTGGAGAACATAGTGTCTTATGTGAAGTAATTGCGATTGAAAAAGAAAATAATATGCTACTTCCATTTGGACAGACAGAAAAAGTATGTTACGGAGATGCAGTTACATTAATTACAGAAGATGTCGTTGTTCCCCGTGGTAATCATTTACTTGGTAAAGTGTTAAGTGCAAATGGAAAAGTGTTAAACGAAGATGCCGAGAACATTCCACTGCAAAAAATAAAATTGGATGCACCGCCGATTCATGCATTTGAGCGTGAAGAAATTACAGATGTATTTGAAACGGGAATTAAATCAATTGATTCTATGTTAACGATTGGGATCGGTCAAAAGATAGGTATTTTTGCTGGATCAGGTGTTGGTAAATCTACTTTACTTGGAATGATTGCGAAAAACGCAAAAGCTGATATTAACGTTATTAGTTTAGTAGGTGAGCGTGGCCGGGAAGTAAAAGACTTTATTCGAAAAGAGTTAGGCGAAGAAGGTATGAAAAAAAGCGTCGTTGTTGTAGCGACGTCAGATGAAAGTCATCTTATGCAACTTCGCGCTGCAAAGCTTGCAACATCAATTGCCGAATATTTCCGCGATCAAGGTAATAACGTACTACTTATGATGGATTCTGTTACACGCTTTGCTGACGCACGCCGAAGTGTTGATATTGCAGTAAAGGAATTACCAATCGGTGGTAAAACACTGTTAATGGAAAGTTATATGAAGAAGTTATTAGAGAGGTCAGGAAAAACACAAAAAGGATCCATAACAGGTATTTATACAGTACTCGTTGATGGTGACGATTTAAATGGTCCTGTACCAGATTTGGCGCGTGGTATTTTAGATGGACATATTGTATTAAAGCGTGAGCTTGCAACGCTTAGTCATTACCCTGCAATCTCTGTACTAGATTCGGTAAGTAGAATTATGGAAGAAATCGTATCGCCGAACCATTGGCAGGTTGCAAATGAAATGAGAAAAATTTTATCTATTTATAAAGAAAATGAATTGTATTTCAAATTAGGAACAATTCAAGAGAATGAAGAAAATGCCTATATTTTTGAATGTAAAAATAAAGTAGAAGGTATAAATACGTTTTTAAAACAAGGTCGAACGGATAGTTTTCATTTTGAAGATATTGTCCAAGCGATGCACCATATTGTATAAGACCTCATGCCTTGGGGTCTTATTTTTTTGTTTTTTAATATTTCACAGATTTTTTTGTAAAAAAACTATATAATAGAAAAAGGTAACGTTATAATAGGAAGGGGCTATGAAAACAGGTGAATAAACAGCAGTACGACACGATTAAATTGCAGATTAATCAAGAGAAAGAACATATCTTGAAAGAAGTGTACGAACTAACAGCTGAAAAAAGAAAAATAGAACGAAAAAAAGAATATGATCTATATGTTGTGAAATCACGCAATAAGGTTGTACAAACGGGACAACGTATTATGGCTGGTATGCTGTCTTCACATACATTTTCACCTGAAAGAATAGAAGAATGGAATCGAAAAATTAAAAAAACAGAAGGTTTTATTCAAAAAAATGAAAGCCTTTTAGAGCAAATAAAAGAAAAAGAACGTGTCATTGATGAAATGTATCAAGAAGATTGTAAGAAGCTTGCGAAAGTAAAAGAAAAGCTGGAAGAAAAAATGCTTCTTGATTTAAAAATGTGTATGAACGGATGAGGTGGATGTAGTGATACAGTTTGTATTACCGGTGCAGCAAAGTTTACCTCCGCAAAAAGAAAAAGGGCTAGAAGTACAATCGAAAAATGAAAATTCTTCATTCGATAATACAATGAGAATTGAAAATAAAAAACAGCCGAAAACGGAGAAACCGAAACGAGAAGAAGCACCAGAAGAAGAGAAGAAAGAATATATTCTCGCAAAAAAAACGGTAACGAAAGAAGAGCCGATTGTAAAGAAAGAAGAAAAGAAAGAGACAGAACAGTTATTGTTAGCTGTATCTGAGCAGATGGTTGCAATTGAGCAATTGCATATGCAGCCAGAATTGTTATATCAATACATACAAAAAATACAGGCGTTATATAAAGAATACGGAAATATTAAACTGAACGAATTGCCCGCAGCTGAATTACAGCAATTACAAGAGCTTTTTTCTAACATGAATATTAAAAATGCCATATGTTTAGAAGATACAATGCAAATGGTGCTAGACAAGGTGACGATGCCAGAGCAAACGTTGCAAGTATTAAAAGTCGTAGAAACAGAAACTTGTAATATCGCAAAGAAACAAGAGGAGTCCAAGGAAGTAGAACTCCAGAAAGCTGAAAGCGATGATGTGAAGTTAGAGTTACCAGAAGTCGATCAATTAAACGATTCAAGTTCGGCCGGAGCTGAATTATTAAATAAGGCAACGGGGACTGATCAAATAGGAAAACAAAATAGTGGAGCTGAGAAGGTTACATTACCTGACTTAGGCAAGAAAATGGAAGCACAAGTAGAGGCTCTGCAAAAGTTTGTAGTGAAACAAGAACGTGTTTTATTCCAGCTAAATCCAGAGAAACTTGGTTCATTAACTGTATTTATGAAAAAGCATGGAGATCAAATTGAAGTCCATGTAGAAATGGAAAAACACGATGCGAAAAAGCGTGTTGAAATAATTTTTGACGAATTGAAGCTGAAATTAAAAGAAAAAGAAATTAATATTCAAATAAGTTATTCAGAAAAAGATGAACAACGTAAAGAACAGCGAGAACAAGAGCAAAGACAAAAACAAAAATTAGCAAGTACGAAGCAAGAAAAACAAGAATCGAAAGAATTTGCAGGATTATTGGAGGAATAAAGCGTGCCAACAGTTGGATTAAACACAACGAGTACAAATCATATTCCATTGCAGGCAGGAGCGCAAAAAAGTAATGCACCTGTTAACGGTGTACAATCGCCAGTTCAACAAACAAACGGAGTATCAGAAAGTGCTCAAAAAACTCCTGGTGTAATGGGGAAAGACGATTTTCTAAAATTATTTTTATCGAGTTTCCAGCACCAAGATCCGTTCAATGCGATGGATATGAATCAAATGATGAACCAAACAGCGCAGTTATCTCTTATGGAACAAGTGCAAAATATGACAAAAGCAGTTGATTCTTTAAGAACGACGATGTATTCGACAGCGCTTGATGGTGGAATGAAATTTTTAGGGAAATACGTAAGAGGTATTGACGGTGAAGGGAACAAAGTAACTGGTCAAGTAGAGACAGTTCGCCTTGCAGAAAATAACGATGTACAGCTCGTTATTAATAATAAAGTAGTATCTCTTCGTTTCGTTGAAAGAGTGTCTGATAAACCGATTGGAGAAACGAATCCAGAAGATGCAAAGAAAGACGATCAAAAAGTAACTGAAGAAGTAAAAACTACAAATTCATAAGGAGTGTACATACGTTATGATTAAAGCGTTATATACAAGTATTACAGGAATGAACGCAACACAAAATGCATTAAGTGTAACTTCAAATAATATTGCCAATGCACAAACGGTTGGTTATAAAAAACAAAAAGCAATGTTTGATGATTTACTATATAACAATTCAATTGGTGCAAAAGGTGACGGTAAATACGCAGGAACGAATCCGAAAAGTATCGGTAACGGTGTGAAAATGAGTGGTACGGTTACGGATTATAGTGATGGTACAATTACGTTAACAGGTGGCAAAACACAAGCTGCAATGGAAGGTAATGGTTTCTTCGTTGTAGGTGATTCAAAAGGCGGAAACATGGAATTTACGCGTAAAGGTACGTTTGGAATATCTTCAGATTATTATATTACGAACACAGAAGGTCAATACGTATTCGCATACCCTGCTAATGAGGCGACTGGTGAAGTTGATTTATCTGGTATTCCAGGCCCATTGCAAATTCCAATGGGGACGGCAATTGGTGGTATTCGAACATCGCAAGGGACAATTAAAGGGAATATTCCAACTGGTGAAAAACAAATTACGCAAGACTTACCTGTATACGATAATGCCGGTAATACATGGACAATGCGTGTAGAATTTACACAAACAAGCGAACACAATTATACATATAAAGTACAGATGCGTAATGACTCGAAAAAGGATACAAAGTTTGAGGATGTTCCAGGTGCAGGTGGTAATATGACATTTGATGCTGTTGGAAATCCAACTCCGAAAGAGCAAGGGGCCAATATTCCATTTGATGGTGGCTCTATAAAGTTAGACTTAAGTCATTTAACGAATCATCCAACAGATAAAACATTGTCAGTAACAGATGTAGATGGTAGAGCAGCGGCGACTGTTAAAGATTGCTTTATTGCTGACGGTGGATATGTGATGGTAAAATATTCTGATGGAAGTATGAAATCTGCTGGTCAATTAGCTGTTGCGATGTTCCCGAATGAAGGCGGTTTGATGAAAACGGGAAATGGTAACTATACAGCGACGAATACAACTGGTATTTTAGCGTTAGGTGCATCGGGCCAAAACGGTGCAGGAAAAATACGTGGTGGTGCACAAGAAGGTGCAAACGTAGATTTATCTGTAGAATTCGTTGATTTAATGTTATACCAACGCGGATTCCAAGGAAATGCGAAAGTAATCAAAATTTCAGATGAAGTATTAAATGAAGTTGTGAACTTAATTCGATAATAAATCGTAAAGAAAAATTGTAACGTAGTAGAAAGGGTTTTATATTCGTATGACAAGACAAGAGCGAATTTTACAATTGCCTTTTTTCGAAAATAAACGTGAGCTTGCTGAGCAAGTGTTAAAAATAGAACGAGAAGAGCATGTATATTTACCAGATCAATTTGAAATCAAACAAGTGCCTCCATATTCGTTTGGTGAAAAACAAGCAATCATTGGCCGTATACACGAGTTTTATTTCGTAAGTATTGGTAGCGATAGTGTTTGGAAGTATCAACTGTTTAAAGATGAGATGAAGTGCCGTGAGTTTTTCGTTATGTTGCCGGATATTACGGATCAGCAGCTTGCTTTTTGGTTCAATAACATTGAGTTGTTGAAAGGGGCTTAAAAGCTTTCTTTTAGGTTTTGAGAGAGGGCCCAGCGATGTTTAGTAGCGGTCAGTGCATATGGAGTGTCTCGCATGTTGTAATACCAGAGATATGGAGTGGTTCTAGGTTAGTTGAAGAGGCTGGGAGCCATGAATGAGATTGGTAGGCTCACCGGATTGTAGTAGCGACAGTGCTTATGAGTGGCTCGCATGTTGCAGAGATATGGAGTAGTTCTAAGGTAGTTGGAGAGGCTGTAATCCAAGTGTTTAGGTGGTGCCTCTTCACTTTTTGGAGAGAGGATTTCTCTGATTCTAGGAGCAATGATTTGAAATAGAGTTAGATTAATTTAAGATAGTTGTGCTATATTGTACAATTAGACTAAGTTTATATAAAAGGAGAGGTGAGGAGGATGGCGCAGAATAAGTATCGCGTTACATTCATTTCGCCAAGTGAGGTTGAGCAACGTACTGTAATGGCGGCGAGTAGTTTACCTAATTTAATACGTCAAGTAGAGAGTATTATTGCAGATCCGAACGGTTATTTTGTAAATGATAAAAAAAATAATTGCTATTTTAAAGTTATTAAAGAAAATGTTACGTTTATTCAATATGAGTTACTATTTTCGGATAAGGAAATTCACATTGAAAAGTTAAAACATATATCACCGGCGGTATTGAAACAATTATTTAAAAAAATAAACGATCCGGAATTATATGCACTTGCACTCCTTGATGTTGATATAGCGACGAAAGAATATGTGCTAGGAGAAATGGGTCCAGAGCTAAGAATGAGAGTGGAAACAGAGCTTTCAAAAAAATGGGAAGCGATGCCGACAGAAATTGTAGGAGCACAAGAAGTGTTACTAGAGGCACTTGCTTCGTTTATACAAGATTAAGTTTTACTGGTAGTATTTCTACTTTAAAACTGTGAGGATCACTCAACTATCTATATTTTTCATATAGGTAGTTGACTTTTTGGTTTTAATAAAGCTTAATAATTAAATATACGGAATTAATGAAAGGGGAGCGACACCTTTATGTCACAAGCACAAAGTATTTTATTAGAAAGTGGAACAAACGAATTAGAAATCGTAACTTATACTGTTGGTGAAAATTTATTTAGCATCAATGTAATGAAAGTGCGTGAAATTATTAATCCATTCCCTGTTACAACTGTGCCAGAATCTCATCATGCAGTTGAAGGTGTTGTTCAAGTACGTGGTGAAATTTTACCTGTTATTAACTTAGCAACGGCTCTTAATTTAAAATCTATAAAACCACTTGATCAAACGAAATTTATCATTTCAGAATTAAACCAAATGAAAGTTATTTTCCGTGTTGATGAAGTGCATCGTATTCAACGTATTTCATGGGAACAAATTGATGAACCAGCTTCATTATCTATGGGACTAGAAGAAACGACGTCTGGAATTGTAAAACTAGATGGGAAAATCATTTTACTATTAGATTATGAAAAAATTGTATGTGAAATTAGCGGTACTGGTTATGACAATAAATCACTTGCAGGATTAGAGCAAAAAACAGATCGAGCTGAAAAGGTGATTTATATTGCGGAAGATTCAGCGATGCTTCGCCAAATATTAGAAGAAACATTATCATCAGCTGGATATACGAAAATGAACTTCTTCAGTAATGGTGCTGAAGCGTTAGCACAAATTGAAAAACTAGCAAAAGAGCAAGGTGAAAGAATGTATGAGCATATTCACCTACTTATTACCGATATTGAAATGCCGAAAATGGATGGACACCATTTAACGAAAGTAATTAAAGATGGTGAAGTAATGAATCGTTTACCAGTCATTATTTTCTCTTCATTAATTACGAATGAGTTGTTCCATAAAGGTGAGGCAGTTGGAGCGAATGCTCAAGTGAGTAAGCCTGATATTCAAGAGTTAATCGGGCTAGTTGATAAGTTAGTACTATAAAGCTTCTTTTAGTTGGAAGAGAGGAGCCAGCCATGTGTATAAAGACAGAAAGGTAGAGTGTTTCTGAGATATTTTTGCTTTTCTGTAGCCACCGTGGTAATAATGGTCATTCTTTCGGTTAATTCGTTAGCGTTGTGTAAAACCCTCACCTTTACTATAAAGGTGAGGGTTTTCTTACATGATGTTCAATTATTTCATCTATAAGATTTCGTGGTGACGCAAGCTTTTTCGGTGAAAATATATTAGAAATACCATATAATATAATTAAGTAGAATTTTTCTGATATAATATTTTGCTTAGCTATTTTTTATTTTTTAATATTTGTTAAAAATCATTTTTTATTTCGATACTTTTTATACCTTTTTGTATGTTAATTATTTGACAGATAATTTCGAAATGTTATAATATGGATATGTGGAAATTTCTATTTTCTTAAAAGACATGGGAGTCAGATGAGAATTGTGAAAGGATGAGGGGGAGTGACACATATTATGTATCACCACACAGCAATCAATGTATTAAGTCTTTTACAAAACATGTCAAATAATAAAACGAACGAAATGAAATTAGAGGCGGAATTTAAAAAAATAGAGAAACAATTCCAAGTCAGGTATGAAGAGCTAATCGATTTATATAATAGAATGGTATTATTTCAAATAGATATAGAAAAAAATGGCGGTATGCGAGTATATGAAAAATCAGCGATTACTTGGTTGAAGTCTGAACTAGAACTATTGTATGAAGTGTATCAATTTTGTCAACGTCAGGGCTTAAACATCGCAAATATTTCAAAATATGTTAGTAAAAATGAAATGAATCTTTTCCGAAAAACGGAAAGTCAATTGCAAAACACGTATTATAAATTAAAAAAACAAGAGATGCCGTTTGAAAATATTGAAAAGCAAAAGCCGGGGCGAAAACGTAAGTATACACCTGTAAAAGAGACAATTGTTGAGACAAAACAAGAAAGCAAGCAGGAAGTAAATGAAGACGTTCGAAATGAAGAAGATGAAAAAAGCCTCGTAACAGTTATGTCTGGCATCGTGGATAACTTTGAAACAATTAGTCAATGTAGTGAAAAGAGAGAACACGAATTGCATCAGTTCATGGAGGGAATCTATAAGCTTTCCAGTATGGCAGCAGAGCGTTCAAAAGATGAAAAGAATGCACGTGGTCTTGAAGGTGAATTACATTCATTACGAGCTGAAAATGAAAGATTAAAACGAGAGAAGGAAGAACTCGTTCATGATATTAAAGAGATGACGCATCATTTAATTCATTTTATTACGAGCTCTGATATCGATCAAATTCGTACATTGCCTTACTTCGTAAAAGAATGCAAACAAGATCTACATAAGCTAGGGTTATATAACGCTCAAGACGGAAAAATGAAAATTATGGTTGACCGTAGTGGACAAGTTATGACCGTAACACAATAAAAAAATTGGGTACAAAATAAAAGGGAGATACATAGTGTATATGTATTTCCCTTTTGTTTTGTATGGAATCGTTTCGGACAGAGGAAAAGTTACAATTAATTTTAGTAAATCAAAAATTTGTACAAAAGGAAGGAGCTAGGTCTTACTTTGTAGTATTGCGATCAGAAAAATACTAGGAATATGCGTATTGTCACTGTGAAAGGACTTAATACATAATGATTTTAAAGATAAACCGACTCTTCATCAAGATTTAACTGATTTAATTGAGGTGAATAAGTTGTATAATCGTACAGTTGTTATTACATTTCATCAACCAACTTTTAATACGGAGAATTGAAGAGTAAAGTAGGATTCCAAAGCATGGCCAAAAAGGTGGCTGTTATAAGTTATTTGCCTACCAAGATAATCAATATTTGTTTAAAATATAAGATTACTATTTTATTATACCGAGTAATTATTCACATTATATAATAATTACTTACTACATTATTAACATGGTTATCTTACAAAAATGTAAGGTTTTTTTAATTGACACTCGTACATACAAGTAACTATACTGGTTACACGATGTTGGTGAATATATTTAATAGTCGCTATCTATAAGTGTATGTCTGAGGATTCTTTTCGGAATAATAGTTCGATTTTAAATTTATTATCTGTGATATAGTGATAACACATAATAAATCTGTTCTTTACTCTAGGTCGTATGATTTGAAAATTAACTATAAATGATATATTTACCAACTTGTAATAATTTTTTAGAGGTGCTAAATTTTGAAGAAAAAATTAATTGCTACAGGAATTCTTGCTGGAAGTCTACTATCCTATTCATCTAGTGCATTTGCAAATACTCATAAATTCCCAGATGTTCCTGCATGGGCTGACAAATCCGTTAATTATTTAGTTGATAAAAAAGTATTGAGTGGTTATCCAGATGGAACTTTTGGTTCAAGTGATACATTAGATAGGGCTTCTGCGGCAACAATTATGACAAAGGCCCTTGGTATACATATTGACTTAAATGCAAAACCATCTTTTGCAGATTCACAAAACCACTGGGGAACGCCGTATATTGCTGCTGCTGAAAAAGCAGGAATAATTAAAGGTGAAGGAAATGGAATATTTAATCCTTCTGGAAAAGTTACTCGTGCTGCAATGGCAACAATGTTAGTAAATGCATATAAGCTACAAGATAGAACAAATAGTAATGGGCAAAGTAAATTTGATGATTTAAAAGGACATTGGGGTGAAAAATTTGCCAATATTTTAATTGATTTAAAGATTTCTGTTGGTACTGATAATGGTTGGCAACCAAATAAATTCATAACACGTGCAGAAGCCGCACAACTTACTGCCAAAACAGATACCCTTCAATACAGTCCGAAAAACCCTTTAGAAAGTAAAACAATCATTATTGATCCTGGACATGGTGGTGCAGATCCCGGAAAGTCCACAAAAGGATTGCCTGAAAGTAAAATCGTATTAGACACTTCCTTACGCCTACAACAATTGCTCGAAAAACATACACCATTTACGGTTTTACTAACTCGTGAATCTGATACTAGACCTGGACATGACCAAAAAAGCTCTTTACAGGAACGTGTTAAATTTGCTAAGCAAAATGAGGGGGATATCTTTATAAGCATTCATGCAAACGCTTTTAATGGTAATGCAAAAGGGACAGAAACATACTACTATAAATCTTCTGAATCCGAAAAAACAAATCCTCATGTGGAAGAAAGTCGTGTGTTAGCGGAAAAAATTCAAACACGTTTAGTAGAGGCTCTTCAAACACGTGATAGAGGCGTTAAACATGGAGATCTTCATGTTATAAGAGAAAACGACATGCCAGCTGTGTTAACGGAACTGGCTTTTATAGATAATGGTATCGATTACAGTAAACTATCTACGGCAAACGGCAGAAAGATTGCAGCAGAAGCCATTTATGAAGGGATTTTAGATTATTATGAATGGAAAGGAAATAATGTATCTGAATATAGATTGTAATAGGTAAAAGAAAGTTTAGTAATTCTAGGAATATGAAATTTATAAACTGCTAAAGTATAGTTTTGTTATTTGAAATGTGTTTTAGTTTTATAGTGTATACTAGCACCGACTTATTAAGGATTATAAATAAGTCGGTGTTTAAGTTAGCGTACTTAATGAATACTATAGAAGTTATGAAGAAAAAAAGATAAATAGATAGGGGCATACACCTACATTCATTATTTTTACGTGAAATTTTAATTTAAAAATAGTTAAGTCATATGATTCAGATGGGCAGTATACAATTAGTTCAAAGAAAACATTCTTTGAACTAATTAGCTATTAAATAAACTTGTTACATAAATAGTTCGTATAACAATAATTGATAGTGTTAAGGACATAGCTGTTCATATTTTTTTGTAATTCCTGTTATGGAATTGTTAAATATTTGCAGGTGTAATGTAAGGCTGTTTTATTTTGAAAGAAATCTTTTGAAATGGTCATAATATGAATAATAATTAGAAACAAATTTTTTAAAAATGATGAAAGACTTAAGAAGGTGAATATATTGCTTAAACATTCACATTTGCAATTTATCTTATTAACAATAGCTCTAATATTCTATATAAGCTTTTGTTTTATATTTTTATTTGTTTTTCCGAATCAATATTTCGTATCAGATTTTAATATCCGACTATCATCCTTAGTTGTTGAAACTACTGTATTTATCTCATTACTTTATTCTATATTATCCGGAAAAATTAAGTTAGGAGTATTCTGGGTTTGCATTACTATTGCAATAGGGTGTTTCTTGATCGGGAATTTTATATCCGCTTTTCAAGTACTTAATGTAGAATTACCGATACAAAATTTTAATATCTCTGATGTGTTTTTGTTGTTTTTCTTATTCTTCTTTCTCTTTGCATTCTTTTATAAAATCATTATGGAATGTAACAAGTGGGAAAAAGCGTATTTAATTTGTGATTTATGTATTGTTGTTACTGCCATTTTTACATTAGAGTGGTACCTGTTTAATAAACCTTCTGCAAATATCTTATTCTTATCAATTGGAGATGTTTTTCTCTCATTTATTTTTCCGATTATAGATTTATTACTTCTTTTATTAGGAGTTAGTCTAATCTTTCGACCAGCTATTTTTAATGCGAAAAGTAAATTATTTATTTTTATTCTCGTATTAACTGGATTGGCTATTACGGACTACTTGTATTTTTACTTACAAGATGATTTGTCAGATCGTTCACTTATATTATTAAGGTGTTTGTATAGAGTTTTCCTATTATTTATCGCTATTGCTGCTTCGATCTCAAAGAATGCATCTTCTAGAAGGAATTATTTTATTATTGATCCGACATTCGGAAAGAAACTTCTTGTCATATTTCCTTATCTTGCAGTTGCAGTCTTAATTGGTTTTACTCTTAAAGAGCAAACTTCCTCGGCTACACTTATTACTGGAAATTGTATTGCATTTGTATTTGTGCTGATTCGTCATACAATCGTACGAATGCAAAACAGAGATTTAACTGAGATGTTAAAAGTGTTTAATAATCAATTAGAACAAAAAGTATCTCAAAGAACAGAAGATTTAATAAACAAATCCAATGACTTGGTCAAAAATCAAGAGAGATTTAAGTCATTATATGAGTATCATCCAGATCCTATATTAACGATTGATTCAAATGGTACTGTGTTAAATATAAACCAGGCTGGAAGTATGTTATTAGGAAAAAACAGCGATGAATTAATAGGTAAAGAGTGCTTCTCAATTTTTTTAGATGAAGATAGATCTGAATTGGAAGCGGCTCTACAGGAAGGGAAACGATGCAGTTCGGCTTCGTTACAAT
Organism: Bacillus cereus group sp. BfR-BA-01331; assembly: GCF_022663915.1. Classification (NCBI taxonomy): domain Bacteria; kingdom Bacillati; phylum Bacillota; class Bacilli; order Caryophanales; family Bacillaceae; genus Bacillus; species Bacillus cereus group sp. BfR-BA-01331. Next base: position 251,845 of record NZ_JAKUGJ010000003.1, read on the forward strand.
TACGTGTGAAAAATAATAATGAGAAGGACATTCATTTTTGGTACGTCACCATTGTTCCTATTATGATAGAAGGGCAAACTTTTGGGAGTTATGTAATGGTAAAAGACATTACGAGAATGAAGCAACAACAAGATGAGATAAACTATCTAGCATTCCATGATACAGTGACGGGGATTGGAAATCGAATATTCTTCCAACAAGAATTAGAAAAATCCATTGGGCGTGCACAAAAAACGCAGGATGAATTTGGACTCTTGTATATAGATTTAAATCGTTTTAAGACTATTAATGATACACTGGGACATTCAATTGGTGACAGTGTTTTAAAAGAAGTTGCTAAACGTTTTAGGACATGTCTGTTACCGGCTATTCCTCTAGCGAGAATAGGGGGAGATGAGTTTGCAATCATAGTCCATAACCATACAGAGCAACAGCTATTGGATTTGTGTGAAACTCTATTTCGTATAACTGAAGAACCATTTGTAGTTAATCAACATAGTTTTTATTTATCTCTTAGTATAGGAATAGCGGTGTATCCGTTTGGAGGAATAAATACTACTACACTTTTACAACATGCTGATATTGCTATGTATAGTGCAAAGGAAAAAGGTAATAATGCTGTTTGCATGTATGACGAGACATTATCAAAAAAAATAACAAGACGATTACGATTAGAACAGGATTTACCGAAGGCATTAGAAAATAATGAGTTGTTTTTATTATATCAACCACAAGTTGACAGTAAGACTGGCATGGTTATTGGTGCAGAGGCTTTAATTCGTTGGCAACATCCAGAACTGGGACTTATTTCTCCTTTTGAATTTATACCTATCGCGGAAGAAACGTCGCAAATTATTCCAATTGGGAAATGGACGTTACAGGAAGCGTGTCGACAACTGAAAAAGTGGCATTCTGCAGGCTATGCAAATCTAAAAATGGGGATAAATTTATCAGCTATAGAGTTTGAACAGAAAGATTTTGTTCAAGCAATCATATCTACTATAGAAGAAGTAGGGGTACCTGCTAATTCGATTGATTTAGAATTAACAGAGAGAATAGCAATGGTAGATGAAAAAGAAACCTTATCGAAGTTAAAAGCATTAAAATCATATGGTGTACATTTATCAATTGACGATTTTGGTACAGGGTATTCTTCACTAGCATATCTCCCTTTGTATCCAATTGATACCTTGAAAATTCCAAGAGAATTTGTTAATAGGATCGGAAATTCTACTGATGGAAATGAAATTATTCATACCATTATTTCACTAGCGCATACTTTAAACATGAAAGTGATCGCAGAAGGGGTGGAAACGAAGGAACAATTAACAGTGTTACAACGTAATGCATGTTATCTAATTCAGGGCTATTACTACAGTAAACCTGTAAGTGAAGATGAATTCATCAAGTTTTTAAGCACAATGTCGCGTCACCTTTTCTAAGAAAACCACAATCTAGATTTGTTTTTTGATGAAATTATAACAAATAGAGGACAGCAAAGTAACTGTCAAAATGTTTTAGCATTTAATTTGGCTTAATAGGAAATTCTAATGAGCAAAGACCTTATCTGATTTTAGTTTTAGAAAGGAGAGAAGCGGATGGATTCAATATGGCTAGAGTATGCTTGGGCATTATTAATTTTAATCGGATTAGAAGGATTGTTATCGGCTGACAATGCCCTTGTACTAGCAGTTATAGCCAAGCATTTACCCGAAGAAGAGAAAAAAAGAGCTATAAATTACGGAATTATTATGGCCTTTGTTTTTCGATTTGCAGCCCTTTTTGCTATATCATTTATTGCAAATGTTTGGCAAATACAGGCGATAGGAGCAGCGTATCTTCTTTACTTAGGATTAAAGCATGTCATTCAGGCGCAATTCGGAAAAAATAATCAAAATATTCACAAGGAAGATGAAAAGGAAGCAGCAGGAAAAAGCTACTGGTTCACAGTAGGAAAGATTGCATTAGCTGACCTTGCCTTTGCGATTGATTCAATATTAGCCGCAGTTGCTCTTGCTCTGGGGCTTCCGGATTCTCCGCTTGACGATTTCGGAGGTATGGATGGAGGACAGTTCATTGTTGTACTTCTTGGAGGGATAGCTGGACTTATTTTAATTAAATTTGCGGCAACTTGGTTTGTACAATTACTGGAGAAACGTCCAGCACTAGAAACAACAGCATATGCAATTGTTGCCTGGGTCGGCGTCAAACTTGCTGTAATTACACTTGCCCATGAGGATATAGGTATTTTAGATCATGATTTTCCACACAGTACAACTTGGACTTTAATCTTCTACGGGATATTAGTTGCCATCGCACTAATTGGTTGGTTTGCACCAGGAAGTAAGTCATCTCAGAATAATCCTAAAATGTAATACAAAGGTCAGAGCATTATGTGCTTTGTCCTTTGTGATGATATTTATATTGTGTATTTTTGGATTTAACGCTATAATTATAGTGTTAAAGATGGAATCGTGATATGACCTGTTATGAATCTATCATTTTATTTATGAATAAATGGACTGGTATTTTAGCAAGATGTGCTAATAAACTACTCCACCATGATGATAACGTGCCAAAAATGTGGTGCGTATATTTTCGTGGTGGAGTTTTTTTATTCTCAAAAAGGGGGAGTAACCATGAACGACAGCATGGTTCATATTACAATTAACGGCAAAGAGTATAATGCTGAGCCGGGTTCAACTATACTGGGCATTATTAATGAGAACGGAATTGAACATCCACAAATTTGTTATGTGCCGGAAGTGGATCCTATTCAAACGTGTGATACTTGTATTGTAGAAGTTAACGGAAAGCTTGTGCGATCCTGTTCTACTGTAGTGACGAGCGGTATGAATATTGAGCTGTCCTCTACTAGTGCAAAGGCAGCACAACATGAGGCGATGGACCGTTTACTAGAAAATCATTTACTTTACTGTACGGTTTGTGACAACAATAACGGGAATTGTAAACTGCATAATACGGCAGAATTAATGGAAATTGAGCATCAAAAATATCCTTATGAGCCAAAAGTTGATGCAAGCGAAGTTGATATGTCTCATCCATTTTATCGCTATGATCCGAATCAATGTATCGCGTGCGGTCAATGTGTAGAGGTGTGTCAAAACTTACAAGTTAATGAAACGTTATCTATTGATTGGGAGGCAGAGCGCCCACGTGTTATTTGGGATGAAGGAGTAGATATTAACGATTCTTCATGTGTAAGCTGCGGTCAATGTGTAACGATTTGTCCTTGTAATGCTTTAATGGAGAAATCGATGCTCGGTGAAGCTGGATTTATGACTGGGCTGAAGCCGGATATTCTTGAACCTATGGTCGATCTTATTAAAGAGGTTGAACCTGGATATAGCGGTATTTTCGCTGTGTCAGAAGTAGAAGCTGCGATGCGCGACACTCGTACGAAGAAGACGAAAACAGTTTGTACGTTTTGTGGTGTAGGTTGTTCATTTGAAGTATGGACGAAAGGGCGCAAAATTTTAAAGGTGCAACCAACTTCTGAGGCACCAGTTAATGCAATTTCTACTTGTGTAAAAGGAAAATTCGGTTGGGATTTCGTTAATTCTGAAAAACGACTTACGAAACCTTTAATTCGTAAAAATGGAGTGTTCGTTGAATCGACTTGGGAAGAAGCGCTTCATGTAGTGGCGAATAAATTGGGCTCTATTAAAGAAGAGTACGGTAAAGGCTCTATCGGCTTTATTTCTTCTTCTAAAATTACGAATGAAGATAATTATGTTATTCAAAAATTAGCGCGTCAAGTGTTCGAAACGAATAACGTTGATAACTGCTCACGTTATTGTCAATCACCAGCGACAGATGGATTATTCCGCACTATTGGAATGGGCGGGGATGCAGGAACGATTAAAGATATTGCGCAATCAGGTCTTGTTATTATCGTCGGTTGTAATCCAACAGAAGGCCACCCAGTATTAGCAACTCGTGTGAAACGTGCGCATAAACTTCACGGTCAAAGACTAATTGTTGCAGATCTTCGTAAAACTGAAATGGCAGAGCGTTCGGATATCTTTATTAGTCCAAAGCAAGGAACAGACCAAGTATGGTTAATGGCTGTTACGAAATATATGATTGATCAAGGTTGGCACGATGAGCAGTTCATCGATGAGAATGTAAACTTCTTTGATGATTTCAAAGATAGTCTTAAAGAATATACGCTTGAATATGCAGAAGAGATTACAGGTATTTCAAAAGAAACTCTCGTTCAAATGGCAGAAATGATTCGTGATGCAGATGGTACATGTATTCTTTGGGGTATGGGTGTAACGCAAAATACTGGTGGTTCAGATACTTCCGCTGCGATTTCAAACTTACTTCTTGCAACAGGAAACTATCGCCGTCCAGGTGCTGGTGCATATCCGCTTCGAGGTCATAATAACGTACAAGGTGCTTGTGATATGGGAACACTTCCAGGTTGGCTTCCAGGATATCAGCACGTTACTGACGATGTAGAACGTGCGAAATTTGAAATAGCTTACGGAGTAAAAATTGATAACAAACCAGGTCTTAATAACATTGAAATGCTTCACGCAATTGATGAAGGAAAAATGAAAGCTATGTATCTTGTTGGAGAAGATATGGCTCTTGTAGACTCTAACGCAAATCACGTACATGAAGTGTTATCAAGCCTTGAATTCTTTGTCGTTCAAGATGTGTTCCTTTCTAAAACAGCTCAATACGCTGATGTAGTATTACCAGCAGCGCCATCTCTTGAGAAAGAAGGTACTTTTACAAATACAGAGCGTCGTGTACAAAGATTATATCAAGTGCTTCCAACGCTAGGAGATGCGAAACCAGACTGGTGGATCGTGCAGGCAATTGCTAATAAATTTGGTGCAAACTGGAGCTATAATCACCCAAGTGAAATCTTTGCGGAAATGGCAAGCTTATCACCACTATTTGCACACGCAAACTATGAAGTGCTTGAAGGATGGAACAGTTTCCACTGGGGAAGTTTTGATGGAACGAATACACCGCTTCTATTCAAAGATGGATTTAACTTCCCAGACAAAAAGGCTCGTTTTGCGATAGCTGATTGGGTACGTCCTGCTGCATTCCCAGCAGAATACGATCTTCACATTAATAACGGCCGTATGCTTGAACATTTCCATGAAGGGAACATGACAAATAAATCAACTGGTATTCAATCGAAAGTACCAGGTGTTTTCGTCGAAGTTTCTCCAGAACTTGCAAGGGAACGCGGAGTGAAAACTGGTTCGTTAGTACGCCTTGTTTCTCCATTTGGAGCACTTAAATTACGTGCACTTGTAACGGATCGTGTAAAAGCGAATGAACTGTATTTACCGATGAACTCGACGGATAAAGAATCGGCAATTAATTTCTTAACAGGTCCTGCCGTTGACTTACGTACAAGCACGCCGGCATATAAGCAAACGAAAGTACGTATGGAAGTGTTAGAAGTTGATGGCGAAAATCCGATGCCAAAAACGAACCCACGTAATAAAAAGCGTCATCCTCAAAACGGAATTGAGGTAAATCGTAAGTGGGCTCGTCCAGGATACGTACATTTAACGGATAACTAAGGGGGAGAAAAGAATATGGCAGCACCTATTCAAGCGATCCAGAAGCAGGAGCTAACTGAGGAAGAACTTAAACAACAAAAACTCGAAGCTTTAAAAGAACTGCTAGCTAATAATGAAGATGCTTTAAATCAAATGTTTAATATAGTAGGTGAATTAAATGACATTGGGATGCTAGAAGCTGCAAATTCTATGCTGAAAGCGAAAGAACCAATCGCAAAAATCGTTCTAGGCCAAGTCACTCGTGAACCAGTTACAAATTTAATTAATAATATGATGGGCGCTGCAGGAGCTTTAACAGAACTTGATCCGGAACTTACGAAAAAGCTTATAGGTAGCGTATTGACAGGTATGGATGAAGGAAACCAGCATCTGCAAAGCAATAAAAAAGTAGGAATATTAGACCTTATGAAAGTACTGAAAGACCCAGATATTAATCGTGCTATCGGATTTGGTCTTCATTTCTTAAAAGGTATGGGTAAAGGGTTAAAAGAAGAATAGATAAGCAACAATAGTATTTCATATGTTGTTTGCGTACTTGAGATAATTGTAAAAGGTGATCCATTTCGTCGCATTATTAAATAGTTTAGGCGAAATGGTCATTTTGTTAAAATAGTTGTGATGGAATAACTAGGAAGGAATGAGAGTATGTCAAAAATGGTACATGAATTTAATGATATGATCCGAAAGCTTCGAAAAGAGTTGTTCGGGAAAGGACCGGAAAGAATTCATACTGTATTTACCGAGAACATGGCGATTGCAACACTTTATGGGAATTTAACACCTACTGAGAAATTTATTTCGGGAACTACGGATGGGGCGGAAATGGTTCATATGGCTCGAACGAAAATGATTCAAGAAGTGTATGTGGCTAATCCTCATGACCATTTAGAAGAACTTGTTGGTGCGAAGTTAGTTCATCTGTTTTCTGATATGAAAGTAGATGAAGATATTGCAGTTTCCGTGTTTGTTTTTGATAAAAATATAACGTGAGAGAAGGATGCTCATCGTGAAATCGATTCAGGTGGAACGGAAAATTTTCAAATATGAGCAAGGGGAATTTAAACATATAGAGGACAGCATTGTAACAGAGTTTCCTGTTACGGTTAAAATTAACGGCCAGGAATTTGTTACAATGGTTAGTACTCCAGAGTATATTGAAGATATGGTAATTGGTTTTTTAGCCTCTGAAGGCATTATCCGAAAGTATGAAGATATTGATGATATATGGGTGCAAGAAAAAGAAGGCTATGTACATGTAAAAACGACGAAAATCAATCCTTATTATCGTGACATACAAAACAAACGTTATATTACTTCGTGCTGTGGAATGAGTAGGCAAGGGTTTGTTTTTGCGAACGATGCGCTGACTGCGAAAGAAATGAATGATATTCGCGTAAAGATCTCTGCCGAGGATTGTTTTCGGTTAATGAATGATATGCAGCAATCTGCGTCTACGTTTCAACATACAGGCGGCGTTCATAATGCAGCTTTATGTAATGTGAGTGGAATTGTTTTAAGCCGCATGGATATAGGAAGACATAACGCTTTAGACAAAATTTACGGCTATTGTTTAAAAAATAACATTTCGATTGGTGATAAAATTATTGTTTTTAGTGGACGTATCTCTTCTGAAATTCTATTAAAAGTTGCGAAAATTGGCTGTGAAGTAATATTGTCAAAATCAGCTCCAACTGAGTTAGCGTTAGAACTAGCGGAGCAGTTAGGGATTACTACAATAGGCTTCATTCGTAATAAATCTTTAAATGTATATACGCATCCAGAACGGATTATAAATATAAAATAAGTAGAAACGAGGCAATAATCATGAAATCTGTTACATTAGACAAATTAGATCGTCCTTTAAAGGATTTACGTATTTCTGTTACTGATCGCTGTAATTTTCGCTGTCGATATTGTATGCCAGAAGAAATATTTGGTCGTGATTATTCTTTTTTGTCTAATGATAAAATTTTATCTTTTGATGAAATTGAAAGGATTACACGTATTTTCGTTTCTTTAGGTGTAAGAAAGTTACGTATTACAGGAGGAGAGCCTTTACTTCGAAAAGACTTACCTGAACTCATACAGCGGTTAAACGAAATTGATGGAGTAGAGGATATTGGTTTAACGACAAATGGATCATTACTTAAAAAGTTTGCTCCAGATTTATATAAGGCGGGTTTATCTCGTGTAACAGTTAGTTTAGACTCGTTAAATGAAGAACGATTCTCTTATTTAAATGGGAATAGAAGTAAAGTAAAAACGGTTCTTGCGGGAATACAGGCTGCAGCGGAAGCCAGAATGAAAATTAAAATGAACATGGTTGTCCAAAAAGGGAAAAATGAAGAAGACATCGTTCAGATGGCAGAGTACTTTAAAGAGAATAAGCATATCCTTCGGTTCATTGAACATATTGAAGCGAACTATCCTGGTGAAATTGCAACACGTTATCGTTATGTTGGTAGCGAAGAAGAAATAGGAATTATTTCATCTGTAACGGATTCGTTCTGCTCATCATGTACAAGAGCGCGTATTTCTGCAGAAGGAAAATTGTATACATGTTTGTTTGCTTCTAAAGGAAACGATCTTAAAGAATTACTTCGCTTTGGATATACGGATGAGGAGATTACTAATGTTATTCGTGACATTTGGAATAATCGTTCAGACCGTTATTCAGACGAACGGTTAAGCAATACGAATAAAAAAGCAATGCCGAAAATTGAAATGTCGCATATCGGTGGCTGAGAAGTTACTAAGAATGTAGATTCTCTTTGTTAACGTAAATAGTGGGAAATGTGCAAGTTTTGTACACTTTCTATGAGTATAGTAAAAATGATGATTGATATTTCTGTAAGAGATATGCAGAGAGATTAAGCAGCATTCAAAAATCCTTACGATGGTAAGGGTTTTTGGTGCTGCTTTTTTTAGATGAGAAAAATGGAGGAATTGGTTATGGCATTTCATAAACCGGAACAAATTGCTGCGCTTGTGATTGAATCCGGTGTTCAAAAGGTGAGGCAACCGCTATCAGCGATGCTTATTCTTGGTTTTTTAGGAGGAGCATTCATTTCATTAGGATTTTTACTTAATATTCGTGTTCTAGGTAATGTACCGGAGCAGTGGGGAAGTTTAGTCAATTTTATAGGAGGAGCGGTTTTTCCTATTGGACTTATGCTCGTTGTTTTAGCAGGAGGAGAATTAATTACGGGAAATATGATGTCGATGGCCATGGCACTGTATGCACGGAAAATTTCATTGAAACATGTGTTAAACAATTGGGCGTGGATCACTTTAACGAACTTCGCAGGTGCACTTTTCGTAGCGTATTGTTTCGGTCACCTTGGCGGGTTAACTGAAGGTGCCTATTTAAATAAAACGATAGCGATAGCTCAAGATAAATTACATGAATCTTTCGGAAGAACTTTAATTTTGGCAATTGGTTGTAACTGGCTCGTTTGCCTTGCAATTTGGTTAGCGTATGGAACGAACGATTTAATCGGAAAGATTGTTGGGATTTGGATTCCGATTATGGCATTTGTCGTAATTGGGTTTCAGCAAGTAGTAGCAAATATGTTTGTCATTTCAGCAGTTATTTTTGCGGGTCACCTTACGTGGATGGATCTTGCGAAAAACTTTGTGCCAGTCTTTATCGGAAATGTAATTGGCGGAGCTGGATTTGTTGGATTCGCTTATTTTTCTTGTTATCAGAAACAAAGTGCTACCGAAGAAGATGTATTGAAAAAATAACAGTATATGAAGCTGATTTTTACATGAAAGGAAGGTTACCTCATGATAGAGCGGTATTCACGACAACAGTTGTTCACTCCTATTGGAAAAGAAGGGCAAGAGAAGATTAGAAATAAGCATGTATTAATAATAGGGGCAGGTGCGTTAGGAAGTGCAAGTGCAGAAAGCTTTGTACGTGCAGGTATCGGGAAATTAACGATTATTGATCGCGATTACGTAGAATGGAGTAATTTACAGCGGCAACAACTTTACGCTGAACAAGATGCGATAGAAAAGTTGCCAAAAGCAATTGCAGCGCAGAATCGTCTCAAACAAATTAATTCAGACGTGCAAATTCAGGCGCTAGTAATGGATGCAAGAGTAGATAATATGGAAGCTTTATTAGGTGGTGTTGATGTCATTATTGATGCCACAGATAATTTCGATATTCGGTTTGTAATCAATGATACATCACAAAAGTACAATATCCCTTGGATTTACGGTTCTTGTGTCGGAAGTTATGGCATGAGCTATACCATTATTCCGAAGAAAACACCGTGCTTACATTGTGTGTTGAAAAGTGTTCCTGTTACAGGGGCGACGTGTGACACAGTTGGAATTATTAGTCCAGCTGTTCAAATCGTTGCAGCGTATCAAGTAGCAGAAGCTTTCAAAATTTTAGTAGAAGATTACGCAGCAATTAGAAAAACTTTTTTAATGTTTGATATATGGAGTAATCAATATCATTCTATCAAACTAGGGAAAATCAAAACGGAAGACTGTCCTTCGTGCGGAACAAATAGAACTTATCCTTATTTATCATACGAAAATCAAACGAAGACAGCTGTTTTATGCGGAAGAAATACAGTTCAAATTAGACCGGCGCATAATAGTTATTACAACTTTGACGAGTTAGAAAAAGTATTAAAGAATCACGGAAAAGTTGATCGGAATCCGTATTTGCTCTCTTGCCAATTAGAAGAGTATCGCATCGTCATTTTTCAAGATGGGCGTGTATTTATTCACGGAACAAATGAAATTCAAAAAGCAAAACAACTTTACTATCGGTTATTAGGGTAATAGAAAGGGATTGGTAATGATGGAGAGAAGGGTACCGATTACAGTTGAAGAGGCTGTTCGTAAAGTGATGGAATTTGCTAATTGTGGTGAAAAAGAACTAGTACCACTGGAATTAGCATATGGGCGTATGTTAGCAGACGATATAGTAGCGGGTCACGATGTTCCTTCCTTCGATCGCTCGCCATATGATGGATTTGCTATTAGGGCAGAAGATACTTCGCGAGCAAGTCGTGAGAATCCGATCGTATTTGAAGTCATCGATGAAATTGGAGCAGGTTCCGTATTTCCTACAGAAGTAGGAGCGTTTCAAGCAGTTCGAATTATGACAGGGGCACAAATTCCGAAAGGATGTAACGCGGTCGTCATGCTAGAACTGACTCGTCATCGTCAATATGAGAATATCAAAAAAAGCTATATGGAAGTGAGACGCTCATTTAAAGAAGGGGACAATATATCCTTTCAAGGTGAAGACGCACGTAAAGGAACTGTTCTCGCAAAAAGGGGTTGCTACATTAATCCAGGTATTTCTGCTCTTCTTGCTACATTCGGTTATAGCGAAGTGCCAGTAGCGAAAAAGCCTGTTATTGGACTATTAGCGACTGGGAGTGAACTTCTCGATGTAAATGCAGAACTACAACCTGGGAAAATTCGAAATAGTAATACGTATATGATATCGTCTCAAATTCGAAGAGCAGGTGGAAGAGTAAAGTACTTTGGGAAGTTTAGTGACGATTTGAATACGTGCTACGAAGCAGTGAAAAAAGCGTTAAGCGAAGTGGATATGTTAATTACAACTGGTGGTGTTTCGGTAGGCGACTATGACTATTTGCCAGCTATATACGAAAAATTAGGCGCATCAGTTCTTTTTAATAAAGTAGCCATGCGGCCGGGTAGCGTCACGACTGTAGCGCAATTAAACGGAAAATTATTATTTGGATTATCAGGTAATCCATCTGCTTGTTACGTAGGTTTTGAATTATTCGTAAAACCTAGCATTCGTGCGTATATGTTTAGTGAAACACCACATGTAAAACGAGAAAAGGCAATACTCGGAGAAGATTTTCTAAAACCGAATCCATTTACAAGATTTGTACGAGCGAAGCTGAAATATAACGAAGGACAACTAATCGCTTATCCATCAGGATTTGATAAATCTAGTTCTGTTTCTTCATTAGCGGAATCAAATGTTTTTATCGTACTACTAGGCGGAACGAGAGGCTATAAGAAAGGGATGTTTGTAGATGTTCTCTTATTAGAAGATAACGAAGGTAGTGAATGGCCTTGGACATTTCGTAAAGAAGGGAGAGGTTTTGATGGGACAAGCACGATTTGAAATTGTAGATACTCCGATTGTAGCTCAAGAAGTAACGGATAAAGTAGCAAGACGCGAAGCGGGAGCAATTACAACTTTTATTGGAACGGTTAGAGAATTAACGAAAGGAAAACGAACGTTACATCTTGAGTATGAAGCATATAAACCGATGGCAGTAAAAAAGCTTACTGAAATTGGAGAAGAAATTAAGAAACAGTGGCCAGATGCAAAAATAGCAATTACGCACCGAGTAGGAAGACTAGAAATAATGGATATTGCCGTTGTCATTGCAGTATCGTCGCCGCATCGTAAAGTAGCGTACGAAGCGAATGAATACGCAATTGAACGTATAAAGAGAATCGTCCCAATTTGGAAAAAAGAATTTTGGGAAGATGGAACGGAGTGGATTGGAGATCAACTTGAAAATACTCCATATCCAGAAGGAAAACCAAAGAAAGAAGAATGAGAGAATGATTACAATTTTACTGTTCGCAAACTTACGAGAAGAAGTCGGTTCAGAGAAATTAGTGATAATAGAAAAACAAGAGATGAATGTTCAAAAATTAAAAAAATGGCTGGAAGATAAGTATCAATTACAGACGCTGGATAAAGTTATGGTTGCGATTAACGAAGAATTTGTAACGGACGAAGATATTGTAAAAGCTGGAGATACTGTTGCATTTATCCCGCCCGTAAGTGGGGGATAATTTTTCTTATTTGAATACCGCATCTTTCATACATTAAGGAGGATTATTATGAATGAATTTTCGCACTGGAATGAAGAGGGCAGAGCCAAAATGGTTGATATCTCTCAAAAGGATATTTCAACACGCACAGCTGTTGCGCAAAGTACGATTTCTTTATCAAATGAACTATTTGAGGCAATTCAAAGTGGTGGATTGAAAAAAGGAGACCCGCTCCAAGTAGCACAAGTTGCTGGCATAATCGGTGCTAAAAAAACAGCGGATATAATCCCGATGTGTCACCCGATATTAATCCAAGGAACAGACTTTACGTTTCATTATGAAAAGAAAACTGATGGCTATGAATTAATCATACGAGCGACAGTAAAATGCAGCGGAAAAACAGGTGTAGAAATGGAAGCATTAACTGCTGTATCAATCGCCGCCCTTACTTTTTGCGATATGTGCAAAGCTGTTGATAAAACGATGGTCATGAAAGAAACATATTTAGTTCAAAAAACGGGTGGGAAAAGCGGAGACTTTTTTCATCCCGCATTAACGGGCAGTAAGACTCCCACTTCAAAATTCGGCTGAAGCAAAGATGTTAGGTGGGAGATCAACTGCCCGTAAAAGCCCGATTGGTGTGGGCTAATAATCAGTGGGGGATGGACAAAAACCCCACTGATTAAAGTTTCACTTTATAACGTGAAATAATTACAATGGAAGGAGTGTGTATGATGATTACTCACGAACAGATTATGAACGCGTTAAGCCATGTAGAAGATCCAGAGTTACACAAAAGTATTGTGGAACTAAATATGGTTAGAAATATAAAAATAGATGGTACAGAAGTTGGGCTAGAAGTTGTTTTAACAATTCAAGGTTGTCCGTTGAAAGCAAAAATTCAACAAGATATTGAAGACTCCCTTCGAAACATTGGTGCGTCGAAAGTTTCCTTAACATTCGGTTCTATGACACCAGAAGAACGCGCGGCATTAACAGCGTCCTTAAAGAAAGAAGCTAGAACAGAAACAGGAATGCCTAGTATGCTTCGACCTGATTCAGGAGTACGTTTTATTACTGTAACGAGCGGAAAAGGAGGAGTTGGTAAATCAACTGTGACGATTAACCTTGCTACCGCTTTAGCACGTATGGGCAAAAAGGTTGGGATTTTAGATGCAGATATATATGGGTTCAGCATCCCTGCTATGATGGAAACGAATAAAAAGCCAACGATGATTGATCAAACTGCAATTCCAGTCGTTAGTCACGGTGTTAAAATTATGTCGATGGGATTCTTCACAGAAGGAAATAACCCAGTTATGTGGCGCGGACCGATGTTAAACAAATGGATTCAAAACTTCCTTGCGAACACACACTGGGGAGAACTAGACTATCTTCTTCTTGATTTACCACCTGGAACAGGAGACGTTGCGATAGATGTCGCCGCGATGATCCCACAAGCGAAGGAAATTATCGTCACAACGCCTCATAACGTAGCTTCATTTGTCGCGTCTAGAGTAGGAGTAATGGCAAAACATACGAAACACGATATTTTAGGTATTGTTGAAAATATGGCATATTACGAAGAACAAGATGGTTCAAGAAACTATCTCTTCGGAAAAGGTGGCGGCGAAATGTTAGCAGAACAACTGCAAACAGAAGTAATCGTCCAAATACCGTTTGCAAAGCGAGAAGAAAATAAGGGCTCATGTGTATATGATGAAGACTCACTTGTTGGAGAAATCTTTACTTCTTTAGCTGAGGATCTAATTTATAATGAATAAACTAGTGTAAAAGTAAAAGGGAGATACATAAACGCTATGTATCTCCCTTTTATTTTTATATGGGGTTCTTTCAATAGTTTTAAAGGTTATATTTAAGATTGTAGTAATTTCGAAACCATTTGCGGAATTTGATTTGCTTGTGAAACCATACTAAGGGCAACTTCAGTTAACAATTTAAACTTTAAAAAATCGCTCATTTCCTGCGCCATATCCGCATCTTCAATTCGAGATGCAGCATCTGTTAGGGCCATACTTTGGCTATTTAAATTTTCAATATTAAACTGTAAACGATTCATCATAGCCCCAAGATCAGCACGATGAAGTGATACATTTTGTAAAGCCTCTTCAATTTTACGAATCGCCGCTCTTGCTTCTTGTTCTGTTGAGATCTTGATGTCATGTTGTGTAGGGGAAGGGGGAATATGTTTCGCGATATCTATCGTCTAACGTAATAGGACGGTTTTGTCCGCCAAATACAGATAAATCGTTAAACTCAGTCGTCTCACCGATATAGCCAATTTGTTCTGTTAAAGATTGAAACTCTTTATTCAGCGAATTACGGTTTGTATTTGAATTTGTACCACTTGCAGATTGAATAGCTAAATCACGTATACGTTGTAAAATATTCGTCACAGTTTGAAGAGCAGCTTCCGCTGTACGAAGCATCGATATCGCATCCCCATTATTACGAATTGCAACGCGCATACCACTCGCTCTCGCATGCATACGAGTCGCAATCGCCACATTTGCTGGATTATCAGAAGCAGCATTTAACTTCTTACCAGTCGCCAAATGCTCCATCGCAACATTCATACGCTTCTCATCCTCATACAACGACTGCCTAGCATTCATACTTAAAACATTCGTACCAATACGCATAATAGACACTCCTTATAAATTGATATAGTTAGTGTTCCAAAGCTAATAAAACAGCTATGAAAAGAAAAAGGGACTTATGCTTACGTTATCTTTTTGTTTTCATACATGGGACGAGGCTACAATAAGCCATGACCGCTACTAAATATGGCTAGAGCTTCTCTTTAAGCTAAAAAGAAATCTTTCAATCTATCTATATAGAAAAAATAAACCTCTCCGCAAGCAGAGAGGTTTATTCATGAAACTAACTCAAATGGCTTATTGTAATAATTTTGAAACCATTTGTGGAGTTTGGTTTGCTTGAGAAAGCATGCTGATTCCAGCTTCGTTCAAGATTTTGAACTTAGTCATTTCAGACATTTCTTTCGCCATGTCAGCGTCTTCGATTTGAGAAGCAGCTGAAGCCATAGCTGAAGATTGGCTCTTAAGGTTGTTTACATTAAAGTCAAGACGATTTAATGTAGCACCTAAAGTTGCACGGTTGTCAGCAACAGTTGTTAAAGCTGTGTCAATGGCAGCGACAGCGGCTAAAGCATCTGCTTTGTCAGTAGCAGCGGTTGCTGTAGGAAGTTTAGCACCAGTTAAAGCAGCTTGAATAGCGTCTACGCCAGCAGCTGTTGGTGTAGATTGACCTTCTTTGAAACCATTAAGAGCATTTTCAATTGCTGTAACCTCAGCAGGATCCATACCAGCTTTGATGTTATTAAGAGCATCTTTAATACCCTGAATATCAGTAGCTTTTGTAGAAGTTTCTGTTAGGTCATTAATTCCTTTAGTAACAGCGTCAATGTCTTTTTGGTCAATTGTAGCACCAGCAGCACCAGCAGCACCAATAGAAATTTTATTAATTCCTAATTTTTCAAGAGTAACAGCTTTTAATTCGATACCAATCTGTTGGTCAGCATTACTTGAATCAAGAGTTTGAATATTAACGGTAGTATCTGCTTTTAGTAGATTTTTATCGTTAAATTGTGTGTTGTCTGCGATGTAAGTGATTTGATTTTGCAGAGCAGAAAATTCTTTTTGTAAAGCAGCTTTGTTATCATTTGTGTTAGTACCGTTCGCAGATTGGTTAGCAATATCACGCATACGAAGTAAGATATTCGATACTGAATTCATAGCTGAGTCAGCTGTACGGATTAAAGACATACCGTTTTGTGTATTATCAGCAGCAACACCTAATCCGCTTTCACGAGCACGCATACGAGTTGCGATTGCAAGACCTGCTGCATCGTCAGAAGCGTTGTTGATACGTTTACCGCTTGATAAACGGTCCATAGCGTTGCTCATTTTTGCTTGGTTTTGGCGCATGTATTCTTGCGTACGCATGCTATTAATATTTGTATTGATTTTCATGTTAAGAACCCCCATTTTTTTATATTGACTTTTCTGCAAATTGAAAAACGGTAATATGCGAAAAAATCGATTTCGAGATTTATTGTAATCCTTGCTACAACGGGTGTCAACTAAAAATTCGAATTAATGAATATAAAAAAATAACAGTTTAACAATCTATTCATTTTTTTATTACAATATTATTAAAAGGATTATTGCAAACTTTTTAAAAAAACTCTAATATTAGATTATCTTTGTTTACCGAAAAGGTGATATTATGGTAGTTGGAAATATAGTAAAAGAAGTTCTTGCATATAAAAAAGGACAGATTCAGCAAAAATTAAGTAGTCCGCAGACCTTCGTTAGTAGTCGTTTTCAAGATCAATTGCAGAGTGAACCTGCGAAGGAGACGAAGGTTACTCCGCAAACGGCAAAAGTAGAAGATATGAGTCAGCCGGTACAATCTACGAAAATAGAAACGGTTGTTAATAAACCGGAAGAATCTATTAATACAGTAGAGGAAGCGAATAAGCCGGAGGAAAAAGCTGAAACGAAGCAAGTAGATGAAGTGCAAGTTGCACAAAAAGAGTTTGAACGACGTTTTCCAGAAACGAAAAATGAGGCTGCTGATACGTGGGGATTAACGAATAAATATAATATTCAAAAAGTACGTTCTTCTAATGAAGGTAAGTATGAGGATATTATTGATCGCGCTAGTCATACATATGGAATTCCGAAAACGTTAATTCAAAAAATGATTGAAGTGGAGTCTAATTTTAATCCGAAAACGGTGTCACATGCAGGGGCGATGGGGTTAATGCAGCTTATGCCAGCGAATGTGAAAGAGATGGGTATAAAAAATCCATTTTCACCAGCTGAAAGTATTGAGGGCGGCGTGAAAGAGTTAAGTGGTTATTTAAAGAAAAATAACGGTGATCTCGTATTGGCGCTTGCTTCTTATAATGCTGGTCCTGGTAATGTGAGAAAGTACGGAGGCGTACCGCCATTTAAAGAAACGCAAGGATATATTAAAAAAATATTAAATATCGACGTTTCAAAATAAGAAATTTCATATATAGAGAGAACATGAAATTTTCGTGAACATGATATGGGAGTTGGCTAGATTTGAAATTACAAGATGATATTCCGTTAACAATTTATTTTGAAATCGGAAATACGAAAAAGAAAATTGAAGATCTGCTTCATATTACGAAAGGTACATTGTATCGTCTTGAAAATTCAACGAAAAATACGGTGCGTCTTATGCTTGAAAATGAAGAGATTGGAACCGGAAAGATTTTGACGAAGAATGGGAAAATGTATGTCGAAATCGTTGAATTGAAAAGGTAGGGAAGGGGATTGTCATGAGTGGCGAAAAATTAAGCCAAGAGCAAATTGATGCCCTGCTGAAGGCGGTAAATGAAGGCGAGGAAATGCCAGCTTTCGCACAAGAAGCAGGGAAGCAAGATAAATTTCAAGAGTATGATTTTAATAGACCGGAGAAGTTCGGTGTTGAGCATTTACGTAGTTTGCAGGCGATTGCGTCTACATTTGGAAAGCAGACGTCACAGACGTTGTCAGCTCGTATGCGTATTCCGATTGAACTAGAGCCCTCGGCCGTTGAGCAAGTTCCATTTACGAGTGAGTATGTAGAGAAAATGCCGAAAGATTATTATTTATATTGCGTGATAGATCTAGGTTTACCAGAACTTGGAGAAATTGTTATTGAGATTGATTTAGCGTTCGTTATATATATTCATGAATGCTGGCTTGGCGGAGATAGTAAGCGTAACTTTACGATGCGCAGACCGCTAACGGCGTTTGAGTTTTTAACGCTTGATAATATATTCTTGCTTCTTTGTAAAAATTTAGAGCAATCATTTGAAAGCGTTGTTGCGATTGAACCGAAGTTTGTAACGACGGAGACAGATCCGAATGCGCTGAAGATTACAACGCCAAGCGATATTATTTCATTACTGAATGTAAATATGAAAACAGAGTTTTGGAATACGACAGTTCGTATCGGTATTCCGTTCTTATCTGTTGAAGAAATTATGGATAAGTTAACGTCTGAAAATATTGTCGAACATTCTTCGGATAAGCGTAAAAAGTATACGTCTGAAGTAGAAGTGAAAGTAAATCAAGTGTACAAACCTGTTCACGTTGCGATTGGTGAGCAAAAGATGACGATTGGTGAGATTGAGAAAATTGAAGAAGGCGATATTATTCCGCTTCATACAAAGGTTTCAGACCAACTACGTGGTTATGTAGATGGAAAGCATAAATTTAATTGTTTTATCGGGAAAGATGGAACGCGTAAGGCGCTCCTATTTAAAAGTTTTATAGAGTAGGAGGATCCATATGAAGCATGAAGTATCTCCTGTGTCATTAATGGGATTAGAAGAATTTGCAGGGAAGCGAAATGAAGCAGGTAAAGCGCATATTGATACCGTTTCGGATATTTCGATTGAACTTGGTGTAAAGCTTGGGAAGTCATCGATTCAGCTTGGCGATGTGAAACAATTAAAAGTTGGCGATGTTCTTGAAGTAGAGAAAAATTTAGGGCATAAAGTAGATGTATATTTAAGTGATATGAAAGTCGGTATTGGTGAGGCAATAGTAATGGACGAGAAGTTTGGCATTATTATTTCTGAAATTGAAGCTGACAAGAAACACGCGGCGCTTATGAAGGCACAAAATCAAATGCAGGATAAAGAGTAGAGGAGGAGTCATATGTCGTATATGACGACCTTATTTCAAGTCGTTTTACTGTTTGGTGCGCTCGGCTATGGTGCATATTATATGACGAAAAAGACGCGCAAACAGCAGTTTTTTAAGCAAGGTGAAAACGGACACATTCAAGTGAAAGACGGCGTGTATTTAAATCATCAAACGAGCGCCTTTTTGTTTGAAGTGGACGGAAAGCAAGTGTTCACTGTTATTAGTAATAACGGTGTACAATCTGTGCAGTTAACAGGGACAGGAAATCAGTTTCAACAAGCGCTAGAAGACGCGGTGAAGAGTGAAACGAAAAAAGTAGAGGATCCATCATGAGAATAAAGAAACAGTTATCGTTATTTGCCGTTATTTTCGCATTTTCTATTATTTTTTCATTTGTTTTTGTAAATCCAGCGTATGCAGCCCCGAACGGCTTTATTAATTTCGAAAATGGAAAAGAGTTTACGAGTAATTCAAGTGTACAACTATTCGCGCTCGTTACCCTTCTATCATTATCTTCTTCTATCGTTCTTTTATTTACGCATTTTACTTATTTTATGATTGTTCTTGGGATTACTCGTCAAGGGCTTGGGGTTATGAATTTACCACCGAACCAAGTGCTTGTTGGACTCGCATTATTTTTATCGCTGTTTACAATGCAGCCAGTGCTTGGTCAATTAAAGAGTGATGTGTGGGACCCGATGACGAAAGAAAAAATAACAGTAAGTCAAGCTGCGGAGACGACAGCTCCGATTATGAAAGATTATATGTCGAAGCATACGTATAAGCATGATTTGAAAATGATGCTGAAAGTGCGTGGAGAAGAGTTGCCGAAAGATTTAAAGGATCTTTCACTGTTTACGCTTGTGCCATCCTTTACGTTAACGCAAATTCAAAAAGGTTTACTTACAGGGATGTTCATTTATTTAGCGTTTGTCTTTATTGATTTAATTATTAGTACACTTTTAATGTACCTTGGGATGATGATGGTACCGCCGATGATTTTAAGTTTACCATTTAAAATACTTGTTTTCGTATATTTAGGTGGATATACAAAAATCGTCGATATTATGTTTAAAACGGTCGCCTGAAGCGTTTGATGCTATGTGATAGGAGTCATATAAATGAATACGTCACCAATTATAGATATTTTCCAAACCTTTTTTTATAAAGGGGTTATGATTTTAATGCCGATTGCCGTTGTAAGTATGATTGTCGTTATTATTATCGCCGTTATTATGGCGATGATGCAAATTCAAGAGCAAACGCTGACGTTTTTACCGAAAATGGCGAGTATTGTGCTCGTTATTATCATTTTAGGTCCGTGGATGTTTCAAGAGTTAACGATGCTTATTTTAGATTTATTTGATAAAATCCCATCGCTATTGCGTTCGTACTAAGATAGGTGAACTGAAATGAATATGGAATTATGGGCGGCGACGTTTTTTGCGTTTTGTCGCATTACTTCATTTTTATATTTTCTACCGTTTTTCTCAGGCCGATCAATTCCGGCGATGGCAAAGGTTACATTTGGACTCGCTCTTTCGATTACAGTGGCAGATCAAGTGGATGTCTCTCACATAAAGACAGTTTGGGATGTAGCAGCTTATGCAGGAACGCAAATTGTAATTGGATTATCACTTTCAAAAATTGTAGAGATGCTGTGGAACATTCCGAAAATGGCAGGGCATATTTTAGACTTTGATATCGGTTTATCACAGGCGAGTTTATTTGATGTAAATGCAGGGTCACAGTCCACTTTGCTATCAACAATTTTTGATATATTTTTTCTTATTATTTTTATTTCACTTGGCGGCATTAACTATTTCGTTGCCACGATTTTAAAGTCGTTTCAATATACAGAGGCGATTTCAAAATTGTTGACGACTAGTTTTTTAGATAGTCTACTCGCAACGTTATTATTTGCAATTACATCAGCGGTTGAAATTGCTTTGCCACTTATGGGCAGTCTATTCATTATTAATTTCGTCCTTATTTTAATCGCAAAAAATGCACCGCAATTAAACGTTTTTATGAATGCGTACGTAATTAAAATAACGTGTGGTATTTTGTTTATTGCGATGAGTGTACCGATGCTCGGTTATGTGTTTAAAAATATGACAGACGTATTACTAGAAGAGTATACGAAACTATTTAACTTTTTCTTAACGAAGTAGGGGGACGCGCATGGCAAAGGATAATAAAACAGAAAAGGCCACCCCGCAGAAGCGTAAAAAATCGCGTGAAGAAGGGAATATCGCCCGGAGTAAAGATTTAAATAATTTATTTTCCATTCTTGTATTAGCAGTTGTCGTTTACTTTTTCGGAGATTGGCTCGGCTATGAGATTGCACATTCCGTAGCGGTACTGTTTGATCAAATTGGAAAAAATACAGATTCGACCGAGTATTTTTATTTAATGGGTATATTACTTCTGAAAGTATCGGCTCCTATATTAATACTTGTATATGCTTTTCATTTGTTCAATTATATGATTCAAGTTGGTTTCTTATTTTCTTCTAAAGTACTTAAGCCGAAAGCATCACGTATTAATCCGAAAAACTATTTTACGAGATTGTTTAGTCGTAAAAGTTTAGTAGATATTTTGAAATCACTATTTTATATGGGATTAATCGGTTACGTTTCGTACGTTCTCTTTAAAAAGAATTTAGAGAAAATCGTTAGTATGATTGGATTTAACTGGACAGCGTCACTTACTGAAATTATTAGCCAAATTAAATTTATCTTTCTAGCCATTTTAATTATTTTAATCATTCTTTCTATTATTGATTTCATATATCAAAAATGGGAGTACGAACAAGATATTAAGATGAAAAAAGAAGAAGTGAAAAGGGAGCATAAAGATAATGAAGGGGACCCGCAAGTAAAGGGGAAACGAAAAAACTTTATGCATGCCATCTTGCAAGGGACAATTGCGAAGAAGATGGATGGTGCAACGTTTATTGTGAACAACCCGACGCACATTTCAGTTGTGCTTCGTTACAATAAACAAGTTGATGCAGCGCCTATTGTCGTTGCAAAAGGGGAAGATGAGCTCGCATTATATATACGAACGCTTGCCCGTGAACAAGAAATACCAATGGTAGAGAACCGTCCGCTCGCTCGTTCTTTATATTATCAAGTCGAGGAAGATGAGACGATTCCAGAAGATTTATATGTAGCTGTAATTGAAGTTATGCGCTATTTAATTCAAACGAAAGAACTTGAAGTATAATAGCGCGTTTGGAGGGGATCTCTTTGTTTAAGATGGATTCTGCAAGAACCTATTTTTCTATCTTTTTAGCAGCGTCATTCGTTGTGGCGCTCTTAATTCCACTTCCACCATTTATACTTGATATCGTTATCGTTTTTCTACTAAGTATGTCAGTGCTTATTTATATGCGAGCTACAAGTATTAACGAGTGGGATGAATTAAAGTCATTTCCGACGATGTTGTTATTAATCGGGATTTTCCGCGTATCGATTAACGTTTCGACGACGCGAGCGATTTTAACAGACGGAAATGCGGGGCATGTTATTGAAGAGTTCGGCCAGTTCGTAATTGGCGGGAACTTATTAATTGGTATCGTTATTTTTATAGTATTAATCATATTCCAGTTTATCGTTGCAAACGGTGCGTCTCGTACAGCTGAAGTAGCAGCTCGCTTCACACTTGATTCTTTACCAGGGAAACAAATGTCTATCGATGCTGACTTGAATCAGCGTCTTATTACAGAAAAAGATGCACAGGTGAAACGAAAAAAATTAAATATGGAAACAGAGTTTTACGGAGCGATGGATGGTGCCGGAAAGTTCATTAAAGGGGACGTTATTTTCGGGATTGTCATTTTATTCGTAAACATTATTTTCGGCTTAATTGTTGGTATAATGCAGCAAGGAATGAGCTTTGCAGATGCGGCTATTCACTATACACAGTTAACTGTCGGTGACGGAATTGTAAACCAAATCGGTTCGTTAATGCTTGCGATTTCAACAGGTATTATCGTAACGCGTGTATTTGACGGTTCAGCAGATACAGTAACTGAAGGAATCTTTAAAGAGTTATTAGCGCATGAAGTTGTTGTATATGCACTCGGTGGTTTATTTATCGCAATGGGTGTTTTTACACCGCTACCATTTTTACCATTTGCTCTCGTTGGAGGCACGATTATTTTCTTAGGAATTCGCAATAAAAAGCGAATAAAGAAAGAGAAAGAAGACGAGCTTCAACAAGAATTAGAAATGATTCAAGGCGAGGATGAGCAATTACAGCAAGTGGAAGATTCATTCGGCGTCTTTACAGATAAATATCCGATTATTGTAGAGCTCGGTTTAGATTTAGCGGCACTTGTAAAGCAGAAAATTAACGGGGAAACAGCTCGTGATAAAGTTGTTCTAATGAGGAAATCAATTATTACCGACCTTGGTATTAACGTTCCGGGAATTAACTTTAAAGATAATACGAGTTTTAGACCGCGCGGACGTTACATTATTCGTATTAAAGGTGCGAAAGCTGCTGAAGGTGTTTTAAAATCAGGTTATTTACTAGCACTGAAAACACCGAACGTAATGGCTGATTTAGATGCAGAACCAGCGAAAGATCCAATTTTTGGTGAAGATGGATATTGGATTTTGGAGCATATGGTACAAGATGCACAAATGAAAGGGTATCAAGTGTTAGAGCCGCTTAGCATATTAATTACGCATTTAGATGTAGTCGTTAGACGTAACCTTCATGAGTTAATTCAGCGTCAACATGTGAAAGACTTGATTCACTCGCTTGAAAATGATAATGGCGTTTTATTAGAAGAGATTAAGAAGAAAGAAATTGATTTATCACTCGTTCAAAATGTTATTAAACAACTGCTGAAAGAAGGAATTTCAATCCGTGATTTACCAACGATTATTGAAGGTATTATTGACGGGAAAGAAATTTATCAAAACCATGTTGATGGTGTCACTGCATTTGTACGTGAATGTATTTCAAAAGTTATTTGTGAGAGTGCGAAAAATCCTGATGGGAAAATTTATGCAGCACTTTTCGCTGATTCGCTTGAGTTAGATGCAGATGTTGTTAATAATTCATACCAAGGTTATTTATTAAACTGGGATTTAGATTTAGAAACGCGTGTAGTAGAACAAGTACAGCGCGTTTTCAAACAAGCTCGTTTAATGGGGCGAGAGCCAGTATTATTAACGCGTAGAAAAGATTTCAGGTTTGCGATTGTGAGACTTCTTGAACGTTATCAAATAGAAGCTAAAGTATTATGTATTAGTGAATTGGCACCAGAAATTGTTGTAGATCAAATTGCTTATATTGAATAGTAGGAGGTGAAGTAATGGAAAGTACAGAAAAAAAAGAAGCGTTAATGCGAATAAAAGCAGCTTCGAAAAATGAATTGTATCGAAAATTATTTGACCAATATGGTACAGATTATTACTACGTTGTCGATGAAAGTGTAAAACGAAACATCCCGTTTTTTTGGAAGAAAAATTATGAAATGTTAGTCGCTTTTCCTGAAGATAAACAGGAAGAAAGTAACGAAGGCGTAACTCAATTTCATGAACAATTAATGGATGTTGTAAATGAACCTTCAGAAGAAATTGTGAAGGCAAATGGAATTCAATCGGTACTGCACAATTTAGAAAACGTAACGACTTCTATGTCGTACGCAGCGATGCAAACAGGAAATAGTGAAGAATGGGCAAGAAAAAAAGAGAAACTATTACAACTGTTTGAAAAAGGGATTGTCGTTGTGAAACATACAGAAGAGACGAAAGTAGCTAAAAAACAGCCTGCTGTGAAACAAGCTATTCCTGTAAAAAAAGAAGAAGTAGTTATAAAAAAAGAAAACCAGGAATCTGTACCATTTATTATTCAAAAAGTAATTCGGATGTTAGAACAAAACGATGTGGAACAATATTTCATTCATGCATATGCTGAAAAATTAAAAGTGAAGTTTGAGAATGCGACGATGATTACAGAAGAAGAAGTCATCGGATACATATTGGAAGATATGAGATCTCATTTCAATACTGAAAACGTATTTGAAAAAGAGGTACAAACAATTGCATTAATCGGTCCAACTGGCGTTGGAAAAACGACGACACTTGCGAAAATGGCGTGGCAGTTTCACGGTAAGAAAAAAACGGTTGGTTTTATTACAACAGACCACTCTCGCATCGGAACGGTACAGCAACTGCAAGATTACGTGAAAACAATTGGATCAGAAGTAATCGCTGTGCGGGATGAAGCCGCAATGGCACGGGCGCTTACTTATTTTAAAGAAGAAGCGCGCGTCGATTATATTTTAATAGATACAGCCGGAAAAAATTATCGTACGTCAGAAACGGTTGAAGAAATGATTGAGACGATGGGGCAAGTAGAGCCAGATTATATTTGTTTAACGTTATCAGCTTCTATGAAAAGTAAAGACATGATTGAAATCATTACGAACTTTAAAGATATTCATATTGATGGTATCGTGTTTACGAAATTTGATGAAACAGCAAGTAGTGGTGAATTGTTGAAAATTCCAGCAGTATCATCAGCTCCAATTGTATTAATGACAGACGGACAAGACGTGAAGCAACATATACATATCGCTACAGCTGAACATTTAGCAAAACAAATGTTACAAACATCGTAAGAAAAGAGGTGAAGAATAAGGCGCTTGCCTTATTCAAATGAGTATGAACGGTCTTTATATAGGTTCTATGGGTATGATGAATTACATGCAGCATATTAATGTTCATTCGAATAACGTCGCAAATGCCCAAACGACAGGATTTAAAGCAGAAAACATGACGTCTAAAGTATTTGATGTGCAAGACACATATCGCCGTGGAGACGGATCGGCGACAAATATCGGCTCGGTCGATTACGCTGTCGTACCAGCTGCGACGCATGTGAACTTAGTACAAGGAAATGTACAAATGACAAATAGTGCTACAGATTTCTTTTTAGACGACGGTGCGGCTGGCACATCATCATTTTTCGTTACATCTAAAAATGATGAAACATTTTTAACGAGAGACGGTAGTTTTACATTAAATAGTGATCGTTATTTACAAACAGCATCTGGTGCTTTCGTAATGGGTGAGAATAATGAACGTATTCGTATTCCAGAAGGAGCAAAGATAGCTGTACAAGCAGACGGTACATTATACGATGAAGTAACACAAAATAATATTGGCCGCTTGCAAACGAAAACAGTAGATGCAGAAACGAATGCTCGCCTTGTGCAACGAGAAAATAAAAGTTTTACACTAGCAGAAGGTAACCTCGCTGATTTACCGAACGGAACAGGAATAGTAAAAAATCATATGCTAGAAAATTCAAATGTGGATATGACGAAAGAGATGGCAGATCTTATGTCGAGTCAAAAAATGATTCAAGCATCGCAACGTATTATGACTTCGTTTGATAAAATTTATGAAAAAGAAGCAAATGAAATATTGAGATAAAGGACTCCCATTAGCGGGAGTCTTTTTTGTTATTGCATTTATTTCAGTAACATCATAAAATGATAATGATTATCAATATCATTTTATCCTTTTTCATAAGAATGGAATTTCAAAATGATAGCAACATTGCTTAACTAGGTAAATTAAAAATAAGGGGATGGTGTGTATGTCTACAAAGAAACAACTTTGCATTGGATTATGTTTAATTTCTAGAAAGAAAGAAGATTGTATATTTGATTCGGGAATTGATGAGCAAGTAGAGTTAGCGAAGCAAGCAGAAAAATCGAAGTTAGATTTTGTTTTTAAAGCGGATTATTTAGTGGCACATCCAGATTTAATTGCACGTAATAAGGGGAATGTAATTTTAGATCCAACATTACTTTTTACTGCAATTGCTTATGCGACAGAAAAGATTGGAGTGGTTACGACCGCTTCAACATCATTTTATCCACCATATATACTAGCGAGGCAACTACAATCTTTAAATTGGATTAGTAACGGCCGAGTAGGTTGGAACATTGTCACATCAATTGATGGTGCTGAAAACTTCGGTGAGACAGGGATGCCACCATCTGAGGAACGATACGCGAAAGCGGCAGAATGTACAGAGTTAGTAAGAAAACTTTGGAGGAGTCATCCTTATGAAGTTTTGAAAGAAGACAACGCAGATGTAATTAGAGAGATGGTACAGCCAATTGAGCATCGTGGTGAGCATTTTGAGGTGAAAGGTCCACTTAATATCCCGCAACATATTTCTGGGGAAATGCCTTTATTTCAAGCAGGTGCTTCAGAGTCAGGCCGGAATTTCGCTGCTTCTGTTGCGGATGCGATTTTTGCCGCAATGCCAGATGTAGAATCAGGAATCGAACTTCGCCAAGATTTAAGAAGAAGAGCAGAAAAGCATGGCCGAAAGCAAGATGATATACGTGTATTGCCTGGTTTATATTTCTTTATTGGTGATTCATATGAAGAAGCACTAGAAATGCACAGGCAAGCTCATCAACATCTCACAAAAGAGAAGAGATACGCTTTACTCGAAATGGTTCTCGGATTAGATGTTAGAGGGATGCCATTAGAAAGTAAGGTTACTGAACATATGCTACCAAGTAGAAATCAAGCTGTACGTAGTAAAACACATGCCGAATTATTACGGAATTTCATCATAAAAAATGAACCAACTGTTGAGCAAATACTAGAACGACCAGAAGTTGTTGGTTCTGCTCATTGGGTCGCTATAGGCACACCACAAGATGTTTGCAAGCAAATTATGGAAAGATTTGAAGCAGGGGCACTAGATGGATTTATTGCAATTCCAGGCGGTCCTCCAAAATCATTGGATTTATTCTTTAGTGAAGTCATTCCTTTATTCGTGAGAGCAGGTGTATTTCGAGAAGAGTATACAGGTTCAACCTTACGTGAGCATTTGGAGGGTAATATATTAAATGCTCTACAGTTGAAATAATTCATTATGCACAAAAAGCCTTTCAAAAGAAGGCTTTTTATTTCGAATAAAAATTCGGAATTGTCAGTTGACTTATAGAGGCTTCTTTTTTATATTAGTAGGTATAGTAATAACTACTAATGGAAAGTGAAATCGTAGTTTTGAAATTAGAGCTATATAAATTGTGAGGGGTTACCGATGGATGAAATAATAAAGGAGTTACAAAAGTTAGGTTTTTCCCAGTACGAATGTAAAGCGTATATTGGACTATTAAAACATTATCCAGTAACAGGTTATGAAGTGAGTAAACAAACAGGCGTACCTCGTTCGATGATTTATGAAGTACTTGGCAAGTTGATGGATAAAGGAGCGGTGCATATCGTTCCTTCTGAACCAGTGAAATATGTACCAGTGCCAGCTACGGAATTAATGGATCGAATGCGAAAAGATTTTGAAAAGTCCTTTGAATTTCTAGACCGAAAATTAAATTGTTTAGAACAAGAGCGACAAATTGATGTAATTTCGCATATTCGCTCAAATGATCGTGTTTTGAAAGAAATATGCAATATAATTAATAGAGCAAAAGAAGAGTTATGGATTTCTGTATGGGAGGATCAAGTGCACGAGATTGAGCCATTCATTCATCAAAAGGAAGCGGAAGGCGTACATATTTTTTCGATTTTATTTGGTGCTCCAGAAACAAAAATAGGAGCGACATTTCACCATAATTATATGACACCTCACGTCGTTGAAAAGAGAATGGGTGGTCATTTAACTGTTATCGCGCGTGATGGGGAAGAAGTATTAATTGCTAACTTTTCAAATGATAGCACTTCATGGGCCGTTACAACGTACGATCCAGCTTTAGTTCTCGTCGCTACAGAATATGTTCGGCACGACATTATGGTGGAAGAGATTACGAAGGAGTTTGGAGCTGATAAATTAGATACATTATGGCGTGAAAACATAGATTTAGTTCATGTCGTAACAGGAAAACGTACTATAGAAGAAATGGAGGGAGATAATGGTGAATAAAGCTCAAGCACATATGACACTGCAGAGCGATGATTCATTTCAGCAAGGTGTAAAGGATTGTTTACCAACTGTATTTGGATATTTGAGCATCGGTATAGCGGCTGGTGTTATTGCGAAAACAGCAGGTTTCTCGATCATAGAAATTGCTTTTATGTCCACATTAATTTACGCAGGTTCTGCTCAGTTTATATTAGCAGGTATGTATGCAGCGGGTGCCCCAGCCTCGGCAATTATTTTTACTGTGTTCTTTGTTAATTTACGTCACTTATTAATGAGTGCTGCACTCGCACCTTACTTTACCAAGATACCTCTTTTTAAAAATTTAATAATTGGTTCGCAAATTACAGATGAAACTTTCGGCGTTGCAGTGCAACAAGCAGCACAAAAAGGCCATTTAGGCGAGAAATGGATGATGGGACTTAATGTAACAGCATATTTAAATTGGATTTTAGCTACAGTTCTCGGAGGGCTTTTTGGAGAGTGGATACCAGATCCTCATACGTACGGAATGGATTATGCGTTACCAGCGATGTTTATCGGATTATTTGTACTTCAGCTAATAAGTAGTAAACCGAAACTAGCCATTCATCTAAGTGTTGCAATTGTAGCGATTATTATCGCATACGTTTCACACTTATTTATGCCAGATAGT
The DNA here is from genome assembly GCF_022663915.1 of Bacillus cereus group sp. BfR-BA-01331. Lineage (NCBI taxonomy): Bacteria > Bacillati > Bacillota > Bacilli > Caryophanales > Bacillaceae > Bacillus > Bacillus cereus group sp. BfR-BA-01331. Next base: position 281,535 of record NZ_JAKUGJ010000003.1, read on the forward strand.
ATAGCAGTTATTATCGCAACACTTTTAGCTGCGACAATCGGGGTGGTGATTGAAAAATGGAAGTAAGATTGGACGTATTATTTCTTTTACTAGCAGCCGGAGCTGTCACACTCGTACCACGTATTTTACCTCTTCTCGTATTTAGTAAACTACAAATTCCAGACTGGGGTTTAAAATGGTTAAATTACATACCAATTGCGATATTAGCAGCACTTTTAGCACAAGTATTATTTATGCATGAGACAGTGCAGTGGGATTATATCATTGCGGCAATCCCGACATTCTTCGTAGCGATATATACTCGTAGTTTATTAGGAACAGTATTAACAGGAGTCATTGTAATTATTTTGTTACGTTTATTTTTCTAAAAAGGATTCAGCTCATATAATAGCGAAAGGTGTAATAACATGAAATATATAGGGGTGGTGTTATGATACTTTTAACGATAGGCGCTATTTTATTAACGGTATTCATTTTCTTTATTATCGGTTTTATTACGTTTATGATGGTGGTTGATAAGGCGACACCTCAAATTTACTACACACCTTGTGAATCAGTAACAGTGAAATCTAAAGGTAAAAATAGAAGGAAGAAAAGTTGATGTTGGGCTTTTCTTCCTTTTATTTTTACATTCCTGAAAGAACTAACAACAATAATCCAAATAGAAAACTAATAGAAGAAAGGAAACCGATAGATATGGAAAAAATACGATTGTTCTTCCATTCGCGTGCGAAAACAATAAAGCCTAAAACGCAAAGGAAAAACCAAATAGGTAGAAAAATAAATCGACTAACTTTCTCAGGTAGTAAGGAATAAAAATTTGTTAAATATAATATCCAATTCGTAAAAAATAGAGCACATACGATGAATGATTGTAAGTATGGTCAGTTTAGAAAATTTCCTTTTTTAACCGTCATAAAAATGAGAGCTAATGCTGAAATGAAGGGAATTATTAGGAATATGAGCAATAGTAATGTTAGTTGCATATGGAACTCCTTTATCATATTGTTTGCGTAAGAAACGAATCTATTAGGTTGTATGCTTGCTTTGTAGAGTGTTCGTTATATTTTTCAGTGTACGGATTTAAAAATCCATGTTCACCGTGTAGTTGATTTATTTCTAATAAAGGATTATTTTGTTGCTGCAATGTTTGGATTAAAGAGGATACTGAAAAACTAGCTTCTTGTTCAGGAAAAATAAGTAGTGTAGCACATGTAGGTTTAATGTGAACATAGTCACGTATACGGGAACCGTAACATCCAATGATAAAATCTATTCTAGGATTGTTATTACATAGCCATGAGATGGTAGCTCCAACGCTAAAGCCAATAAGTCCAATATGTGTGTAACTATTGGAAAGGCAAGTAATGAATTCTTCAATTTGCTCTTTTCCATTATCAAATCCAATGTGGTTCATAAAATGTTGATATGCTTTTTCCTCATCACTATAATGAAATACATTTTGTAATTGTAGAAGGTTAGGACAAAATACATCTATATGAGATGTAGTGAAGTGGTCTATAACATGATGCATATGATCATTCACACCGTATATTTCATGAACAACAACGAGAGCTAGTTTTTTCTTCATAGTTACAATGTACCTCTATGAAACTTATATTCTTTCTCAACAAGGCAGATGCGCAGGTGGAAATTTTCATACCATTGCTCACGGCCTCTTTTTTTCGCTTCTTTATGTAAGGCGTTCCTTTTCCAATTTTCAATTGCTTCAAGTGACTCCCAATAAGAAATTGTAATTCCGAGTCCCGAATTATCACGTGCACTTTCGACACCTAAAAATCCAGGTTGCTGTTTCGCAAGGTCTTCCATTTTTTCAGCAACGGTACTATAGTCTGTTGTATCATTGGATAGATTTGAAGTGAATATAACTGCATAATAATGATTCGTTTTTTGTGGAGCATTTCCCATGTAATTTCCCCCTTTAATAATTATTTTAGCACGTAATAAAAAGAAGCATGGGGCTTCTTTTCTTTTTAGGCTGTAAATTTTAATCCAGCATACTTGCGCTTTCTTCTTTTGAATATTACGTTCCCTCATTATTACTTGTATAATTTGGTCAATTGTAAGTAGTTTTTTGAAATCGGACAATGGCACTTCTTTCCGTAATATAGAACATCATAAATGAGAGAAAAGGTATGAAGTTTCTATTTTATATTCGGAATTTAACGATTAATAAATCTAAAAATCTCTATATAAAAATGTATAAATTAGTAATTTATCACATATTTTGTTAACAAATAGCGGGATTTATATTAGAATAATACATATAAAGTATATTAGAATAATATACTAAAAAACTGTAATTAAGGAGGTAAACTCTTTGCACAATAGGATGAAAGGAAATAGAAAAATATTAAATACATTTGCAGTTGTTATGAGTTTATTTTTACTATTATCGCAGTTACAGTTTTTGAGTCCAATTGATGAGGTAAAGGCAGAAATCACAGAGGAAGAAGGTTTTGATACGCCAACTTATCAATCTATTCATAAAGGTGATATGTATTCTACCGGTAATGCGAATTTAGGTATTAAAGCCACTGAAGCTCAGAAGAAAACGGCATTGTATTCGGATATAACATATATTTATGGGACAACACCGAATGGTTATACACGGGAACTAATTGATGTGGATGATGACCCAACGACTACAAATTCATCTAAGGCATATATTCCTGTTCCGGAGGATGCTGAAATTGAGTGGGCTGGATTATATTGGAGTTCAACACGTTACGAATTAACACAACAGCAGTATGTAGCACCAGTTAAGTTGACCACTCCTGTAGGGAAGAGCTTTCAAGTATCACCAAGTAATACGTATTACGGAGGTGGCTTACTTTATGGTTTCGGTATTGATGGTACTTATTTTTCTAACTATGCAGATGTTACAGAGCTTTTAAATTCTTCTAATTCAAAAGGAGGAAGCTATACTGTAGCAAATATACCTTATCCGAATACAAAGCTTGCATATAATTCTGGATACTATTCTTTTGCTGGATGGTACATGTTAGTTATCACAAAGGATAAGTCAAAAACAAGAAAAGCGTTTACTGTGTATGATGGTGGATTAAAAAGAGCAACTGGTTCTGGTGAAAAAGAATTCACAGTGAAAAATTTTGTCGCTTCAAAAGCTGGGGATCTAGATCCGAAAGTTTCTGTTTTCGCTGTTCAAGGAGATAGATATTGGCAAGGTGATAAACTGTTTGTGCATACAGATAATGCATGGAAAGAAGTTACGGATAAATTAAATCCAACTGGTAATATATTCAATTCGACTATTTCTGAATATGAGGAGCATATGCGAGATAAGTATCCAGGTACTTTTGCTCCAGATTATAAAAATAATTTAGGAATTGATGCAGATTTAATTAGGCTACCAGCAGGATATATTAAACCAGAACAAAAAGAAATACGATTAAAAGCTGCTACATCTGGTGATGATTATGTATTAAATACACTAGCTTTTGCAGTAAATGCAACAGCGCCAGAGCTTGTCATTAATAAGGAAGTATTAAATCCGAAAGAAAAGTATGAATCCGATGATGAGGTTATATATCGTTTACATGTAAAAAATGTTGAGCCGAATTCAACTTCAATTGATACAAAAATTGAAGATGTTTTAGACCGTCGTTTACAGTTTATACCTGGATCAGTGAAGATTATTTCTGGCCCGAACGTGGGGGATCAAACAGAGTTAGTGATGGATGATCAAGTTGATTATGATGTAAAGACAAGAAAATTAACAATAAGAATTGGTGAAGGTGCTAATGCCACAAAAGGCGGAATTTATACTGATAAAACGCCTGAAACAATTGTTGAATTTAAAGCGAAATTAAAGGGAGAAAAAATAGAAAGTGAAATTCCTAATACCGCTGTTGTTCAAGGGATTGATGAGTTAACAGGGAGTCGTATTGAAGCGAATGATTCTAATAAAGTAATCGTGAAAGTCAAACCAGAACGAAACCGTGATATAGAGCAGAAAGGCAAATTGGCAGTAGAAAAATTAGCTAGAGATATAAATGGTGGAACTCTTAAAGTAGGAGAGAAACTAGAGTATACTGTTAAAGCTAAAAATACTGTGCAAAATTCTACCTTACAATCTGTGAAAATTACAGATAAACTTCCTGAAGGTGTAGAATATGTTCCGAATACGATCAAGATAGACGAAAAGGAACAAACGGATGTAGAAGATGATGATCAGGCACATATAAAGGATGGAACGATATTTGCTCATCTCGGTGACCTTAAAGGTGAAGAAGAGAAGGTTATTACGTTTGAAGTAGTTATAAAACAGGAAATGGCAAATAAGAAAATAAAAAATATAGCAGTTGTTGAATCTATTAGTGTACCAGATCAAGAGAAGCCAGAAGTCGAAACATTGGTTGATCGGTTGTATGGACAACTAGAATCAAAGAAAGAAGTAACTGGTGGGGTAGATGGAAAAGTAAACGTAGATGATGAACTTGAATATAAAATTAAACTTCAAAATAAAGTTAAAAATGGACTCATAAAAGATGTTCGCATTGTTGATAAGCTTCCTAGCGGAGTGGAGTATATAGCAGGTAGTTTGAAAATGAACGGTAATTCATTGACTGATGATGTGGATGAAGATGCAGGATCATATGAGGACAATACAGTTAAAGTAAACTTTGGTGATGTACTTGATACAGAAGAACGAATTGTAACTTTCCAGGTGAAAGTTACAAAGGAATCGCTAAAAACAAAAGAAATAGAAAATATAGCGATTGTGGAAGGGAAAACACCAGATGGTGAAGATTTACCACCAGAAAAGCCAACTGTAAAAACGAAAGTGGAAGCGGAGGAACCAAAGGTTATAAAGACAGTTTCTGATGCAGATGAAACAGAGGTAGAAAAGGCAACATTGCAAAGTGAGAATGAAGAGTTTACATGGCATGTAAACTATAATTTTGGAAATGGCGTAGCAAATGTTGAAAAAATAGTATTACAAGATGATTTAGAAGATATTTTAAAAGTAGTACAAGTAAGACTTGTAAATGTAAATGGTGAAGAGATACAAGTTATACCAGAAGTCGATGAGCAGTCGAAAAAGGTGAAAATTGAACTACCGAAGCGAGATGGCAGTTACGAATATCTTATGAATCAATCGTATACGATGCATATTAAATCAAAGCTAGATATGAGTATGGGTGTGGATATTTTAGAAACTTATACTGCAAAGGGTGGTATACGAAATAAAGCGGAGTTACTATTTGATCAAAAGAAAATTGTATCGAATGAAGCATTAATCATACCACCATCTTTTGGGAAAATTGAGATTCAGAAAGTAGATGCGAAGGATGAAAATCTCAAATTAGAAGGTGCAGTATTTCAAGTGATAAATCAAGCTGGAACTGTAGTGTCTGAATTAACAACGAATAAAGATGGTATAGCGATTTCTAATGCGTTATTAGTAGGGAAATATACGCTGAAAGAAGTACAAGCACCAAACGGATACATGCTTTTGAAAGAGCCAATTGAAATTAATGTAACGGAAGAAACAACTGCACAGAAAATAAAGATAGAAAATCATAAAAATGAATGGATTATCCCCGAAACGGGTGGTATAGGAACAATTATTTTTTATGTAATTGGTGGAATATTGATGTTCATTACATCTTTCTTCTTCTTTAGAAAAAGAAAGATTATGAAATAGATTAGTAGTTTGCAAAAATGGTATACACAATAGGGGAGTGGAATTTGATGAAAAAGATTTTTAGCACATTTTTAATATGTATTTTAGCTTTTTCGACATTAATGAATATGACGGTTAGTGCTGAATCAAAAAATACAGGTACTTTAACGATTCATAAGTATGAGCAAGGTAAGGATGCGAAGCCTGGTGTAGAGGGCAATGGCAAAGAAGGACAAAGTGTTCCAGAGGGGGCAAAGCCTTTAAAAGATGTAACATTTGAAATTAAACGTATTGCATCATTTGAACAAACTTCTGATGGGAAAATAGTAAAAGAAAATATTAATAAAATAACGGATAGCGTTATTACAAAAGTGACAGACGCAAATGGAATGGCAGTCTTTAATAATCTTCCATTAGGACGTTATGAAGTAAAAGCTGTTAAAGGTCCAGACCATATTGAATTAGATAAGAGTACTTTTATTGTTGATATTCCAATGACAAGTGCAGATGGTAAAGATTTAAACTACGATGTTCATATTTATCCAAAGAATGAAACGAAACGTGGTTCAGTAGAATTAATAAAAAAAGGTGAAGGGGACAGTGTGTTACCAGGTGCGGAATTCCATTTATTCAAAAAAAATGAAGATGGCACAAACACACAAGTAAAAACACCACTTCCACTAGTAACAGGATTAGAGGGTAAAATTAGTGTAGATTCTTTAGAGTATGGAAACTATTATTTTATAGAGGAAAAGGCTCCAAAAGGTTATTTAACAAGTAAAGAAGAATATCCTTTTGCTATTAAAGAAACTGGTAAACTAGTTAAGTTGGAAAAAGATGTAAAGAACTATAAAGAGCCTACAATTGAAAAAACGATTAACGACAGTTCAAAGAACGCGGGAATAAATCGTGAAACAGAGTATACGTATGATATTAAAACATTGCTTCCTGAGGATATTCAAACGTATCAAAATTATGTTGTAACCGATGCTTTAGATGATCGTTTAGAGGTTGTTGGAACACCGATTGTAATGATTGATGGTAAAAAAGTTGATGAGAGTATTGTAAATGTAATTGTTGCTGGACAAAAGGTTATTGCTTCAGTGGAAGATTTTTCGAAAGTAACAGGGAAAGAATTACACTTGCAAATTACTGCAAAAATTAAAGGTGATGTTCAATATGGAGTGGAAATTCCGAACAAAGCAGTACTTGATTTTGTAAACAAAGATGATGTTTCATCAGAAAAAGATGGAAAACCATCAAACGAAGTAGTGGTTACACCAACAATGGGAAATATAAAAATCGAAAAAATTGATGGTAAGAATAAGTCTCTGAAATTAGAAGGTGCAAGATTCGAATTACGAGATAAAAAGGGAAATATTGTAGTAGTAAACAAAAAGAAAATGGATGATATCACTGATGCAGATGGTATTATTACATGGAATGAAATCCCGTACGGTGAATACCAAATTGTTGAAACAGAAGCACCAAAGTATATAGATGAAGATGGCGCAGTAGAGCAATATCAAAAATTAAGAGATCCGATTGAGATTAAGATTGATGAAAAACATCAAAAAATAGAGCTACAAGTAGAGAACAATAAAAGCGGCTGGATTATCCCACAAACAGGTGGTATAGGAACAGTTTTATTCACAGTAGTTGGTTTGTTATTAATGGTGACAGCGGCGTTTATTTTCTTTAGAAAGAAACCTGTGAAGAATTCTTAATTAATATTTTTATAATAATTGAGTTTGGAAAAGAGGAAAGGCATATTGCTTTCCTCTTTTCCACATTTTATCCGTAGCGAAAGAGGCTGTTATGAAAAAAAATATTATTTTTGGAAGTATATTTTTGCTAGGTTTAAGTATATTTTTATATCCGATTGCAAGTAATTGGTTTGCAACGAGAACGCACTATTCGGAAGTAAGTACGTACGATGAAGCAGTAAGTAATTTACAAAAAGAAGAAATTGAACGTAAGGAGAAAGAAGCACGGGAATATAATGAAAAAGTTCAAAGTACGATGCAAACATTTTCGGACCCATTTCATGAAAATAGTAATGAGAACAAAAGTTCGCATATAGATATGTTAAATATCGGTGATGTTATGGGATATGTAGAAATTCCAAAAATTGATGTGAATCTTCCTATTTATCAAGGGACGACTGAAGACGTACTAACCCGCGGAGTTGGACAACTGAACGAATCTTCATTACCAGTAGGGGGAGAAAATACGCATACAGTTTTAACGGGGCATCGTGGTTTACCTTCAGCACTAATGTTTACTCATTTAGATAAAGTTGAAAAGGACGATATATTTTATATTCATTCATTAGATAAAGTACTTGCCTATCAGGTAGATCAAATAAAAGTTGTATTACCAAATGAAACAGGAGATTTATTAGTTGTACAAAGAGAAGATTATGCAACATTAATTACATGTACCCCTTATGGAGTGAACACGCACAGGTTACTAGTGAGAGGACACCGGGTTCCATATGATGCTGGGGCAAAAGAAATGATTACAAAACCTTTCATTTTAGAAGATTGGATGATCGTTTTTCCTATTGTTATTATTTGTATCGTCCTTCTAATGATTTATTTAAAAAAAGGAAAATAGTATGTATTGAGTGGTGAGTGTGTGAGAAGGGGATTTATAAGTTTATTATTGTTCCTCGTAGGGCTTTCATTATTTATATACCCAACGGTTGCTAATTATATAAACAATTATGTATATAAAACAAGAGTAATAAGTTATGAGAAAATGGTTGCTAATTTAAAAGTAGAAGATGTTAATGAGAAATTTCGTAGGATGGAAGCATATAATAGCTTATTAGGTAGAACTACTTTTAAAATGAATGATCCATTTGTTCATGATATAAAAGTAAATAACAAACAGTTAGATTTTATAAATAAAGATGAAGTATTTGGTACAATTACAATTCCGAAAATAGATGAAGAGTTACCATTATACTTAGGAGCAAGTCAAGATAACTTGAGTAAAGGAGTCGGACAAATTGAAGGGACTTCTTTACCAATCGGTGGACAAGATACGCACGCTGTATTAGCAGGACATCGTGGATATCACGGCGCAACGATGTTTCGCCACCTGGATCGATTAGCTGATGGCGACACATTTTATGTCAGTGTACTAGGGAAACAACTTGTTTATAAAGTAATTGGGCGTGAGATAATTAATCCAAATCAAGTTGATAAATTGAGTGTAATAAAAGGACAAGATAGAGTTACATTACTTACATGTGAACCATATACATCTAGTAAATATCGATTGTTAGTATATGGAGAGCGAGTAGAAACAGACCAAAATGAAATTGAACGACAAAACAAAAGTATAGTAGAAGTTAGGAGTCATGAAACAAGAGATTTATTTGAGAAACTGGCTTTTGGCATAGTAGGTCTAATTGTAATTTGTATTGGGCTGTATGGTTTACTAAAAAGGAAAAACTAGTGATGAAATATATAATAAAAGAAAATGCCACTTCAAAAAAAAGAAGTGGCATTTTTTATATTTCCTCTAAGCTATTAACTGGAACAGTTAATTCGCGTTTTGGATTTGTTACTTCATATATGCGGGCGGTTTCGTTGCTTTCATCGACGTGTTGAATCATAACAGGCATGCCTTGAAAACTGACATTGGCTTCTTCAGATGACTCGGAAAGCTCTTTTGCGCGTTGTATATTCATTTATATTCCTCCCATCATTATTATCTTTGCAAAAAAGGAGGAATAATATACCATTTCGAGACATTTTTAAAGTTTTTGTATTATTTGTAATGTTTCTTTAATAAAAGAAGAAAAGATGGAATCCGGGTAGGATTGTATCTTTTGAGCGGCTTCTGTAGCTTCCTCCAGAGCCCTTTTTTTATCGTTAAGTTTTACATAACAAAGGGCACGATATGCACCTGCTGTTGTAAGCCACGCTTGATCAAGTGGATGGTTCATATAATCCGGCATGATACCACGTTGCAATGCTTGTAAAGCTTCCTCGTAACGTTTCAATCCGTATAAAGCTTTTCCTTTTTCAAGATAATACAATCCGTCGTCTTGAAAAAGTGGCTCACCTTTTAGTTTCTCTCGAAATTGTTCTAGATGTTTTAATGCGATTGTATATTCATTAGTAATCGTGTTGTAGTAGTAAGCTTTTAAAATATCAATAATCGCAATGGATAGAGTATCTTCTGTAAAAATGGCAAATTGCTCAGATTTTTTTATGTAATATAAATATTGTTCTTTATCAGCTGTAATGACTTTTTGGTAAGATAAAATCCGATAAAATTCGTCTGTTTTAAAATATACTTGATGCTTTTTTGAAAACTCGAGTGCCTCTAATATTGTTTTTTCACATGTTTCATAATCGCCGCATGCTAGTAAAATGATGGCTTCATATAAACATAACTCGATATGTATAATGAGATCCATTTCTAAATGTTTCTCCTCATAATCATTTCTAATACTAGCTATAAGTTGTAAACATTCACCATACTTTTTACGTGTGAATATCGTAAAGGATAATTTTAATTTTGTTTCCGTACTGTCCCGGTATAACGTATATTTTTCAAAAATAGAAGTAGCCTTTTCAACGTAATATTCAATGTTGTAATCTTTCATAATCGCCGCAGCTGTTACAAATTGTTTATATAAACGAGCGGTATTTAAAGTAGAAGGTAGCTCTTTTTGAACGATAGGTAGTAAAGTCTCATATACTTCATCACATTTATTTGCCTTTATTAGTTGTTCCATTTGTTGAATGATTTCTACAATTTCTACATCATCTTCTTCTAGTAAAAAACTCGTTTCGCATCCAAGTTTTTCAGCGATGTATTGTAATGTTTTCATGGAAGGTGTAGCTTTTCCATTTTCAATTTGACTTAACATACTTTTTGTCAGTTCTGAACCTGCTAATTCAGTTTGAGTAAGCTTTTTTTCTTTTCGTAACGTTTTAATTTTCTCGCCGAGAGTAGCCATATAATTGCTCCTTTATAACTGAAAAGTTAAATATAATTAAACTTTTTGTTGTAAAAATTGGAAAGGTGATTATATAATAAGTTTAACACAGTTTAACTTTTAAGGGGAGAGTGTCATAATGGGGGATGTAAGTATAGTTCCAAATGATTGGAAAATGAAGATTGCAACGAGAAATATTATTTTAATGATGATTGGAAAAATGACGTCCTTGTTAGGGGCGGGTATTTATACGTTTGCAATGGGATTATACGTATTAAAGACAACTGGTTCAGGAATGGGGTTTGCAACTACTCTTATTTGCGGATCAATACCAAGAATGATCTGTGGCCCAATTGCAGGTGCTGTAGCTGACCGTGTGAACCGAAGATGGCTTGTAATTGGCACTGATTTATTAAGTAGCTTAACAATGCTTATCATGTTTATTCTTGCTACTATATTTGGACCATCACTTCTGTTTATTTATGTATCAGCGGCATTATTATCAATTTGTGCAAGTTTTTATTCTGTTTCATTAACTTCGTCTATTCCTAATTTAGTAGATGAGGAGCGTATTCAAAAAGCGAGTGCTTTAAATCAGACGGCATCATCTTTATCGAATATTTTAGCGCCGATTATTGGAGGAGTTGTATTTGGTTTCTTTTCAATCAAAACATTTTTCCTGTTAAATAGTATTACATTCTTTTTAGCAGTTATTGTACAATTATTCATCGTATTTGATTTATATAAAAAAGAATTGGCCGAAAGTAAAGAGCATTTCTTGACGAGTATAAAAGAAGGTTTTTCATATGTGAAACGACAGCATGAAATATATGGTTTAATGAAAATTGCAGTAGGGGTAAACTTTTTTGCGAGTGCACTTTTCGTTTCGCTTCCATATATTATTATTAAAAATTTGCATTTATCCTCGAAGCAACTCGGTGTTGTAGAGGGAATGTTAGCAGTCGGGATGCTAATTGGTGCAATTGTTTTATCAGTACGTAAAGAAGTGAATAATCCGTTTCGCTCTGTTTATATTGGACTGTTTTTATTTGCGGGCTTGAGTTTATGCACAGTCTTTCCGTTGTTAGTTATCATTCCGAAAGTAGCAAGTTTTATTTACTATATCACTTTTATGATTTTAACTGGTATATCAATGATGGTTGTAAATATCCCGATGCAAGTACATATGCAAAAGACGACAGATCCAAACTATTTAGGACGTGTATTCGGTCTACTTGAAACAATTTCTACTGCAATCGCACCGCTTGGAATGATTGTATATGGATTATTATTAGATATGTTGCCAACTAGCATTGTTATGATGACATTAGGTGGAGGATTATTGTTAGTTGTATTAGTTGGAGTAAAGCAGCATATGGCGAAAAAACAAGTGGATGTATCGGTTTAAAAGAAAATTTCAACAATATAAAAATGACCATATTAGTATTTTAGTTTTTGAAACTATTTTTCATGTATGTTACAGTAAAGTAAGCAGGCAAAGAAAAGGAGAAAACATCATGAGAAAATTAAGTTTTGTAATGCTTTTTCTGTTAGTCGTAATGGCTGGATGTAGTAATTATGACACGTATATTGAAACAGGTATGCAATCATTGAAAAATGAAAAATATAGTGATGCGATTATGTGGTTTGAAAAAGCGGAAAAAGAGAAATCAGGGAATGAAGCAAAGGCATATAAAGAAGTCGCTCAGTTACTAGATCGTGGTGCGACAGCATTAAAAGACGGTAAGTATTTAGAAACGAAAGATATTGCAAATGAAGTGTTACAAAAGAAAAAAGATGATGCACTTGAAAAAGCTGTGACATCAAATGCAGAGAATATGCTTCAAAAAGCAAAAGATGTGGAAGAGAAAGTAAATGAAAGAGTAGCGAAACGAAAAAAGGTAAATGAAGAAGGAATCGATAAATTAATTAAAGCTGTTGATAGTATAGATGATGTAAAAGAAAAAGAGAAAAAAGTTTCAGAAGCATTAGATAAGGCTGAAGAGGCACAAGCGAAAATTGAGGATAAGAAAAACAAATAGAGTTATAGTTTAAAAGGCTGTCGTGTATAACGACAGCCTTTTAATTTTTTTCTGCAAAAGAAGTAATGCTATGTAGTAAAAAAGAAATTATTTTAGAATTCCATCTGTCCTCATGATGAATGGTATAAATATTACGCTGAAATTCAAAATCAGGGATCGGTATATAGCATAGCTCATTTCGTTGTACTTCTTGCTCAATAGCAAGTTTTGAAATAAAGGCAACCCCATTACCATATTTTAAAATTTGTTTCATCGTTTCTAATGAATCTAGTTCAATTTCTGATTGGAATGTAATGTTATGTTCTAACGTCCATTGTGTAAGTAAATCTCTCGTTGTAGATGGATTACGATGCAATAATATACGTTCTTTTTCGATATCTTGTAATGATACATTTGTTCTTTTAGAAAGATGATGTTCTTTGGAAAAGGCAAGAACAAGTGTATCAGGCATTACATTCATTTGTTTTAGAAGTGGTTCGTCAAACGGTGCCGCAGAAATTACCCCGAGATCAATTTCATGATTTTGTAGCATCGTTCGAATTTCAGGAGCTGTTTTTACTATGAGTGTTATTTTTATATTTGGAAATTCGCATTGAAATTGGTGAACAACTTCTGGTAAAAGATAAGTCGCTGGTACATAACTAGCACCAATTGTTATAGCGCCTTTATTAAAATCTTTAAACTCTTGTGTGACCCGCCTAGCTTCTTTCATAAGTGCATCTATTTTACAAGCATAATGATGCAACGCCTCACCAGCTTCTGTTAAGAAATACCTTCCAGAACGTAATTCAAATAAAGGTACACCAAGTTCCTCTTCTAAGCTTTTTATATGAAACGTAATAGTAGGTTGTTTAACACCAAGTTTTTCTGCAACGATAGTAAGCTTTTTGTATTTCTTAATAAGCACTACAATTTCTAATTTTAAGAGATTCATGATAAGTTGGCCCCTTTTTCTTCTAACTATAGAAAAAATCTATAGAAATAAATAGTTTATTAGAGATTTTTTAATTTAATCTTTACAGTACATTAACATTCAGTATAAAACTTCCAGATAGAATGAAAGCAGGTTAAGAATGAGGGGAGAGAGGTGAAACGATGGATATTAAAATTCATGGATTAGAAAAGGCATTTGGGAAAACACAGGCGTTAAAGCCGTTACAGATTGTAATGAAAAAAGGGGAATTCACCACACTTTTAGGACCTTCAGGATGCGGGAAAACGACTTTACTTAGAATGATTGCAGGGCTTGAGGAACCGGATAAAGGTGAAATATATTTTGGAGATAAGTGCATGTATTCTTCTGCTAAAAAGATAAAAACATCTCCTCATGAACGGAATATCGGCATGGTATTTCAAGATTTTGCTTTATGGCCGCATATGACTGTATTTGAAAATGTTGCATTTGGTTTAAGGGCTACAAAGCAAACGAATCAATTAAGAGAAAAGGTAGAAGATGCGATAAAGCGAGTTCGTTTGCAAGGTATGGAGAAAAGATATCCGCATGAACTCTCAGGTGGACAGCAGCAACGTGTCGCATTTGCTAGAGCAATTGTAACGAAACCTCATTTTATTTTGTTCGATGAACCGTTAAGTGCACTCGATGCAATTTTGCGAGAAGAAATGCGATTAGAACTTATGGACATCGTTCATTCAATTGGTTTAACGGCATTGTATGTAACACATGATCAAACAGAAGCTATGTCAATGTCAGACCAAATTATTGTCATGAAGCAGGGTGAAGTATTACAAAAAGGAACACCAGAAGACATTTATGTGAAACCGTCTCATGAATTTGTTGCAAAATTTGTTGGTAAGGCAAATTGGCTTGTAGAGGGGAAAAAAATGATTCGTCCAGAGCATGTGAGCTGGACAAAAAATGACTTATGCGAAATGTATACAGGTGAAGTTCAGCACGTTACATATGTAGGAGAACGTTATGAAGTGAAAGTAAACATGGGGACACTCGGTGTATGGACAGCTTATCACAATAGTAAGCTAAGCGTTGGTAAACCGGTATCGTTATATGTACCAAAAAAATGTATTCATCATATAGGGGGAGAATCGTATGAAGAAATTCAGTTCGCTTAAGTCTTTATTTGTATGTACTTTACTATTTTCTGCTGTAGTAACAGGTTGTAGCTCAAAGACAGGCAGTGTAGATGCAAAAAATAAAAACGCTAATGAAAAGAAAATCGTTGTATATAGTGCAGGACCAAAAGGATTAGCAGAAAAAATTCAAAAGGACTTTGAAAAGAAAACAGGGATAAAAGTAGAAATGTTTCAAGGAACAACAGGTAAGATTTTAGCAAGAATGGAGGCTGAAAAGAAAAATCCAGTCGTTGACGTTGTCGTACTTGCTTCTTTACCAGCGATGGAAGGATTAAAAAAAGATGGGCAAACGTTAGCTTATAAAGAAGCAAAACAAGCTGATAAGCTTCGTTCTGAATGGTCGGATGATAAAGGACATTATTTTGGATATAGTGCTTCAGCATTAGGAATTGTGTATAACACAAAAAATGTGAAGACAGCACCTGAAGATTGGAGCGATATAACGAAAGGAGAATGGAAAGGGAAAGTGAATCTTCCAGATCCAGCACTTTCAGGTTCAGCTTTAGACTTTGTAACAGGATATGTGAAAAAGAATGGACAAGATGGATGGAATTTATTTGAACAGCTTAAGAAAAATGAAGTTACAGTAGCTGGGGCAAACCAAGAAGCGTTAGACCCAGTTGTAACAGGTGCGAAAGATATGGTAATTGCGGGTGTTGACTATATGACGTACAGTGCAAAAGCAAAGGGTGAACCGGTTGATATCGTATATCCAAAAAGCGGAACAGTCATTAGTCCACGTGCAGCAGGCATTATGAAGGATAGTAAAAATGTAGAAGGTGCAAAAGAGTTTATTGATTATTTATTATCAGATGATGTGCAAAAACAAGTTTCTAAAGCGTATTTGTTGCCAGGTAGAAAAGATATAAAAGCTGAAAATAGACCGAATGTAGAAGAGATTCCAGTATTAAATATTGATTGGAAAACAGTTGAGAAAGAACAAGATGAAATAGCAAAACAATTTAAGAAAGTATTTCAATAAGATGGTGATTACATGGTAAATCGATTCGTATCAGTAAGACAAGTTGGAATGACAGTAGCGTTGTTACTTGTGGCGATGTTAATCGTCATTCCGCTTTTTCTCATTTTATTTTCTAGTGTATATGAAAATAGCAGTTGGAATTTTTTAAAGCCTTTTGAAGTCATGCAGAGTGGTGGATTAGCTGGGATTTTTCTAAATTCGATGCTTCTAGGTGTACTCGTTGTAATAGGAGCTACAATATTTGCGTTTCCATTGGCGTTCATTATGAGCAAAACAGATGTAGGAAAGTATAGTAAGTTAGATATTGTTTTTATGATCCCATTTATGACCCCGCCCTATATCGGATCGATGGGATGGATTTTGTTCATGCAACCTAACGGTTATTTTGAACAATTTTTTCCGGCTTTAAAGCCGATTTCATCATCGTTTTTTAGTTTAGGCGGTATGGTTTTAATTATGAGTCTGCATTTATTCCCATTCCTTTACTTCATGTTGAAAAACACGTTACTTCAGATTGGGAGTAGTAAAGAAGAAGCAGCAGCAGTTCATGGTGGAAGTTTTTTCTATCGTTTAAGAAAAATAATACTACCGTTATTGTTATCAAGTTATGTAATGGGTGCTTTACTCATTTTCGTAAAGACGATTGCTGAATTTGGAACACCAGCTACATTCGGACGTAGAATAGGATTCCATGTGTTAACATCTGAGATTCATAAATTTATCTCTAGTTGGCCGATTGATTTTGGCAGTGCCACAGCACTATCTTCTTTATTACTTAGTGCGTGTATGCTCATTTGGTATATGCAAAATGTATTGAATCGAAAGTATACATATGCAATGGTTAGTGGAAAAGGTGTGAAATCTAAAAGGTATACTTTGTCTATATTTGCGCGCGTTATAGCATGGGTTTATGTAATTGGCTTACTAATAGTAGCAATTGGAATCCCATACTTTTCTATACTTATTGCTTCTTTGTCGAAGTTAAGAGGCGGTGGCTTACATTTTAATAACTTTACAACAAGCCATTATGAAGCATTATTTACAATTGGTTCTCCGGGATTAGAAGCTTTATGGAACAGTTTTCTTTTTTCACTCGTAACGGCGATTGTTGCTGTAATTATTGGCGTATTTTTGGCGCTTATGATTCGAAAGGGGAAAAAGTCCTCTGAAAAATGGCTTGATATGTGCGGCATGTTACCGAATATGGTACCAGGAATAGTGATGGTTGTAGGGCTTATTTTATTTTGGAATTCACCCTATATGCCTATGTCAATTTACAATACACCAGTCATGGTTATCGTAACGTATGTTGTTCTCTTTTTACCTTATACGGTGCAGTATGTAAAAGCATCGCTCGGACAAATTGATGATTCTCTTGTACAGGCAGGAAGTATTTTTTCTGGGAATTATATTTATATTTTTAGAAAAATAATATTGCCGCTTATTATTCCAGGAATTCTTGCTGGATGGGCGATGACATTTACGATTTCGATAAGAGAGTTAGTAGCATCGCTTCTCGTACTACCTCCATCAGTAGAAACGTCAGCAACGTTTATTTTTGCTCAATTTGAACAAGGAGAAGTATCTATAGGAATGGCAATGGCTGTTGTTTCTGTTGGGCTTACAACAATGTGCTTATTACTTCTGCAACATATGGAGCAAAAACGAAAAGGGGTAGCATGATGAGGATGGAAGTATGGGGAGGAGCGGGAGAATACGGTCGTTCCTGCTATTTTGTAAAAAATAAAGAGACAAAAATAGTATTTGATTGTGGTATTAATCGATCATATGAGGATAGTTATCCTAAAATAGAAAGAGAAGTTGTTCCATTTTTGGATGCAGTATTTTTATCACATATTCATGAAGACCATACGATGGGTTTACCTTTATTGACGAAGTATGGATATAAGAAAAAAATTTGGACGACTCGTTATACGAAGGAGCAACTTCCAGCTTATTTTGAAAAATGGGGAAACTACAATCTTTCAAAAGGGTGGAATTTACCTTATAACGATCAAAATATTAAAGATCTAAATTATGTATGTATTGATGAGATTAGTAATCCAAATGAATGGATACAGATTACACCAACGTTGCGGTTTCAATGGGGGTATAGTGGGCATGTATTAGGAGCTGTTTGGTTTTTAGTGGATATGTGTAATACATACGTATTTTATTCTGGTGATTATTCAGCAGAATCTAATATACTACGAGCTAATTTACCTGAAAATTTGCGAAGCGATATAAAAATTGCAATTGTAGATGCCGCTTATCACACTGATGATGTTTCGCAAAATGAACGAGTGGACGAATTATGTGCAGAAATTGAACGAGTTGCGCACAATAAAGGAATAGCATTACTACCACTACCTCCACTTGGTAGGGCGCAAGATATAGTATTGTATTTATATGAACGATATAAAGAGTTTCCGCTTATAGTAGATAAAGAAATTTTGGTTGGTTTTGAAGAAATGTTCATATATAAAGATTGGCTAAAAAATAATGAAAAACTTGAACGAGTTGTGGAGAGTTTAAAAAGAAACATAATAGTTATGGATAATGACATTTGTATGCAAAATAGTTACGGAATAGTTGTAATGAGTGATGCGAATATGCAAACGAAACGAGCACAGTTGTATTATGAACAGCTTCGGCATGAAGAACGAAATTCTATTATCTTTACTGGACATATTGCTAAAGGAAGTTTTGCAGACAAAGTTTTGAAAGAACGTGCAGGTAAAGAATGTAGGGTGAAGCGAGTTCCATATAAAGTTCACCAAAGTATAAGAGATGTGAAAGAGATGTTAAATACATTATTACCAGAACATACGGTGTTAGTACACGCTTTGAAAGAGGATACGGATCGATTGCAGGAAAAGCTTAGCATAGCAGGATATGAAAATGTGTATTCACTTGCAATGGAATGTGTAGAAGTCATATAAAATGTAAAGGAGATTGGTATATGAAAAAAGTATTTGTATTCGTAAGTATTTTCTTTTGTTGTTTCCTTTATAACGTTAAGGAAAGTTTTGCTGCTAGTCCAATGAAACCTAGTTTTGAAGTGAAGTTATTATTAAAGCCAGAACAAGTATTAGGTTATAACAAAGAGATGAAGCAAGAGGTACTAGAACATTTCCAGGCTGGTACAAATTATGAAAGAATACAAGTGCAATTTTTAGATACAGCGAATAAAAGTTTAAGTAATGAAGGTTGGTTTGCAAGGATTCGAAAGAAAGAATTTAGTAAAGATTTTGAGCTAACATATAAAAAGAGATACCCGATTCAAAATGTTATGATTCAAGATGCATTAGAAGTAGCTAAGAAGGATGGATTTGATAGTAAAACTGATAACTATGAGGCAGAAATAGATTGGGGATTTGAGAAGAAAACATTAAGTATTTCAAATAAGAAAAGTTACAGTGCTAAAGGATATGGGGTACTTGATTTACCAAATGAACAAGCTGCTCAAAATATGTTAATAGAAAAGTTGCCAGGGAAAATGAACAAATGGTTGTATACGAATTGGGGAGAAGAGATGCTGAAGGATTCTCACATTTATGGTCCTGTATTAATGAAACGGTATACAGGTGAATTTGAAAATATAAAAACGAATATTGAAATTTGGCCATTAAGTAATACCGGGAAAATAGAAGATGACTTCGTAATAGAAGTGTCGTTTAAAACAACTGAGGAAAGTATCGCGACAAAACAAAGAGAATTATTAATGGCGAGTATAGAGAAAAAAGGATGGTTGTTACCGAAAGATAGTTTGAAGACAGAGCTTATTTTTCAGTAAATAGGAAAGAAGGAATCCATGTGCCATGGATTCCTTCTTCTAATATATGAGTATTAAGCTAAATCAGCTGATACGAGCATATCATTATTTTGAAGGTTTTTAGAGCGTAAACTATAAGCAACTACCTTCTTTTTATGTTGTTTTACTACATCAACATGCTCTTCATGACTATAAATATAAAATGTAAAATCTTTTTTGCCACGTTTTGCATTGATAATTAAAGGAGTGCCTTCATTGTGTGGTGGTGCATAATAGCGATCTAAAAATAATCCTTCGTTAAAATCATGAATAATTTTGGATTTCTTTTCGCCTTCTAAGTTATTTCCATTGATTGTAACAGTCACATTCTCTTCTTCAAGTTGTGGATGTGTTTCGTACTTGCTAATAATGGATTCAATAGCAGAGTTAGGAAGGCTAGAAACAATAATTTTAAATGCTCCAAATACAACTAACATTACAATAAACCAAGTCGTCATAGTATTTCATCCCCTTTATCCCACAGTAACGGTCCGTAAAATCCTGGTTGGTGCGGGCTAATAATCAGTGTGGGATAGATACCCCGTACTGACTAAAATTTCACTTTATCCTATTTAACAATATAACTCATGTGGCAATAGTACATATGGTGAAGTTTTGTATAATTTGTGAAAAATATTCCATTTTTATGAACGAAATATTAGAAAAATCAATTTTGTTACAAAAAGTTGAAATCGAAGTATTTTAAAAGAAAAAGGTTTATAATAAAAATATAACTAATAACAACATTACTAATTATAAGGAAGTGTAACTATGAGTACTGTAACAATCGTATATGGTATTATTCTTTCTACAATTATTGTTTTATTTATTGTCGGGGTATCGCGTTATATTCATAAGTGGAAAGAAGGAGTTGCGAAATTAAATCACATTGAAGAAGAACTTAGTGATTTAATGTTACATCATGGTAAGTAAAAAGTTTATTTTTTAACTAAATAATGTGAAAAAAATCACAAAACATGCTCTCATCATGAAGGCATGTTTTTTTGTTATGTTGTTAATAGGCACATTTATAAAATTTCCCCATACGATACAGTGTAAAATCAGAAATGTTCGGAGCGGGAAAGAGGGATTGAATGAGTAATTCAGGTTATGTTACAGATAATAAAAATTTAAAGAAAAGCTCAGGAACGCCAAATCTTTTCTTTGATTCGAGAAAAAATGTCTTTTTTAAAAGAGATGAGAAAAACGTTGCATATGAAGTTACCTCAACGCAGTTACCTGCGTTGATAGGAGGGGCGTTTGTTGATTTATTTATGACGAAAGGGCATATGCGGGAACCACATTGGCATCCGAATGCGTGGGAATTAGATGTTGTTGTATCAGGAGAAGCAGTTACATCCATTTTAAATCCCGAAACGAATCAATTGCAAAATTATCATGTGAAAGCGGGGCAAACTGTCTTTATTCCAATGGGATGGTGGCATTGGATTACAGCGGTAACAGAAGAAGTACAATTACATTTGTTCTTTAATAACGATCAGTTTGAAACAGCAGAGGGATCAGACATACTTAGATTAACACCGCCAGAAGTATTTCAAGCTGCATACGGTGTAAGTGCAGAAAAATTAGGAAAGGACCTTTCGCCAATTAAGGAGTCAGTTGTAATTGGTCCTCCTAACTCAAATCGACTAAATAGCGTAAAAGAAAGTGACGACTCAAATATAGTTGTTACGTTAAATGGACAAATAACATCATGTGAAATAGAGTAACTCTTTCTTTTTTTAGGAAGAGTTACTCTGTTTTGTATAATTTTGTATTTTCATTCGTTATAATTATTATATAGAAGAGAATTTATAGAGGGGGCATATTGTGAACATATTAAAGATTATAGGAATTGTTGCAGGAGTCATTATAGTAGCCGTTATAGCTTTCTTTTTTATTATGAAGTACTATTTGTCAAAAGAAGATCCTGATTACGTATTAAACTACATAAAAGAACATAAAGGTGATGAAACATGTTCATTACTTATTAGAAAAAACGGTGAAGTAGTAACATCTGTAAATGAAAATAAAAAATTACCATTAGCGAGTACGGCAAAAATCGTAATAGCAGTTGAATTTGCTAAGCAAGTGTCAGAAGGAAAAATAAGTCGAGATGAACAAATTTCATTGCAGGATTTAGAAAAATATTATGTTAAAAACACGGATGGTGGAGCGCATCCTGACTGGTTAGAAGATTCAAAAGTGAGAGAGTTAGTGCAAAATGGACAGATTGCTTTAGAAGAAGTGGCTAAAGGGATGATTCATTATAGTTCTAATGCGAATACAACATATTTGTTAGATAAGCTTGGAATAGAAAGAGTAAATGATAGTTTAAAAGAGTTAGAACTTACTAGTCATGACAAGTTCTCTTCGTATACTGCTTCACTATATATGAGAGGGTATGTAGAAAAAGAGCTTAATGAGCCAGAAAATCAATCGTTAGAAATGATACGTAACATGTCTAATGATGAATATAATAAACACGTGTTACAAATACATGAATGGATGAAAGATGAAAGTGAATGGAAGAAACGTGATATACCATTAAAAATAGATATGGAATTTCAGCGTATTTGGTCAGATCGATTAGTGAGTGCAAATGCTAAAGATTATTTGAGTTTAATGGAAAAGATAAATAGTAGAAATTATTTTCCAAAATCAATGCAAGATGAAATTGATAATGTTTTTAAAGGAACAGTTGAAAATAGTAAGTTGGAATATGCTGGTCAAAAAGGTGGTTCTACCGAATTCGTATTGACAAAAAGTTTGTATACTACAGATAAGAAAGGGAATAAGGTAGAAGTTGTAATTATGTTTAACGATATAGAAGATCAAGTTGCATATCAAAAGCTGAGAAATAATATAGATTATTTTATTCAAGATGCTATAACAGATGAAGAATTCAGAAGAAAGTTATAATAGAATAATTTTATTGTGTAAACAAAAGAGCGCTTTTTAAAAGGCGCTCTTTTCTATTCATGATACAGGATTTCCTATTTACTGCATGGAATATAGATTGAAACTAAGAAAGGAAGTTGAATAATGACTACAGTATATTTCGTTCGCCACGCTCACTCTACATATACAAAGGAAGAAAGGGAACGTCCCTTATCTGAAGAAGGAGAGATTGATGCAGGTAATGTAACAAGTTTGTTAAAGGATAAAAACATTGATGATGTTATTTCTAGCCCGTATAAAAGGGCGATTCAAACCGTGCAAGGAATTGCGAATACATATAATTTATCAATACAGCTGGAAGAAGATTTACGAGAAAGGTTATTAAGTAAAGAGCCAGTAGAAGATTTTAATGATGTTATCCAGAAAGTGTGGGAAGACTGGACTTTTGCATACGAAGGCGGAGAATCAAATGATGTAGCACAAAGACGCGCTGTAATATGTATGCAAAGTATATTAAGAAAATATAAAGGTAAGAATATTGTAATAGGTACTCATGGAAATATTATGGTATTACTAATGAATTATTTTGATTCGAAATATGATTTTCAGTTTTGGAAAACCCTTCATATGCCTGATGTGTATAAATTAACTTTTGATAATAATCGTTTCATTTCTGCTGAAAGAGTAGAGAAAACAGGTCATCGGATAAACATTTTGTAAAAGTTTATCAAAAAAAGAGGAAAGAGAGAAAGTATTGTAGAAGTATGACTTTGTAACATAAAAAATATTGGTTAAAGGAGGCTGTTTACATGTTTGAGAAAGAGAAAGAAGGGCTTATTGAAGTTCACAACGTATATGAAATCGCACCAGCAGATGGAGCAATTATAGGTATGGCAACGGAAGAAGAAATGGAGATTGCTGCTGAACTAGAGTTACAGTACTATGCCCATTCTCGTTTATTAGAAGCAAATATTCAGTTAGACGGTTCCTCCTATAAAGAGTTACTTCAGGAGTTCCAGGAGTACGAAAGAAAATCAATGAACTTTTGGAGAGCAATACATAAACGTTTAGCTGTGCCATGGGCATGGGTACTACGTATTGATGTTGCGAACGGTCCTATATATGTAAGCAATGGGAGTTCGTATTATGAAGAAGTCGATGATGAAGAAGACTATGAATAGATAAGTAAGGAAGCAGCTTTAGTTGCTTCCTTTTTTTATTTACAATAAGTGAATGGCTTCAATGATAGCATCTGGACGATCGTTTTCTATCCCGTGACTAGCATGTTCAGCCAAAATGTATTGGCTGTTTATTGAGAGATTTAATTGTTCACGAATAAGTTCTTGCCACATATCTTCAAGTTGTGTAGCTTCTTCTTTTGGCATACCGCCCTCAATTAATTGAGCAATAGAATATTGAGGATCTCTACCGATAACAATTAATGGTATTTCTAATGTTTTATGTTGTTTTTTTATTGAGCGAGCACAATTTTTCCACTCGGACAGTTCAGAAGCTGTCGCTTTATATAATGAAGGAGAGGTAGAAAATTTGATATGCTGTTTTGTTGTATTGACGAGCATAGATTTTAGTTCATTATAAAGTGCGTCTGCATCCATGTTGGAGTAAGTATGATATTTTTGTAGCCACATATCATCAGAATCAGTTTGATCAGAAACTGGTAAATGAAGCTCATCTAATCGGTGTAAGTTCATGGAAGTAGAATCAACTAAAAGAAGTGCTTGCAGCCTATCTTCATGTAACATTGCAAAATGTTGTGCACATAACCCTCCATAGGAATGGCCGATTAGAATGATTGGCTCGTGAATATGGAGTTTGTTTAGTAACATATGTAGTTCCTTTGTAACTTGCCTTGCTGTACGTGGAGTATTTCCTAGCGCACTTTTTCCGTAACCTGGGCGATGGTATGAAACAACTGTAAAGTGTTGTGAAAGCTCTTCTATAATAGGGAGCCAATCATAAAATGAGCAAGTCATTCCTGTTTGAATGACTACAGTTTGTTTACTGTTACCTCTTATATATACTTCTACAGTTTGTCCAAATATCTCTACTGATCTATTAATAGTAATTCCCCCTAAGCTTGAAATATTTTTTGGCAAGTAAAGACGATACACCAGGCACATATGCCGAAGAGTATAGATGTACTAAGTGAAAAGGAGTTCTTTAAACCGATATAAACAATAAATAATAGTAGTGCAGATGCAGGAAATCCATATAATACGCCTAAAGCGAATTGACTTAATTCTTGTTTACTCCCACCTTCGAAAGAAATCCAAAATAAACTAAGTAAACTAATAAGAGGAAGGGCTGCGATAAAGCCACCAAGCGTACTAAAATATTTGGCAAATTCGGTTACAGCCCCAATAATGAGGGCGGAGACGATGACCTTAACGAGGAAATGCATATTTTGCCTCCTTAGCTAATAACGAAAAGGCTTTTTCAATTAATTGTTGTTCTTCTTTTGATAACTGTGATTCTAATATTTTTATCTTTTCTTTATCTAGTAAAGTATGCTTTTCTAATACTTCAATGCCTTCTTTCGTTAAAGTAAGGTTTACAACTCTTTCATCGTGCTTGTTTCTTTCTTTTATAATAAATCCTTTTTGAATAAGGCGCTTTACGTGTTCAGATGATGTGTTATGAGAGAGACTAAGCTCAGTAGCAACTTTTCCAATTGTTATATCTTTCTCACGAGAAACGATTTGTAAAATACGAATAGCTTGGTGAGAAAGGTTGTCTTCATATTCATATCGTAAGTGATAATAAATACTTTCCCAATGTTGATTAATGTCTTTCATAATGATAAATCCTCCTATTTTTATATCGTATAGTAAGATATATTCGTTGATTCAGAAGTAAAATCCTTTTATTTTCATTAAAAATGTTGAAAAAGTTTATTTTTATTGAAATATAAGGTAATCTATGTGTAAAGGTATACATTTAGCAAGAGAGAGGATGATAGCTGTGAATACATTTAAATGGATTAGTCATGAAAAGATGTATGTAGATCAAATACATGTTGAAAAATGTGGTCCTCTTTCAGTCGGCGTATATGGAGGAAATCAAGAGAGTGATGCATATGAAAGAGGAGATGCAGTGCTAGCTTGGTGGGATCCGAAATTAGAATTTGAATTTGTTATGATTTTTGATACACATCATAAAACGAAAAATATACATTATATAATAGAAGCGATTTCAGAAAGAGAAGAAAAACTAAAAGAGTTATTTTCATACCCAATCCATTTAGCTTTTCATCATACACATATGTATTTATTAGCGTTATTTACAGATGAGCTCTTTATCGAGAAATGTGACCAAGATGATGAGGAACTTGCATGTTTAATTTGTTTACGAAAAGGCGAGTTCTTATATTGGCTATCAGTTGGTGATTGCTTCGCGTACTTATTCCATTCAGAGCAAACGAAAAATGGAAAAGGTAGGCTAAATAAGCGTAAGAACTATGAGTATATAGGAAGAAAAAATGTTTTTGCAGCGAATACACCTTGTTTTACATCAGGGGTAAGGGGATTAGAAAAAGGTCAGAATCACATTGTAATGGCAACGGATGGTATTTTAGAGTGTGATAAACTAAAGTTTGATGATGATCAATCTTTAGTAGAAATATTACACGACGGAAATAGCTTACAGATTGAGCCTGTATTAACAAATGTACTTCAGTGGAAAGGTAGAGATTGTGCCACTATTATTGGATGGTCCATCGATACTGAAAATAGACAATGTGCCAATTAATAAATGAAAGAGAGTTCAAGGGTTTTTGTCCTTGAACTCTTTTTTGTTAAGCAATATGAATATGATACGTTTTTAACCATTCATTTACTTGTAGCATATACTCCATAGCACTTCTTGCTTCAAAATTGGTAATCTCTTTGTTACTTTGATCAGCAATTGCAAGTAATATGGAATGGTTAATGAGTGAGAAAACAGGATTGTTTTTATTGCTGCACATATCAAGCGTTAAATTGCGGATTGTTTGTAAATAGTGTGGATCCTGTGAAGTAGGGTAAGCGCTTTTTCTTCTATTTCGCACATCGTCAGGTAAAGCCGGTTTCAGTGCTCTACGTAAAATACCTTTTTCAATATTATCAATACTTTTGACGTTAAAAGGTACGTTCCATAAATATTCAACTAATCTATAATCACAAAACGGTACACGAACTTCAAATCCGACAGCCATACTCATACGGTCTTTACGGTCGAGTAAGAACGGAAGGAATCGTGTTAAAAATAAATAAAACATTTGACGTTGTTTCGCGGATTTTTTACTTTCACCTTCAAGAGTAGGTACTTCAAGAGCAGCTTCATGGAATCGTTTATTAATATACTGCTCAGGATTACATTGAGTTGTTACGTCGTTTAATAATAGAGAAGATGTGTTTTTCCAGTTTGTTAACCACGGAAACTTATCTACATATAATAGTTCTTCTTGATGGAACCAAGGATATCCCCC
This sequence comes from Bacillus cereus group sp. BfR-BA-01331, assembly GCF_022663915.1. Taxonomy (NCBI): domain Bacteria; kingdom Bacillati; phylum Bacillota; class Bacilli; order Caryophanales; family Bacillaceae; genus Bacillus; species Bacillus cereus group sp. BfR-BA-01331. The sequence goes on from NZ_JAKUGJ010000003.1 coordinate 308,503, forward strand.
GAATACTTCATCAGCAGATTCTCCAGATAAAGCTACGGTTGCATCTTTTTTCATTTCGCAAAATAGTAAATAAAGTGAAGTTTCCATTTCGCCAGCACTGGGTAAATCTTTCGCGTGAAGGGGAACGAATAAGTGATTTGCTAACTCTTCAGCATTCACAATAATGTCATGATGCGATGTCCCTACATGTTCAGAAACGCGTTTTACCCAAGGAGCATCTAAACCAGTACGAGCAAATGTCAGCTCGAAATCTTTGGCGCTATTTACAAAGTCAACGGAATACGTATGAAGTGTTTTATTTTCCGCTGCAAATTCTTTCCCCGCTAGTGCAGTAATACCGCTAGAATCTAATCCTCCTGATAACATACAGACGAGGGGAACATCGGCAATTAATTGTCTTTTTACTGTATCTTGTAAGATAGATAGAATATGAGAAGATGTGTCTTGGATAGAGTCTGTATGGATCTTACTTTCTAAATTCCAATACTTCTTAACTACTTTTTTATCACGTGTGAATGTTATAGAATGTCCAGCACGAACTTCTTGAATATGTTTAAAGACGCCACATCCTGGAGTTCGAAATAAGCCTAATCCAAATATTTCATTTATTCCATCCGCATCAATTTCAGCGGGAACAGATGGATGAGCTAATAACGCTTTTATTTCAGATCCGAAAATAATACTGTCATTTCTTTCCGTATAAAAGAGTGGCTTTACGCCTAAATGATCACGTGCTAAAAACAGTTGTTGCTTCTGATCATCCCATAAGGCGAAAGCGAAAATTCCGTTTAAATGTTGTACGCAGTCTTCTTTCCATTCTAAATAAGCATGTAGTAACACTTCTGTATCTGAATGAGTTTCAAATGCATGCCCACATTTTTGAAGCTGTTCTCTCAGCTCACGAAAATTATAAATTTCTCCATTATAAGTAAGAGCATACGTATAATCACCGGCACGGAATGTTTTTGGCTGCGTCCCGCCTTCTGGGTCAATAACAATTAAACGTCGGTGTGCAAAAGCCGCATGAGGTGAAAACCAAAATCCTTCAGCATCAGGACCGCGATGCTGAATACTATTCGCCATCTTTTCTAAAATAACATGTTCATTTGAAAGATCTTTCTTCCAATCTACCCAACCTGTAATTCCACACATACAAATCTCATCTCCTAATTTAAAATTATAAAAGTAGATTAATTAAATGAAATGTACACTAGGTTAAAGAGTGTCTGCATAAATAGTGTACTACACTAATTGAATTACAGACTTGAGAAAATTTTCTTCAAGCTTATATTTATATGAGACAATGGCTAAGGAAAAGTATTCCATTACATACAAAAAATAAAAAAAGATGAGAGAAAAAAATTTCCAAAACGTTATATAGGGTGTAAAAGCTTTTACAAAAAAATAAGGGGAATCGCTACATGAAATCAAATGAGAAAAATTTTATAAAAAGATTACAGCGGCAAAAAGAAGATGCGCTAGAATTTGTTGTCGATACATACTTACCACTCATAAAAGGAATTACGCACAAAGTACTTCTTCCAGTTCAAAATGATGGATTGATAGAGGAATGTGTAAATGATATATTTCTTTCCATTTGGAATAACGCAAATAAGTTTCATGGAGAGCCGAGTGATTTTAAAAAATGGATTGCAGCGATTGCAAAGTTTAAGGTGATTGATTATTACCGGAAAGCGACTAGAACAGTAGAAATTATTTCAGATGAGTTTCATATTAGTACAGAAAAATCGGCAGAAGATGAATTAATCGTTATGGAAGATAGGGAAGAGTTATTGAAGCTTATTAATCAATTAGAACCGTTAGATCAAAAGGTGTTCGTTATGAAATATCTCCTCGGCATGAAGACAGAGGAAATCGGGGACAAATTAGGGTTAACCAGGGCAGCGATAGATAATCGTGTGTACCGGGGAAAAAAGAAACTACAACAAAATGCTACGAATATTAGTTTTGGAGGTAGTGCAATATGAAAGACATTTATGAACTATTAAATGACATTGATATAGAGGAAAAAGAACTTGAGGAAATTGAGGCTTCTGAAATTGAAAAAGAAAAAGTAAAACGCAATGTAAAACAATCGATACGTACGAAGAAAAAGATGAAAAGTTGGAAAAAGGGTGTCGCTGCTGCATCTATTTTAGTAGGGTTATCAGTTGCAACGCTTGGTATTGGGTTCCCTACATATGCCGGGGGATTGCCAATTGTAGGTGACATATTCCGATTTTTAGATAATGGTAGAACAGGGGTACATGAAAATTATAAAGAGTTTTCGACTGAATTGAATATGACGAAAGAGAGTAATGGGGTTAAAGTTACAATTAATGATGCTGTGTTCGATGGTAGAACTGTAACGATAACGTATTCTATCGAAAGTGATAAAGATTTAGGAGAGCATCCGAGCATATTTGGTTCCCCACAGGTAAGCATGTCTAATGGTGCGGCAGGAAGTTCTAAAACTACGAAAGTAGGAGATAAAAAATATGTAGGTATGACTACAACAAGTGATCTTGGTAGTAAAAGAATGGACGTTGCAAATGTTAGATGGAATATGGAATCAATTAATATGTACGAAGAAAAAAAATCAATTAAAGGGAATTGGAATTTCGCACTTAGTTTAAAAGCAATGGATAGTAAGGAAGTAAAGCTCAATAGGGTTTCTGAAAATGAATTAATAAAAGTAAATATAGACAAAATGGAAGTAACCCCGATGTCCTTTATCGTTTTTTACAATCAAGAAGAATCTAAGGCATTACGAAGTATATGGGATAGCGCGGATGTGGAATTAGAAATAAAAGATGATTTAGGAAATAAATATGCAGGTGAAGGAAATGGAGGAACTGGTACAGTAGCAGAACCACATAAAAGTAGTTGGAGTGCTACATTCCAAAAGCTGAACGAAAATGCAACAAAGCTTATCGTTACACCTCGTGTGCACTTGCGAGTTCATACACCTGAAAATCATGGTGGAGTGGAATATGTGAATGGAAAAGAGAAGAAAATTGAAGTGCCGAAAAAAGAAGCGAAGAGTAAAGATATTGTTCTAGATGATATTGTAATTGATTTAAAGAAATAAAAAAGAGACTGCCTAAAAACATTAGGCAGTCTCTTTTTCGTTAAGAACTAGTAACGAGCAATGCATGCGGATGCTGCGTTTTATATTCCTCTTTCCATGTAATGTTTAGTTGTTCCCATGTTTCACCGCTATCAGTGGATTGAAAGATGCCATTGTTATTTAAAGTGTAAAACGTATGTGGTTCGGCTGGATTTGTAGCAAACATTGAAATGACTGTACCAATTGCAGATGGTAGTCCTTGCTGCACTTGCTCGAACGGAGTATCTTTCGTTTTCCGATAAATATAAGATTCATAAGGAATACGGTGATGAGCAAGGTCGGCACTTGGTGCGGCAGAAACGAGAATTGTATTACAATCAGCTGGATCGATAGCCATACTGTATAAATAATGATGCTCAAGTCCGTCACTACATGAGATCCAGCTGTTTCCACTGTTATAACTTTCAAGATATGCGCGATCAGGTCCGCCCATAAATCCGTCACCACATGATGCATAAAGGCGATTTGGGGCTTCAGGGTGCATGAGTAATTGATGAGCATCGATAGGAGCACCGAATTTTTTATCAATCCATGTATGCCCTTTATCATTACTTTGAATAACAGCACCAGCTTCGATTGAAACATGGAGTGTATTTGGATTGTTTGGATCAACTGTAATCCAGCGTACGTGATGGGTAAAAGGTCTAGGCGGAAAAGCCCACGTATAGGAAGATAATAATGATTTCATATTTTTAAGTTCAGTCCACGTTTCACCGCCATTTTCTGAACGGAATAAAGCACTCGGTTCTGTGCCGACATAAACGACGCCGTAGCCGTTAACTTGTTCATTTGAGCTTATCGTTATAGAAGTAATAGAAGAGTGTAAAATACCATCCTCTTTAGGGAAATCAAAGTAACGATATGAATCTCCAATTGGTCTCCATGAATCCCCGCCATCGTCACTTAGCCATAAACCTCGTCCAAATGTGCCGCAATATACACGATTTGTTTGGAATGGATCAACCACAATACAGGTAGGTTGCATATTTTGTAAATGATATGTGGTTTCATAGTTACCATATTGTTCTTTTACTATAACAAGTTCACGCTCCATGCAAAGAAATAGTCGTTTCAAGTTTGTAACCCCCTTAAAAATTCTTTCATTAGTAAACAATATGAAAATAAAAAAGAAGTAGTCTTGTTTTTAGTTGAGAAAAAGGACTTGTTTGAAAAGTAGCGAAGTTTGTATACAGAGGAAGCGGGATAAAGTGAAACTTTAATCAGTGGGGTATTGTTCATCTTCTACGGATTAGTAGCATTCACTATCGGGCGTTAATGGGGGATAAAGATAGGGAATGTGTTTCATACTAACATACAGATATTGCACTTAAAGGAGCATTTGTATGGGACACTCACATGATCACGGTCATTCAAAAAATAAAAAAGCGTTATTAATTGCCTTCTTATTAACAACAAGCTTTATGATTGCTGAAGTTATTGGCGGATTTGTAACAAATAGCTTAGCACTATTGTCTGACGCAGGGCATATGTTAAGTGATGCAGTATCCTTAGCTTTAAGTTTACTTGCGTTCAAGCTTGGGGAAAAAACGGCAACGGCCGCGAAAACATATGGGTATAAGCGAGTCGAAATGTTAGCGGCATTATGTAATGGTGTCGTTCTTATTGTCATTTCAGTATATATTTTTATTGAAGCAATTCGTCGTTTTAAGGAACCAGTTGAAATCGCTAGTAATGGAATGCTCATTATTGCTGTGCTTGGTCTGCTTATTAATATTGTATCAGCTTGGATATTAATGAGAGGCGGAGATGTGAAAGGTAATTTAAATTTAAGAAGTGCGTTCTTACATGTACTAGGCGATTTATTAGGTTCAGTTGGAGCGATTATTGCTGCGTTACTTATTAAATTTTTTGGATGGACTGCTGCAGATGCGGTTGCTAGTATTCTTGTGTCTATTTTAGTCATTATAAGTGGATGGCGTGTAACACGTGATACAGTTCATATATTAATGGAAGGTGCACCGCAGCACATAGATGCTGAAGAGGTGAAAAATACATTATTAAATATTACTATTGTAAAAGAAGTTCATGATTTACATATATGGTCTGTAACATCAGATTTTCAAGTATTAACTTGCCATCTTATTATCGAAGGTAATGAAACGCAAAGCGTATTAAAAGAAGCAACGGATGTATTAAAAGGGAAATTTCATGTAGAACATGTCACCATTCAAGTTGAAATAGAAGGTGAATTTAACCATAATGAGACAACTTGCAAAGTATGAAAGAAAAAGGGTATGAAAAAGTGTCATAACATTTTTCGCGTGGCATACATATATATAATGTGGCCACAAATACTTTGTAAGGTAAATATTTCATAAGATTACTTTACTTATTAAGAATCATCTTTTATAATCAAAAGTGGTAATTGATAAAGATTATCATTTTCAATGATCGTAGAAAGGAGTTTTTTAAAAGATGAGTAGTCAACTCCGTTTTGCTGTTGAAAATCGTAAGAGACATTTAATTGATGAGTTAATTGGAGCAGGGGTGTTTAAGATTCGCGACCGACAATTATACGAGCTGTCTTTAGAGGAATTGGAAAAAGAGTACGAGCATATTGAAGATTACGCAAATATTCAGGCATAGCATATAGATTATTAAAGAAGGAGCTGGTTACACTTTTGTGTAACCAGCTTTATTATTTCATAGAAATTATTTTTTGTATTTCTTTCATTGGACGGAGCCAGTTTTGAGACATCATTTGTTCCATTCGTTTTTCATCCTGCTTTTGTAGTGCTTGAATTATAGAGTGATGTTCTTTAATAGATTGACTTGCAGGTACGAAGTTTTGGAAAAATAAATATTCAAGGCGTAAAATGTGAAGTTGCATATTTTCTAGAAAAGGTTCAATATATCGGTTTTTAGCAATAGAAGTAATTGTATTGTGAAATCGTATATCTAGTTCTAAAGCTTTTTTTGAATCTTTTTCATGTATAGATTGTTGAAAAGCATCATTTATCTCGGAAAGTAGTTTAATATCAGCGTCTGTAACTTTTTGAAGTGCTTGCTTTCCTATAATTGAGTGAAGACCAGCTATCGTCTCATAAATGATAGATACGTCGTCTAACTTAATAGGCGCGATTTTCGTTTTTTGCCCAGGTACCATTTCAACTAATCCAGAAAGCTCTAAAATTTGTAAAGCTTCTCTAACAGGTGTTCTGCTTACTCCTAGTGCTTCTGCCAATTCCCCATCATTTATTTTTTCATCAGGTCGTAAAACACCTTCTATAATCCAATCTTGCAGTTGATTTAAAACGAGTGACTTTGCTGAAACTCTTCCTGGTTTTTTATAATTTTGAGGGACAGGCATAGTGAATTCAATCCTTTCATTGTATATGTTTCTTTTTCGTATTAACAAGCTTTAATTTTGGTTTTTCTTCATCTGGTTTTTGGCCTAATATGAGCACCATTACAATGACACAAAAAGCACCTAATAATTGAAAAGATTGAAACGGTACGTGCAAAATAAGTACGGAAGAAATAATAGCTGCGAGTGGTTCTGTACAGCCAAATAATGTTGTTTCTTTAGGCGTAAGGTATCTTATGCTATCTAAGTATAAATAAAATGCGATGAGTGTCCCGAAAATGACGACAAATGTAATGAGCGGGAGGGTACTTAGTTTTACATATTTCATAGTTGATAATAAAATGAATTCGTTTGTAGAAATAAAGTGTAAAATCGTTACACCAATACCCCCAATAATCATTCCCCATCCAACGATAACAGATGAAGACCATCTTTCTAACAATTCTTTTGAATACAAACTATAAAATGCGAGTGATAATCCAGATAAAATGCCCCAAATGATAGCTGGTGTGGAAACAGCTAAGTTTTGAACAGACCCGTTTGTTAGTAAGAGAAAAGTCCCTACTAATGAGAGTGCAATTGAAATAAAATCAATTTTTGATGGACGGACGTTCCATTTGAACAGTAAGTATATAGTGATAAATATAGGGGCTAAATATTGTAACAAAGTTGCAACAGCAGCGTTTCCTTCTTTAATAGAAGCGAAGTACGTGTACTGTACAGCAAGCATGCCTAAAAGACCGAACAAAATTATCTTATTTGCATCAGACTTTTGTTTCCAAATTCCAAATATTTCTTTTTTGTTCGCTCCGAATGATGACATAATGAGCAAAATAGCACCGGATATAAGTAAACGGATTGTAACTAACCATTCAGTAGAAACATTTTCATATTGAAATAGTTGTTGCGCAGCTGTTCCGGATAAGCCCCATAAACAAGCACCGATTATGACCATTATAATTCCTTTTAATCGATTTGGATCCATAAGACATATAGTCCTCCTTTCCAAAATATATATTGGATACAATATGCAATATATCACAAAAAGGAATAGTAATAAACTGAAATTTCTAATTAGATGAAAAATATTTATGGTGAAGACGAAAATTTTTTTGTGCGTGGTAAAATATTGTAGAGAGGGTGGTATTAAAATGCTAGCAGGATTTTTGGTTTGTTTATTTGTTGGATTACTTATCATTTTTTTAGGCTATCAAATACATGTGAAAAAGAGATTGTTTTTGTTGGCAGGCTATCAGGAAGAAACGTTTGTTGGAGATAAAAATAAATTAGCGAAGCTTTCAGGTGTGTTTTCCTATATAGTCGGAGTTGCTACTATACTATTACCGTTTGGCTTAGAAAAAATAGGTGATGTAGTTGGTATCGTATATGCTATCTTAATTGTTTTAGGTACAATTGTGTTTCTTATTAAAGCAAGTCGGTTAAATAAGAGTACTACAAAGTGAAAAAGGCTCCATGCTACGGAAGCCTTTTTATTTTTTGTTATGAAGTGTAAGTAAAAGCGGGAATAGGATCAACAAATGTATTCCAGTTTTGGTTCATTTCTTTTTCTGTTAATAGAACGATTCATATCGATGCCGATAAATACAAGTTCAGTTATTTGATCTCCATATCGTTCATCTAAGTTTTTCAATGCTTCTGGTTCTAAGGAATGCTATTTCCACTTGTGAAAATAAGTAAAGTAGAGAAGATTAAGAAGCCAGCAAATCCATATGTATATGATGCTTTACCCCAATAAGAATGGGGTAATTCTTCATCTTTTTATGAAATATAATCATAATTGCGACGCCAAAAAAATAAAGATAAGAGTAATTTGGTTTGTTAAAAATATGTGTATAAGGAGATACGCGATGAACTGGGTTACTCATAAACCATCGTTTGAATTTGAAAAATTTAGTCCTATTATTCGGTCACAATCTGCGTGGAGTGGGCATTTAGATTTCGCATATGATTTAGTAAGATTTGAAGAACCAGCAACTTTAGTTGAGTTAGGTACGCATTTAGGTGCTTCCTTTTTTAGTTTTTGCCAGGGGGTAAAAGATGGTGGGTTAGCCACAAAATGTTTTGCTGTAGATACTTGGGCTGGAGATGGGCATACAGGTCCATATGGAGAAGGGGTTTTTCAAATAGTAGAAAAAGTGGTGAGGGATAACTACCTGAATATAGGGAATTTAATTCGGTCTACTTTTGATGATGCTCTGGATGAGTTTCAAGATGAAACGATAAATCTTTTGCATATTGATGGCTATCATACGTATGAAGCTGTTTCTCATGATTATAAAACATGGTTACCTAAAGTTGCGAAAAACGGTATTGTATTATTTCATGATATTGAAGTTAAAAACGGTGATTTCGGTGTGTATAAGTTTTGGGATGAGGTCAAGGTGAAATACCCTCATTTTCAGTTTGGGCATTCATATGGACTTGGAGTTTTATTTCCGAAAGGTTGTAGCGATAAGTTTTCGGAAATACTTAAAAATAAAGAAGAGATACAAAATATGTATAAATAAAAGAGGGGCATGCATCGATTAAATGATGTGTGCTCTTTTTTTATGTGGAAATATATTATTACATATGAGGTGAAAGCGGTAGTAAAAAGTTTTGTTGAGGCAAATATTAAAAAGGTTATTATGAGTTAATAATTAGTGGGGATGGATAAAATCCTCATTGATTAAAGTTTTATTTCATTAGGTGTTTTTATCTAAATAAATAAAAATACAACATTTTTTATATTTTTCATTGCGAAAAGCGCAATCTACTTTTACAATAGAAAGGGTTGTGAATATATTATACTGAAAAAATAAATCGAAATAATATGAAAATTTTGTTTTGTCTTCGCTAATTGTATACTACATACACGTAAGACTACATACATCATGTTATCGACTTGTAAGGAGAGAAAAAAATGAAAAGTGTAAGATTACCATCGATGCTAGAAATTATTATTCTTTTATGCCTATTTCTTGCTGTCGTCTTTTCCTTCCAAACGATTTTTGATCTCCCAATTCAATTAGCGCTATTTATTTCATGGTTTTTAGTTATTGCGCTTGGATTAAGATTAGGATTTCGTTATCAAGAATTGCAAGATGCAATTACGAAAGGGATTTCTAATGGATTAGAAGCAATTCTTATTTTAGTTGCAGTTGGGGCTTTAATTGGAACGTGGATTGCTGGTGGGGTTGTACCTACATTAATTTATTATGGATTAGAATTCATTCACCCTAGCATATTCTTATTGGCAACTTTAATTATTTGTTCAATCACTTCTATCGCGACAGGAACATCATGGGGAACAGTTGGAACTGCAGGTATTGCTATGATGGCGATAGGTGAAGGGCTTGGATTACCACTTCCGCTTGTTGCGGGTGCAGTCCTTTCAGGAGCTTATTTCGGAGACAAATTATCACCACTTTCTGATAGTACAGTTCTTGCAGCTTCTATGGCGAAAGTAGATGTTATTGCTCACGTTCGAGCTATGCTCGTATTAGACGTTCCAGCTTATATTATTACCAGCATTATGTTTACTGTTGCTGGATGGATGTATGGCGGGGATAATGTAGATTTAAATAGAGTTGAGTTTTTAAAAGAATCTTTATTAAAGCACTTTGATATTAAAATATGGATGCTTGTTCCAGCGGTAATCGTTATTGTGCTATTGGCGATGAAGAAACCATCTATGCCAACAATTGCTATGGGAGCTTTAATTGGTGCAATTTGGGCAACACTTTTCCAAGGAATGCACTTTGGAGAGGCAATTGGAACAGCATATAACGGATTCTCAATTCAATCTGGTGTCGAGTTTGTCGATAAGTTATTAAACCGTGGTGGAATTAATGGTATGCTTGGTTCAGTAGCCGTTATTATTTTCGGCTTAGGTTTTGGTGGATTACTTGAAAAGTTAGGTGTTCTAAAGGTAATCGTATCGAAATTTGAGAAGAAATTAAATTCTGCAGGTAATGTAACATTGTCTACATTAATCGTTGCGTTTTTAGCTAACATATTTGGTTGTGCGATGTACGTATCACTTATTTTAACACCAAAAATTATGGAAGAAAGCTATGATAAATTAAAAATAGATCGCCGCGTATTAGCACGTAACTCAGAAGTAGGTGGAACTTTGACTTCTGGTATGGTTCCATGGTCTGATAATGGTATTTTTATGGCTGGTATTTTAGGTGTATCAACATTATCATACGTTCCATTTATGTGGCTAAGCTTCGTATCACTCATTTTAGCAGTTATTTATGGATATACAGGCAAGTTCATTTGGTATGTAGATGATGCGGATAAAGGAAAGCAAGCATCATAAAATAAAAAATCACCTTCTACAATATGTAGAAGGTGATTTTTTATTTTATAATAGGAGTTGAAGAAGTTATTTCGTCCTCATATTTAGCAATTTTTTGTTGTATCTTTTTTAAGTTTTTTTCAGTGTCTTGAATGAGCTGTAAGACATTGGTCTCCTGTTGTTTCATTAATTCCAACCGTTGAAGGATGGTAGATTCCCCCACCATAGACCAGTCGATAAATTTTTTTATTTTTTGAATTGGCATACTGGTGTTTTTTAAACATAAAATCATCTCTAAATATTTCAGTGCTTCTTCATCAAAAACGCGATCTCCTTTTTCATTTCTTTTAAGAAAAGGGAACAGTCCTTGTTTATCGTAATAACGTATTTGAGAAATAGTTAAGTGGTGCATTTTGGCGACTTGCCCAATTGTATAATACATATCATTCATCCCTTTATTACCAAGGTATAATGCCGTCTTTATTTAGTATTTTACCATTATAGTTTGTTTCACTTAATGCATATTTAATAATAATTTTAGCACTTTCATTGGTCGTATGGCCACCTGGGGAATTTCCATTTAGGTCAGTAGTTGTAAAACCAGGGGTTACTCCGAAAATTGCTGGACCGTTAGTACCAAATTCTTTGCTAAATGCTAATGTTAAAGCATTAATAGCTGTTTTTGAAGAATTGTATCCTAATGTATTAATTGGGTGTGTTTCACCGCTAGCAAACATTGTTAGTGAGGCCATGTCAGTTGTTACATTTATAATTTTACTGTTGCTTGATTTCTTTAATAATGGTAAAAAGGCTTGCACCATTTGGAATGTTCCAAAAAAGTTAACTTCAAATCCTTGGCGTAAAGTTTCAATATTTAATTCACTAGGTAGCGTATGGAAGTCGAGTGCTATGCCTGCATTATTGATTAATAAATCTAAGTGGTCAGTCGTTTCATGGATTTTTTTGATTGCTTCTTGAATGGATTGAGCACTAGAAATGTCTACTTGAGTATAGGAAACGTTTGAAACATTTAAAGATTCTACGGCTTGTTGTCCAAGTTGTTTATTACGAGCACCTAAAAATACGTGATAGTCTTTTTCTGCTAATTGACGAACCAATTCATATCCGATCCCTTTATTCGCACCTGTTATGAAAGCATATTTTTTCATTTTGAATTCCTCCAGTGTCGTTATAGTAGGTTACAATGGAAAGGATACAGCCTAAACCTAAGTTTAGGTCAAGAGGAATTTATGAAAAAAATATTGAATATTTGTATATATGAGTGAGAATTCTTATCATTTGATTAAAAGTCTGTTAATATAAGAGATGTAGGTATTATATTTTCAAGGGGATGAAAAAATGGAGTACAGAATTGAAAGAGATACATTAGGAGAAATAAAAGTTCCAGCTGATAAATTATGGGCAGCACAAACACAACGTAGTAAAGAAAACTTCCCGATTGGAACAGAGCAAATGCCGCTTGAAATTGTAAAAGCATTTGCCATTTTAAAGAAGAGTGCAGCGCTTAGCAATCAAAAATTAGGAAAGTTATCAGAAGAAAAAGCAGAAACAATTGTGGCAGCAGCTGACGAAGTAATTGCAGGGAAATGGAATGAACATTTTCCGCTTGTTGTATGGCAAACGGGTAGCGGTACACAGTCAAACATGAATGTGAATGAAGTAATTGCAAATCGAGGGAATCAAATTTTGAAAGATAAGGGATCTGACGTACATATTCATCCGAATGATGACGTGAACATGTCTCAAAGTTCAAATGATACATTTCCAACAGCGCTTCATGTAGCATGTGTAATTGCAGTAGAAAATCACGTATTACCGGCAATTACGAAACTAAAAGAAACTTTAGCAGAAAAAGTAACTGCATTTGAACATATTATAAAAATTGGTCGTACACACTTACAAGATGCAACACCGTTAACATTAGGACAAGAAATTAGCGGATGGCACCGTATGCTTGAAAAAACAGAGCGTATGATTGCAGAGAGCAATACATATATGAAAGAGCTTGCAATTGGTGGTACTGCAGTTGGAACAGGTATTAATGCTCATCCTAAATTTGGTGAGATGGTGTCAGAGGAAATTAGCCAATTTACAGGTAAGCAATTTATTTCTGCACCAAATAAGTTCCACGCATTAACGAGCCATGATGAAGTTGTATATACGCATGGTGCATTAAAGGCATTAGCAGCTGATTTAATGAAGATCGCTAACGATGTACGCTGGCTGGCAAGTGGTCCACGTAGTGGTCTAGGAGAAATTATTATTCCGGCAAATGAGCCAGGAAGCTCTATTATGCCAGGTAAAGTAAATCCAACGCAAAGTGAAGCGTTAACGATGGTTGTAGCGCAAGTGATGGGAAATGACGCAACAATCGGATTTGCTGCGAGCCAAGGTAATTTTGAGCTAAACGTATTTAAACCAGTTATTGCATATAACTTCTTACAATCCGCTCACTTATTAGCAGATGCAATTGTTTCATTTAATGATAATTGTGCAGTTGGTATTGAAGCGGATGAAGAAGTAATTAAAGAGAATGTGAATCGTTCATTAATGCTTGTTACTGCATTAAACCCGCATATAGGATATGAAAATGCAGCGAAAATTGCGAAGCATGCTCATAAAGAGGGGTTAACTTTAAAAGAAGCAGCATTGCAATCGGGCCTATTAACAGAAGAGCAATTTGATGAAATTGTAGATCCGAAAAAAATGATTGCTCCGAAAGAGTAATAGAAAAAGCCAAGGTTCTTAGTTTAGAATCTTGGCTTTTTTTGATATTTATTTTATGTTTCCGCCACTTGTACTACTGCAAGCTCCAAAAGATATTATTTGTTAGAAGACGTATTCATTACTTTCATATGTGGGCAGTTCTCTTTTAAGAGTGAAATGAATTTTTCTTCTTCTTGTGGTACGAAAGTTGTCACAGAGTCAAATAAATTATAATCAATTTCTAATTGCTGCCTAGTCCATTTTTCTGAACGGAGTGTTTTGCCAGAGTATTTAATGTGACGAATATCTTCAAATAGAATTTCAGTACGTAATATGAAACCGTGTTTTACAATAAGAGAAGATTCCGTTATGTTGTAGTGAGAGAAATAGAATGAAGAGAGATTCACGATATTTAACAGCATCATAAGAGTGAAAAAAATAGAATTTTCGTTTTGGAAGAATAGCGAAATGAAAAAAATAATTATAAATAATGTAATAAAAATGACGTGAAATGGATTTTTTTTCGCTTTAAACTTCAAGTTAGTCACCTCGTTATACGTGTTATTTAACTAAATTAAATCACAACATCGTAATAAACCGAAAGAATATGCAGAATTACATATTCTTTCGGTTTATTATTCGTGTAAAATTTTTTGATAGGATAAATTTAAATGAAGTTTTTAATAGTGGAGTGGTATAAAGTGACTAACAAGAATAGAAGTGTAGTGCTAGTCATAATTAGTTGTATGATGATTATGAATGGCTGCTCAAATAGATTCGCTGAGGATGGAAAGCGAAAACATGTATTTGTACAAGCGAGTAAAGTTTTAGTGGAAGTTGTTTATAAAATATATAAAGGGTAAAAGGTGTTTTCGTATATGGAAACACCTTTTTTGTAGTTAAAATTGAATGCTGAAGTTTTGGGATGTGTGAATGCCGGTTCCATGTTGAATTAAGTTTGTATCACTTAAATATTGAACAGCATATTTCACATCTTAATAATAAGTGGTTTCTAAAACACATTCGCTGTTTGTTGGGATAAGTCCTTTTTATAACGCATAAATAGATATTTTTATAAAAGTTTGTAAAATAGGTAAACGAAATGTTGAATTGTTTGCTTTCGGTATGGTAAGATGATGGAGTGGTAATAAACGGTATCGTAATTTGTTTATGGTTTTAATAAACCTTTTGGAGGAATGTTTAGTATGAGTGATATTTCAGAGAAGTTTTGGGATGCGTCGATAGAGGAATTGAAGAAAGGGTATGTATTTGACAAGGAAGCAGAGGAGTATGTTTGTTTAGCTTGTGGAGAAACGTTTATTAAAGGGGTTATTTATCAAGAAAATCAAGTTTTGTATGAAGCAGAGAAGTTTGTACAGTTGCATATTCAAAATGAGCATACATCTATGTTTGAATATTTATTAAATCTTGATAAAAAGTTTACAGGCTTAACTGATTTGCAAAAGAAAATGGTTCAGTTTTTCCATATGGGACTTAACGATAAAGAGATTGTAAAAGAAATGGATGGCGGGAGCACATCGACGATTCGCAATCATCGATTTACATTGCGCGAGAAAATGAAGCAAGCGAAAGTATTTTTAGCGTTAATGGAATTGTCAGAAGAAAAATCAAAAGTTCAAACTAAATTTGTACCGATTCATAGAACAGCTACGATGGTGGATGATCGCTACAATATTACGGAAGAAGAAAATGAGGAAGTATTAAAAGCACATTTTACAGAAGGATTAGATGGACCGCTTTCTAAATTTCCGAAGAAGCAAAAGCGTAAATTAATTATATTACGCCATTTAGTGACGAAGTTTGATAGTAATAAAAAGTACAATGAAAAAGAAGTAAATACTGTCATAGAAAGTGTATACCCGGATTTTGTAACTTTAAGAAGATATTTAATCGAATATGGGTTTTTAGATAGAACAGCTGATGGAAGCCAATATTGGGTGAAGTTATAATAATACGGAAAAGAAAATGAATGGAAGCACATCGTTATAACAACTATACAAAGAGATAGAAGTTGAAAAACAGATTTTTAGTAAAAGGAGAAATGAAATTTGAAACCACCTACAGATAACAATAAAGAAGGTGTAGAGTCACAGAAGTCAGAAACGGAACATAAGCCGATATGGAAATCGATGTCCATGTTTTTAGTGCCGTTACTTTTAAGTAATGTATTACAATCAGTTGGACAGTTATTTGGAATGGTAGTAGTAGGAAGATGGCTTGGCGTAAATGATCTAGCAGCTATATCGGCATTTTTTCCGTTATTTTTCCTACTCGTTTCATTTGTAATTGGAATTGGTTCTGGTAGTTCAATTTTAATTGGTCAGGCATTTGGTGCTAAAAATGAGGAGCGCTTAAAAGCTATCGTTGGTACGACGCTTACGTTTACTTTTATTATCGGAGTCGTGTTGGCGATAATAGGTAGTATTTTTGCAATGGATATTATGCGTCTTATGGGAACGCCAGAAAATATTATTGAAATAAGTGTGCATTACGCAAGAATTTTATTTATATCTATGCCAGTATTATTCTTATATTTTGCATATACAACATTTATGAGAGGTACAGGAGATTCAAAAACGCCATTTTACTTTTTAATCGTAAGTACAGCGCTAAATATGATCTTATTACCAATTCTTATTTTTGGCTGGTTAGGAGCTCCGAAATTAGATGTTTACGGAGCAGCCTATGCTTCAGTTATATCTACAGTTATTACGTTTATTGTCATGCTAGTGTATTTAAAGAAGAAAAATCATCCACTGCAATTAGACGTTACAGTAAGAAAATATCTTCGTATGGACTGGGAGTTATTAAAGTTATTATTACGACTTGGTATTCCAGCGAGTATTAATATGATATTAGTTTCATTATCAGAAATTGCGGTAATCGCATTTGTGAATCGCTATGGGTCAGATGCAACAGCGGCGTATGGCGTTGTGAACCAAGTTGCAAGTTATGTACAAATGCCAGCGGTTAGCCTCGGTATTACGGTATCAATTTTTGCAGCGCAATCAATTGGTGCGAACCAATTTGATCGATTGCAGAAAGTTGTTAAGGCCGGAATTATTATGAATTATATCATTGGTGGTGTATTAATATCTCTTATTTACTTGTTCTCAAGAGATATTTTAGCACTATTTTTAACAAGTCAAAATACAATTGACATTGCTCATAGTCTAATCATGATTACATTATGGAGCTACTTAATTTTCGGTCATGCACAAATCATTAGTGCGACAATGCGAGCAAGTGGTACTGTATTATGGCCAACTGTAATCAGTGTTGTATCAATTTGGCTTGTTGAAGTACCTGTGGCGTATTATCTTTCTTACCATACGAGCCTTGGAATAGAAGGGATATGGATTGGGTATCCAGCTGCATTCATCGTCAGCTTAATATTACAGTATGCATATTATAAGCTTTCATGGCAGAAGAAACGAATTACACGATTAGTGAGTTAAAAGATGAAAATGTCCCTAAGTCATTATACTTAGGGACATTTTTTTATGAATGCTTATAAATAACTTTTCAAAGTTATGTCAAAATGTTGTCTAATGAGTTCTCCATTATTCATATAAAACTCCCAAGCTGTATCTGGCTCACCGATAATTTCAAATGAACCTTCTGTAATATATAAAGCGCAATTATCTTCTAATGCAATACCTTCTATATTACCTTGGTGAGTTTGTAAAAACGTATGGAAGGCATTCATTCTATTTAATTGATTGTAATGGGGGCAAAATCTTTTGTTAACAATACCCCAGCCACTACTTTCTATATAACCGGAACCTTCATAATCTGAACGAATGCTAGATGTGAACCAGCACATAGCACCGGCACTATATCCTGCAATAAGTGTTCCACGTTTTAAAGCAAATAGTAACTTTTCATCTAGTTTATGTTCTTTCCATTGTTCAAGCATGTGAACGTAATTTCCACCGCCAAGGTAAATTAAATCGGCAGAATGAATCATCTCATCTATTTCATATTTAGTAGGTGTTTCGGTTGAAATGCGTAAAATTTGAACCTCACAATGTAATTGCTTTTCAAATGTTTCTAAAAATAACTTTATATATCCTTCATCATCACGACTAGCTGTAGGAATGAATAATACTTTTGGGTATTGTTTATTCGTTAATTCTATAAGTCGTTCATTAATATGCAAGTGATTTGGATCTTGTAAATCACCGCCACCAATGACAGCTAATTTCATAGTAAAGCACCACCTAATAATATTTGTTATGTAAAAATTCGATAGTGGGGAGTTACATTCCTTCTGTGATTTAATGAATAAGGGGAAATAAAGTAAACAATATACTGAAATAGCATGAGGTATCGTTAGCTGTAGATAGAAAGGAATTAGAAGCAGTTTATCCCGCTATTTGCGGGCAGTAAACTCCCGCCTCAAAATTCAACTGGAGCAAAGCAGTTAGGTGGGAGCCCTGCTGCCCGTAAACGCCCGATTGGTGAAGGCTAATAATCAGTGGGGAATGAACAAAACCCCCACTGATTAAAGTTTCACTTTATTGATATATAATACTGGATAATATTGTTTCAAAGTATGGAAACAATATGTTTAAATGAATATAACGACGTACTAATGAATATTGAAAGAGTATTTATATTAAAAAGTACGGGGAATACCAGAAGTTTTACAAAAATGTTTTTTACTTTTTATAGGAACTTATTCTATAATATGGTGAAATTATATCGATATATTTATTAGCGTAAACTGAAAAGAGGGAGCGTGAAAGAGTGGATTTTCGATTTGAGTTCGCAGCGAAGGTGAAAGAATATTTAGACGATGAAAAAGATGAAAAAATAATAAAAGATGGACATAGAGATATAATTTATAAATATTTATATCCGTTAGAGAGTGAAATTGGAATTTTTAAAAATCCTAACTTTACTTTTTTTGCATCAGGAAGACGTTCACATATAGTATTAGAAAATATTGAATTTAAAACAGAAGTAAACGTAGAAAGTAATGTAATTGAAATTACAAAAATAGTGGATAAGGTGGTGATTCCATTAGATACTATCGTAGCAAAAGATCGGGAATTATTTGCACTTGGGCGTAATGAGAAATTTAGTGTGCAAATATTAGAATATTATCTCTATGATACATTTGGAGAGAAGTTAGGTTTACAATGAATCGAACGTGGTACAGATAACTAATTAGTGGAGATTAGGATTCATTTAAGTATCAATATCATTTATGTTTGACCTTCTATACATTTTATACTACAATCTGTAGTGTGAAAGGGGGCATACGATGTTTACTCAAAACTACAAGTTAAATGAGCAAGGGTTAAATCACTTTTTCGGACCGCTTGAAGCGAAAATAATGGAGATTGTTTGGGCTACTGAGGGTATTACCATTAAAGATGTGCAACAGAAATTAAGTGAAGAATCCCCGGTGAATTTTAATACTGTAATGACAGTTATGAACAGATTAGTAGAGAAAGCACATTTAGAAAAGCATATTGTGAAAAGAAGTGGTATGTATCGTACTACACAAACGAAGGAAGAATTTTTATCTAATCAAACGAAGAAAATGACACAGGAATTAATGGGTGAATTTGGAGATCTTGTTGTGAACCATATGATAGATGAGTTAGAACAAGCTGATCCATCTTTAATAAAAAAATTAGAAGAGAAATTAAGTCGGCTAAAAAAAGAGGACCGATAAAATGAAGTGGCAAATGCGTAAAATCGTTTTGTTAGCAGTGACTATTAGTGTGCTTTTTTTAAGCATGTTAGTATACTACGTTACATACCCATTTCTTTTTCAAAATAAAGCATTTTTCCTTTCTCAATTTTGTTTATTTGAATTACAAAAACATATGAGGGAACTATCAATACTTCGTATAATGATAGCCGGATTACTGTTATTTACTGTAATCATTATGAGTAAAAGAATTTGGAAGCAATTTTTTTATAGTAAAAGATTGAAAAGAAATCTCGTGTCTATTACTAGAAAAGGAAAGCAAGTGTACGTATTATCAACGTTACAGATTACGGCATTTACAATTGGATTATTTCGACCGAAAATTGTCATTTCAGAAGGAATGTTTCAGGCATTTTCTGAGGAAGAAATTGATGCGATTGTATTACATGAGGAATATCATCAAAAAAATCGAGATCCATTAAAGTTATTTTTCTTTACATTGTTAGCTGAGGGAATGATGTATATTCCTATATTAAAAGGGATGTTGCAGCGTTATCATGTATATCAAGAGCTATCAGCAGATAAATATGCGATGCAAAAAATGAAATCTTCATTTGAGCTAGGTAGTGCATTATTAAAGTTAATTAAAATAAAGACGATGGAAAATCAATGTATTACAGCGTCGTTTGCGAAAACCGCAATTAATTTACGAATTGAGCAAGTGTTGAATGAGAAAGTTGTTAAGCTGAATATGCCATTACATACAAATTCAGTATATGTAACGTTAGGGCTATTTTGTATGTCGATTGTACTTATTGTCGGAGAGTGCATATAGCCTCTTTTTTTAATAATTAACACTACGCATTGTAGTGTGTTTAGGAGGGATAAAATGAATGCGGCGGATTTAACAATTTGGCTAGTAGTAGGGGCTGGGATACTTTCATTTATATCACCATGCTCTTTACCGCTATATCCATCTTATTTATCATATATTACAGGTGTGTCTATTCAAGATTTAAAAGAAAATCGTGGGATTATGCAAAAGTCAGCGATTATACATACAGTATTTTTTATGATCGGTTTCTCGGTTATATTTTATGCGTTAGGTTTATCGGTGAGTTGGATTGGGATTACTTTTTCATCTAATCAAAGATTGATTCAGCAAATTGGTGGGGTTTTTATTGTTTTGATGGGGTTATTTATGACTGGATTGTTTCAGCCTAAGTGGCTTATGGCAGAGAAAAAAGTGCAGTATAGAAGTAAATCGACAGGATATATTCGCTCAATTTTGGTCGGCATGACATATGCAGCAGGATGGACACCGTGTGTTGGTCCGATATTTTCTGCAGTGCTTATGCTCGGGGCGACCAATCCTGAAAGTGCGCTTCTTTATATTACGGCATATACTCTTGGCTTTGCAGTTCCGTTTTTCGTGATGGCATTTTTTATTGGAAAGGTAAGATGGATTGTTACTTATGCCAATGTCATGATGAAAATCGGCGGTGGAATGATGATTTTAACAGGGGTTTTATTATATACAAATCAAATGACGAAAATTACAGCGTTCTTTATTCGTCTATTCGGCGGATTTATGGGATTTTAGAAATGAGGAGGAAGAAAAGTGAAGAAACTAATTGCTATTATACTAGCTGGGGCACTAATTTGGGCCGGAGTTAACTTTTATAATACTAAGAAAGAAGAAAAAGAAAGAAAAGCGAAACAAGCGGAGTTACAAGAGAAGGAAGTATTACCACAAGTGGGATTTAAAGCGCCGAACATAACATTAAAAGGATTAGATGGGAAGCTTTATTCGTTAAATGATGCAAAGGGAAAACCATATGTTATTAATTTTTGGGCATCATGGTGTGGTCCATGTGAAATGGAGGCTCCTGATCTAGTTCGTTTGTATGATAAATATAAGGAGGATGTTGAAATCTTTGCGGTAAATGCAACAATCGGGGATCCAGTACAAGAAGCGAGCGCATTTGCAGATCGTCACGGATTTAAATTTCCTGTTCTATTAGATATGGACGGAGTAGCTGGAATAGATTATAAAGTATTTTCTTTACCAACGACATTTTTTGTTAATAAAGATGGAATTATTGTAGATCATGCACGAGGTGTATTACCTCCAGATCAATTAGAAGAGAAGTTTAAGAAAATAATTGAGAATTAAGAGGGGATTTCATAGTGATGGAGTGGATGGTGAGGTTACAACCCGTTTCTCTTATAATAGGAAGTTTATTTGGATTTACTCTAATGAAACTAAGGATGAAAAAGCAAAATATTCAATATGAAAAAATGATGGATGCAGTAACGAATGGCTTTCTTATCATTGTATTAGTATGGAAATTCGCACCGGCAATTTTAAATCCGGTATGGGCCATTGGGGCGCCAATGCCAGCATTATTAGCTGTAGGAAGTATTCAGCATATTATAGTAGGGTGCGTAATTGCGAGTATATATATTGTTTGGAAAAGTAAAAAAGAGCAATTTTCTCTTCGGATTTTACTTGATACATTACCTTTTGGATTTTGCGTGAGTATAATCTTTTATTTTATATTCCATCAAGAAGTAGGTGCACAAACGACACTGCCGTGGGGGATGAAAATATATGAATCAAAATTTTTGTATCATCCTATTTTCATGTATGAGATTATACTCGCACTCGGTATAATTGGCTCGTTATGGATTAAAAATGAAAGATTAGGAAATGGAAAGAATATAAGCTTTTTTCTAATTTGCGAGGGAATTGCTCATATCATTATTTCACTTATTAGTGAACAAAATTCAGTTCTATTTGGTCTTTCAATACAGCAAATACTCAGTTTTTTTGTTATTAGTTTAGGGATTTTGTTAGTACCAAAAAAATAAAAGTAGCCATGCACGGAGAGCATGGCTATTTTTGTATTATCATATGAATTAAAAAATCGGCGGAGTAACAGAAAATAAAACAATCGCATTTTTCTCGAATTGATTTACCCATTTATGTTTTAAATAAGCTGGTATTTTTACGCTATCACCAGTTTCTAATGTGTATTCTTCTTCATTTAAGTGCAATGTGATTTTTCCGTCTAATACAAATGCTAATTCTTCACCTTTATGCTCTAGAACATTTTCTGATGAAGCAGTATTTGGTGGGATAGTCATAATTGCTGTTGCTAAATTTCCTGTGAAATCAGGTGATAACAATTCATATGATAAATTATCGATAATCATTTTTTTTCTTTTATGAGAACGTACAATTAAATCGTCTGTATTATTTTCTTCAAGTAAAAAACTAAATGTTGGAACATCAAGAGCTTTTGCAAGTACCTTTAATGTTTGAATAGAAGGGTTAGCAGAACCACGTTCAATTTGACTAAGCATTGATGGTGTGATTTCGGCCATCTTTGCTAATTCTTTACTAGTTAATCCTTTTTCTTTTCTTTGTTTTTCAATCTTTTTACCAATATCTATATTTTCCATAATAAATGCTCCTTAATAATTATTAAATTATATTTAAATAAATTAAATTGAAATTAACTAAAATGAATTATTTATGTTAAACTATATTAAAATTAATTTAATTATAATTTATTATATGGCTAGCTACAAGGATATGAGGAGGAAGAGGAATGAAGGAGATAGAGGCATTAAAAGAGCAATATCCACTAGTAAATAACTTAATCGCAACAGAAGAAGTATTTTGGATAAACCCGAATATGGAAAAGTATGAAACAGCAATAAAAAATTCGCCACTTAATGAAGAACATGTAAAAGACGCGGAAGAGAGATTAAAGCGTTTTGCACCATATATTGCGAAAGTATTTCCTGAAACGAAAGAAACAGGCGGTATTATAGAATCACCTTTAGTGAAAATCTCTTCTATGAAACAATCTTTAGAGAAAAGTTATGGGCAACCTATTTTAGGGGAATTACTATTAAAATGTGATAGTGGGCTTCCGATATCAGGATCAATAAAAGCTAGAGGCGGAATATACGAAGTGCTGAAACATGCAGAGCGACTGGCACTTCAGCATGGAATGTTAACAGAGAAAGATGATTATTCAATTTTAGATAATGATAGATTTAGAGGTTTTTTTGCGAAGCATTCAATTGCAGTAGGTTCTACTGGAAATTTAGGGCTTAGCATCGGTATTATGAGTGCGAAATTAGGTTTCAATGTGACAGTCCATATGTCAGCAGACGCAAAACAATGGAAAAAAGATTTATTAAGAAGTAAAGGTGTAAACGTTATTGAATATGAAGCTGATTATAGTAAAGCAGTAGAAGAAGGAAGACTGCAAGCAGATGCAGATCCTAGCTGTTATTTTGTTGATGATGAAAACTCACATGATTTATTTTTAGGATACGCAGTAGCAGCGTCACGTTTACAAAAACAATTAGAAGAGTTAGAAATTGTAGTAGATGAAGAGCACCCTTTATTCGTTTATCTTCCGTGCGGGGTAGGTGGCGGACCTGGCGGAGTAGCATTTGGTTTAAAGTTATTGTACAAAGACAATGTGCACTGTTTCTTTGCGGAGCCTACGCACTCTCCGTGTATGTTACTCGGTTTAATGACAGGGCTTCACGATAAAATTGCCGTTCAAGATATCGGGATTGACAATGTAACTGATGCGGATGGGCTTGCAGTAGGAAGACCATCTGGATTTGTCGGTAAAACGATGGAACCATTTTTGAGTGGAAATTACACAGTAAGTGATGAGGAGTTATATAGATTATTAAAAGAACTGGCTGATACTGAAAATATTTATTTAGAGCCTTCTGCATTAGCGGGTATGATAGGGCCGTTGAATGTATGTAAAGCTGAAAATGAGTATTTACAAAAACAACAGTTAACAGAGAAGGTGAAGAAAGGTACTCATATTGTGTGGGGAACTGGTGGGAGTATGGTTCCGGAAGACGTGATGAGTGGTTATTATAAAAAAGGTTCGGAATTAACGAAAGCAGAGTAAGGAAGAATGAGGCGATTTAAAGCCTCATTTTTTCATGTACATAAAAATCTTTGTTATTTTCACATTAGTTCTTTATAGTATAGTTATAAAGGATTATTCATATCGATTAAATATAACAAAACAGCTTTATTTTACATAATAAGAGGATGTGTATACGATGTCATTACAGACTAAATATATAGCGGGTATTTCGCTTGGGGTTATGGGCGTAGGTTTTGCGGCTTCAATCCCTTTTCAAGGAACGGTAGCTGGGGAGATTATACAAGGGGGATTTGAAGCTGGGTTAGTTGGTGGACTTGCGGATTGGTTTGCGGTTACAGCTTTATTCCGTCATCCGTTGGGAATTCCAATTCCACATACAGCATTATTACCTAAAAATCGGAAACGGGTAACAAAGGGACTCGTTTCTACGTTAGAAAATGAATGGCTGACGAAAGAAAGTATTACAAGTAAAGTAAAAGAAATGCAGCTAGCACAAATGGTACTGCAAATTGCTGAGAAAGAGTTACAGTCTGATGCTGTGAAAAAAGGGATTGTAACAATTGCTGAGAAAGCGATTCTTCAAATAGATACGGAAAAATTAGCAGTTATTATTGAAAAAGAATTAAAAACGTATTTGCATACAATTAATACAAGTAACATATTACAAGTTCTCGTGGATCAATTAGTAGTGCAAGAATATGATGAAAAAACACTTGATTACATATTAGTAAAAGTGAAAGATTGGACAGCTCAAGATGAAGCACGTTATCAGCTCGGAAGCTTAGGCATGAAGGCGATGGAAAACATAAAAGTAGATGGATTCCTACAGTTTACTTTGAAATCGTTTATGAATATTGTTGATGAGGATAAAATCGGCGGCATTTTGCAGAAGTTTATCATTAGCAATATTAACAGCTTACAAGATGCAGATAATAGCACAAGGCAACTTATATTAGCGAAAATT
This sequence comes from Bacillus cereus group sp. BfR-BA-01331, assembly GCF_022663915.1. Taxonomy (NCBI): domain Bacteria; kingdom Bacillati; phylum Bacillota; class Bacilli; order Caryophanales; family Bacillaceae; genus Bacillus; species Bacillus cereus group sp. BfR-BA-01331. The sequence continues at coordinate 333,587 of NZ_JAKUGJ010000003.1, forward strand.
CGTCAAGAGATTATAAATGTAAAAGAAAATGAATCTTTATTACAGGAATTAGAGAAGTGGAAAGAAAAATGGATTGCAAATTGGGATGCTACTGACAAAATAAAAGAGATGCTAGAGCAAGTACAGAGTAGGGCAGTTACTTTTGTGAAGAATGAAGAATTTGCTGATAAATATGTTGTTCCATTCTTACAAACACAAATGAATAAAATAAAAGAAGACGAATTGACTGTTCAAAAAATAGAAGATTGGTTACAAAAACAAGTTGTTACTATTGTTGAAAAGAATCATTCGAAAATTGGAAAGCTTGTGCAAGAAAACCTTGATAAGTTAGATGATAAAACATTAATCGAAATGATTGAAAATAATGTCGGTAAAGATTTGCAGTGGATTCGTGTGAACGGGGCTGTTTGTGGTTTTATGATTGGATTAATTTTAGAAGGAATAAAAGCGATTATATGAGAAAAACCTTCCACAATTGTGGAAGGTTTCTTATTTTTCGATAACGCTCATATTTAAATTATAAGCTTTCTCAATATTTAATTTGTACGTTCCATTTCCTGTTTTTATCGAGTTTTTATACCAATGTTCTTGCCCATTTAATTCTGGATTTTCTTCTGAAGAATTATTTTCTTTTTTCGCTAAATCTTCTACTTGTTCCCAAGGTGTGTTTCCGTGAGTTTCTTTTTGATTTGTTACGGCTGTTAAAGAAACATCACTTTCTTTAGTTAAATGAACAGATACGTTTGAACTGTTTTGTACAAACCAATTATTTTGTAATTGACCTGGATAAAGAGATAGTTCGTTATTCGAAGCGCGGATCTCTACATTTTTATTTTGCGGAAGAACGAGTGTTTGTTTCACCTGTGGTGCGAAGTTAAAAAACGTATGCTGAACCGGTAATGGTTTTAACGTTATATACATCGTTTCTCCAGCCGTTTGAACTGAAAGGAAATCATCTCTTTTTAAATTAGGTTTTTCATTTGTTTTTGTCGTCATTTCATATGTTCCAAAAAGATGAATTTGATTTGTATTATCACCCTCTATCGTTAGAGGGTGATGCCCCGCATCCACTACGATTTTTTTGATAGATTCAGGTATATCAAGTTGTCCGTCTGGAATATTACTCGTTTGTCTAGTTGTGTTAATAGAATGACGAACTTCTTCTAGCAATCCAGTTGATAATAAGCAGTAAAAAGCAATTCCAACACTTCCTAAAACTCCGATAAAGAAAATACTAAAAATATCATATTTAATAAATGAATGTTCCTTCTTAGAAAATAGAAGGTATAGTAAAATTTCAGCGCCAAGTATGATAAGTAAAACAGGCCACCAGGCTGTTAATGTATCTAATGCTTGAACTCCTTTTACGACTGAAAATAGTAAAAAGCAACCTAATGTAATAATGGAGAGCCCCATTGAGAATGTTCCAACGCGCCATGTTCTCATTCGTTTGTACCACCTTTGTTTTCTTTATTTCCAAGTAACAATTTAAAGCCGCCACCAATTAAAAGGAGAGCAACGATAGATGTTTGGAAATAGCGATAATATAGTTCGCTAAGATGAATATTAAATATAGTTGCAAAATAGTCATTCAAAATAGGAAGGACTGTTTGATCTAATAAATAATAACCACCGAGTGTAATTAACCCAATACCGATCCATCTTTGATGATTGATAAAATAGTCAATGATAGGTTCGTCATTTACACGTTCTTTTCCGTATTTTGCAGTTTGCTGTAACGCATCAAAAAAGCTATAGAACCAAATGATTGGTACTAAAAATAAAAACGCAGAAAGTCTTAATAAGTCGAGCAAATAAATAGATAGTAAAAAGGCTGCCATAAGCTGAAGACCACGGCGCTGTAAGCCTAAATACATATGTCCTGCTCCAGGAAACATTGCTAAAATGGAAGCGAATGTTTTATTTTTCTTTCCTTGTTCTCGGTGCTCTTCAAACTCTTCGAAAATAGTACGGTCATCTAGTTGCTCGCCGCGTTCTTTTTTCTGTAGTTGTTGAACAACATCGAAGAAATTATAAATCCATAAAACAGGTAATGTAATAAGAAAGATAAGGAAACTTCCTTGAGATGTTAAGAGTGCAACGAATATAATCATACTTCCGATTCCTGTGCAAGCGACTAAAAATGTAAGTCCGCGTTGCATAAGTCCTAATTGAAAATGACCAAGCCCAGGAATGATTGATAGAAGAATGATATAAAATCGTTCGCTTTCTTTAGAGGACTCTGTAAATTCTCCGGCTGCTTGTTTTTTCGATTGATTAATAATAGTGATAACTAAATCTAATAAATTGATCGCCCATAACACGACTAGTAAAAATAGAGAAAGAAAAGCAATATCACGCGCTCCTAATGCTATTGTACAAAATGCTGCAAAGATAAATAGAAATAAAGCCCCGCCGCTATATAAAATAAATCGTCCGAATTTCTTTAAATATAAATGTCCAAGCCCAGGAATTAGCCCTAACACAAGTGCTAAAAAGGGATTTTTATTCATGCTTTGAACCTCCGTCCTTTTTTGATGTGTCTACCGATTTGTTTACAATTTGTTGTGAGATAGAAGACTCGTTATGTTTTGAAGATTTCTCGAAATTTGATGTCGCTGTGAAAATATACTGGAATAAACCACTTACCATAAAAATAATTGTAGCCGCAGTCGCAATTATGTAGTGAATAATTGTGCGCTTTAGTGAGTTTGTTTTTATATTTTCATTAGGCTGTAACGTTTCAAAATTAATTTGCGTCATAACTTCGTTCGTAAATGAATCATCATTTATCATTGGAAGGTTTTCGTGTTGTTCATCAATACTTTCCATATAAAGTGCTAAACAATGATCACATTCATAAAGATGTTCTTCCATAGATTCACGTTCATTGTTTGATATAACATCTAATGTATAATTGCGCCAATCTTCTTTTGAATAATGCATCATAGAAACTCTTCCTCCTTCCAATGTTTTTTAATCCATTTTCTTGCCCGATACAGTTTCATTTCGACTGTTTTCACTTCAATATTTTCTTGCAAAGCAATTTCTTGATAACTTTTTTCTTCTAAGTAATGTGCGAGAACGACGTCACGGTAATTGTCGGGAAGTTCTCGCAGTTTTTGAGCAATGAGTAATTTTTGCTCTTTCGTCAATAATAATGCCTCGATATTATGAGAGGATTTTATATTTTCCGCAGTTTCTTTACATAAGGAGAGTTCTTCGTTTTCTCTAGCTTTTTTTCTCTTATAATCAATAGCGTGATTGGTGGCAATACGTGCCATCCACGTTTTTAATCCGCGAAATTGATAATTTGGGAGAGAGGCGTGAATTTTTACGAATACTTCTTGTGTAACATCTTTAGCATCTTCTTCATGTCTTAAAATGGAAAAGATAACTTGAAAAATATAATGACGATATGTTTGTACAAGGATACGAAAAGCATGTTCGCTTCCTTGCTGTGCTTTTGCAACTAATTGTTTTTCCTCAATCGGTCTCTCCCTCCTTTTTGACGCATTCTATTATATAGACGTAAGAAATGATAAGTCACCCTACACATGTTATAAAAAAAGAATAATATATTTTTAGCAGGAGGGCTATATGAAAAAGGTGTGAAAAAATGGTAAAGAGAAGTATATAATGAGCAAAGAGGAAATGCTACATGGAGAAAGGATGTGAATGTTAGTAGGATAAGGTCCATACTAACAAACATGAAAATTAAAATATTAATAGCCGATGATAATTCTTTTATAAGAGAAGGCATGAAAATTATTTTAAATACATATGAAGAGTTTGAAGTATTAGATACCGTAAATGATGGAAAAGAAGCTGTAGCGTATTGTAAAAAATATGAAGTTGATATTGCGCTTTTAGATGTTCGTATGCCAAACATGAACGGGGTAGAGGCGACGAAGTTAATTTGTGAAGAGACAAAAACGAAGCCTCTCATTTTAACGACATTTGATGATGATGAATATATTTTGGACGCAGTAAAAAACGGAGCGAAAGGTTATTTATTAAAAAATAATGATCCGGAGCGTATTCGTGATGCGATAAAAGGAGTTTATAACGGTCAAACTGTTATGCAAGATGTAGTGCTTGATAAAATTAAGTCTAATTTAATGGAAAGTAAAGAGGAAGAATCTAAAATTGATAAGAGCCTTTTCACAGAAAGAGAGCTTAGTATTATCGCATTAATTGCGAAAGGTTTCTCAAATAAAGAAATTTCGAAGCAACTTTTCATATCTGAAGGAACGATTGCAAATTATATTACATCAGTTTTAGGGAAAACTGGACTAGAACATCGCACACAAATTGCGATTTATTACTTAACAGGGAAAGTAGATTAATGTTATGGAATTTTGGTTAACTGTAAGTAAACTTATTGTCTTTTTATATATAGTGTTTAGCTACATTCATTTAAATGTTACGAACTTACCGTGGATTATATTTACTTTGCTTTTATATCTTTCTGTCAATGTGTTGATCTCTATATTTAAAAAAGATACGTACAAAAACATATTAACTTGTGTGTCAATTGGCGTAGTTATGTTATTTACATGGAAGGTTCATCCGTTTTTTATTTTATTTTTACCTTTGAACTTATATGAAATTGCAAATTATTACATAAAAAAGAAATGGTTAATCTTTTTCATTATGATTCTTCCTATTATTTTTATAGGTGAAGGTATTCAAATGACGTATGGACTTATTAGTGCATTTTGTTTTTTTTCCTTAACGATAGCTCATCGCTATATAGCACGATTATTAAAACTAGAAATGCAAAATGATAAAATGAGAAAAGACATACAAAGACTTACGAAAAGCTTAAATGAAAATAAAGATTACATAAGGCAATCTGAATACACATTTAAATTAGAGGAAAGAAATCGACTATCTCAAGAAATTCATGATAAAATCGGTCACTCAATGACAGGTGCACTAATTCAAATGGAAGCAGCAAAGAGATTAATGGAAATAGATAAAGAAAAATCTGCGGAATTATTACAAAATGCCATTCATATTTCAAAAGATGGAATTGAAAGCATTCGGATTACATTAAAAAATATGAAGCCACCAACAGAGCAAATTGGTATTCATCGTATGAAATTATTCATAGAGGAATTTGCTGGTAAGCATGATATAAATATTCCATTCGTATATAAAGGGAACTTAGATATGATTTCACCAATTCAGTGGAAGATTATTGGTGAAAATGTCATGGAGGCACTAACAAACGCGATGAAATATGCTGATGCGACAGTCATTTCAATAGATATTCATGTACTGAACAAGATGGTGAAAGTACAAGTGAAGGATAATGGTAAAGGTGCAGCTCTTGTTAAGAAGGGCCTCGGTATTATGGGGATGGAGGAGCGAACAGCATCAGTAAACGGAAAAATTATTGTAGATGGAACAAGTGGTTTTTCAGTAACAATGTTATTGCCGATATAAGAGGATGAGACGAGGATGAATCATCTCATATGAAAAAAGTGAATAATCTCATGTGAAAAGAGTGAACTTCTGCACTGAGCAGGTTCATTCTTTTTGTTTATAATAAAGTGAAACTTCAATCAGTGGGGGGTGTTTTTCCCCGCTGATTGTTAGTTGAACCAATCGGGCATTTTTACGGGCAGTTGATCTCCCACCTAACTTCATTGCACCAGCTTAATTTTGAGGTGGGAGTCTTACTGACCGTTGATGCGGGATAAAAGCAGAGAAACCGAAATAGGGGTGAAATGATGAACACATTGGAAATTAAAAATTTAACGAAAAAATTTGGTGATTTCATCGCGGTAGATAATATGTCTTTATCTATTAAAGAAGGAGAAATATTTGGCTTTTTAGGTTCGAATGGTGCTGGTAAGAGTACAACGATTAATATGATTGCTGGTTTGTTAAGAAGTAATGAAGGTGAAATTAGCATACTAGGAAAAAATATAAAGAAACATAATCGATTTGCGAAAATGAATATTGGTATCGTTCCGCAAGATATTGCGATTTATGAAGAGTTAACTGCCTATGAAAATGTGAAATTCTTTGCTGGATTGTATGGATTACGAGGAGCCGAGCTAAAAGCGAGAGTAGAGGAAGCACTTCAATTTGTAGGCCTTAGTGATAAACATAAAAGTTATCCGAAAAACTTTTCTGGCGGGATGAAACGAAGACTGAATATCGCTTGTGCAATCGCTCATAGACCGAAGTTAATTATTATGGATGAACCGACAGTTGGAATTGATCCGCAGTCAAGAAACTACATTCTCCAGTCTGTCCGAAAATTAAATGAAATGGGAAGTACGATTATTTATACGAGTCACTACATGGAAGAAGTAGAAGAGATTTGTACGAAAATAGCAATTGTCGATCACGGTAAAGTAATTGCAGAAGGAACGAAAGAACAGTTAAAAGCGATTATTACCGATACGAAAGACATTTGGATTGAAGTGAAGTCAGTAGAAAATCTAGACGTTGAAAAATTAAAAGAGATAAACGGTGTGAAAGCTGTTCAAATTGAAGAGAACGTAATCAAAGTAAATTCTGATGCAGGATTAAATAATTTAAATAAAATTATTCAACACTTTATTAATCATGACATTGAAATTCGTTCGTTAGAGGAGCAGGCTCCGAACTTAGAAACTGTATTCCTTACGTTGACCGGAAGAAACTTACGAGATAAATAAAAGGTAAATGAAGAAAAAGTAAAGGGAGGTTCATCGATTGAACATCTTCAATATTGCAGTTATGCACATTAAAAGAGATTTCAGGGACGTAAGAACCTTAGTTTTTATGTTGGCATTTCCGATTGTGCTTATGCTTGTATTAGGAACAGCGTTAAGTAACGCATTTAATAGCGATAGTCAATCGTTTAAGGATATACAAGTGCTATATAAAGATGAAGCGAGTAGCACGTTTTCTCAATCATTTGAAGCATTTACAAAAGAAGTCGATAAATCAGGTATTCATTTTAAAAAGGCTTCCGAAGGTATAGATGGGAAAGAAGAAGTGAAGCAAAATAAATATGCTGCTTATGTAGAGTTAAATAAAGATGGTGCAAAATTTTACGGAAGTGACAAAAGTAGTATTGAGGGAAGTATTGTGGAAGGCATGCTTACAACATTTGTTGATAAGTACAACGTAGTGGCCGAAGTTGCAAAAGTAGATCCGAGTAAGGTTAGCGCAGTTATTTCAAACGGAAATTATAATGATTATATTAAAGAAACATCTTTACAAGCTGCTAAAAAACCAGGTTCTATGGATTACTATGCGGTTGTAATGACGACGATGATTGCACTGTACGCTGCAATGGGGGCGAGTTTTTTAATTCGAGGAGAACGAATACGTAAAACAGGAGATCGTTTAATTGCAGCACCTATAAGTAAGGCTGAAATTTTCATTGGGAAAGTGCTCGGTAGTCTTGTAGCGAATGCACTTTGTCTATTACTCGTCGTTTTATTTAGTAAATTTGTTTTTCAAGCGAATTGGGGCGACCATATTGGAATCATATTTATTATTTTACTAACAGAAGTCTTTCTAGCAATTAGCTTCGGTTTAGGAATCGGATTTATTACAAAAACAGGTGAGGCATCTAGAGCAATTATTATGGTTGTTGTGCAATTAGCTTCTATTTTTGGTGGTGCGTATTTCGTAGTGGAAGAAAATGTCGTTACGAATTTATCGCCATTAACGTGGGCCAACACAGCCATTATGAAAATTATTTATGCAAATGATGTAGGAGCGGCACTGCCGGTAATATTTTTAAATCTTGGGATTTCAGCAATCTTTTTATTAATTGCGATTATTGCATTACGTAGACGGGAGGGGCTATAGTATGAAAGATATTTTATGGCTCATACAAAAAACGTTATCTGTGCTTCTGAAAAATAAAAAGGGGTTACTCATTATTATTAGCTTGCCGATAATAGGAACGCTCATTTCCTTTTCGATATATGGGAATGTAGGGCAAGGAACGTTAAATATTGGGGTTATAAATAAAGAAAATCAACCTATCGCAAATGATACAGTGAAATTTTTAGAAGGACTCAATCATGTAAATGTTAGTAAAATTAAGGAATCTGAAGTGGAAGATAAACTCACTTCAAAAAAACTTGATGGTGTTATTACATTACAGTCTGGTTTTTCTGAAAGTGTTCGAGAAGGGAAACCGAGTCATATTGAGATTTCATCGATTAAAGGCGATCAAGTAACAGGATTTATAAAATCGTATTTATATAACTATGTTGATAACATCGCTGCGATTAGTAAAGTGGCAGGGGCCGATCAAAGTACGTTTAATAGTATGTACGCTGGTTATCAAAAAAGTTCATTTAAAGTAAAAGCAGAGACACTTGAAGATACTTCGAAAAATAAGGATATGACAAATCAAACGATTGGTTATCTTATTATGTTTATGCTATTTTCAGCGATGAACTTATCAGGATTTATATTAAAAGAAAAAGAGAACAGAACGTATTTTAGGTTATTATCGACGCCGATAGATGGAAAGAAATTTATATTATCTAATGTCGCGGTGAATATGATTATATTAACATTACAAATTGTAATTGCAGTATTATTTATGACGAATGTTTTTCATACGAATATAAATATGCCTTTCACAGTTATGATTGGTGTACTCATGATATTTGCTTTAATCGCAATTGGTTTATCATTAGTCATTGTGTCTTTTTCAAAAAGTTCAACTGCTTCAAATGCGATGCAAAATGTTGTTATTGTACCGACATGTTTATTAGCGGGATGTTATTTTCCATATGATATTATGCCGAAAACAGTACAAAAAATAGCTGATTTTTTACCGCAACGCTGGCTAATGGACACGATTTCGAAGTTGCAGCAAGGAATTCCGTTTTCAGAGTTGTATTTAAATATTCTAATCTTATTCGCCTTTGCGATAGCGTTCTTCTTAATTGCGATTTATAAGTTTGGAAGAAATAATGATGCAAGGAACTTCATTTAATGAAAAGGTGTGGCGCAATGCCACACCTTTTTTGTATTCGTAATTTAAAGTATCTTTTGTAATATAGGAATGCTTTTGTAGAGCACTTCGTTATGTGAAGCATGCACAACATATTTATTTCCCTCTAGAAGAAAAACGCTATGCAGAACAGCGTTACCATCACCATATTTTGTAAGTATATCACCGACGACTTTTCCGTCTGTCCATTCCAGTTTTGAATGTGAAGGGACGACTTGTAGATATTGAATCGTTTCTACTCCATCTCCTGCAATGAGTGTAGTTTCAATATTTCTTTTCTCTATAATAAATCTATTTGCATTTAATGTATCGAGGAATGGATTTTTCGTTTTCATCTTACTATAAGGAAGAAATGTAATAGCAGAGCCGGATCTTATAAATAAATAATTTCCGTAATCTTTACAAGGAATAACATCTTGTAATCCTGGAAAGTAACGGTGTATCGCTTCAACTTTATTCATTTTGTGTAAGGTGCTTACGTAGTGAATGTACTGTTCCATATAAAAATGAACGATATTTATTTTAGAAGATGTATGTACTGGGAGAGCACCTCCAGTCCAATAACTATAATTGGGGGGAGATCCAGCGTTTGGTGTACAGAGTATAATAAGTTGCTCCACATCATTTTCATATTCTTCACTTTGAACGTAAGAACGTGCAAGAAGTCCACCCATACTATGACAAACTAAATTTAGTTTGTCGCACCCTGTAAATTTTTTAACATAGGCAATTGTTTTTAATAAATATTTTTGAGTGGAAAAAGCAATACGCTGACGCCAGTCATAAAAACAGATAAACAAGTTTTTATTTCGTTCATAGCCGATACTTTCTAACATTATAATGAGTGGTTCATAAATAAACGAAGAAAGCCCAAAGTTCCAATTACCGGTACCAGGAATAATAATATTACTCATTGAACCGAAAAGACCTGGGATAAAAATAATAGGAGTTTTTCTTATTTTCATATTCTGCTCTCCTTTAACTTTGTAACATCCAAAAAGTAGGAAATGCATTTTGAATGAAAATTTATTTTAATGAAACACTACGAAATAGTAAGTAATATGAGTGGAAGGAAATCAAAATGATTAAAAAAATATTGCGAGTCACTTCTATTATTATTGCTATTTTCGTTGTTATTTTAATTTGGATGCATATTGACGTTACGCTCGGAAGGAAAATGGAAGCCGGGAAAAATATGCCGACAGAGTATGCACCTCATTATAGTGACTTTCAATTATATGTAGAAGGGAAGTCGTTTTATAAACAGTTATTTACTGATATAAGTGAAGCAAAGCAATCTATTTACACTTATTTTTATATTTTATCGGATGATAAAAGTAGCCATACTTTTTTAAACTTATTAAAGGAGAAGGCGAAAGAAGGAGTAAACGTCTATTTATCAGTTGATCGCATTAATGATTTATCATTTGAAAGAAAGATGAAAAATGAATTGCGGGAAAGTGGTGTACATTTTACATATAGTAGAAAACCTGAATTGCCATTCGGATTTTATTCACTTCACCATCGTAATCATCGTCGTATTACGACGATTGATGGGGAGATTGGCTATACGGGTGGCTTTAATATGGGGGATGAGTACTTAGGGAAAGATAAGCGATTTGGATATTGGCGTGACTATCATGTGCGGCTTAGAGGAGAAGGAGCAAAAGATTTGGAAGAGCAATTCGCTTTAGATTGGAAACGAGATACGAAAGAACATATAAAAAGAAGTACGAATAAAGCGAGTAAAGGGAATACATTACATACGATGGTTAGCTACAATGGACATCATGTCGCTGAAAAATATATAAGGTTAATAAAACAAGCGAAACATTCAATTGTAATTACAACACCTTATTTTATAGCGAAAAATAAAGAATTAATGAATGCTTTAATTGGAGCGCAAAAACGTGGTGTTACAGTAAAAATACTATGGTCATATAAACCAGATATTCCTCTTATTAAAGAGGCAGCGTATCCTTATATTCGTCAAGCTGTTAATAACGGGATTACGGTATATGGTTATAAAAAAGGGATGTTTCATGGAAAGTTAATGCTGATTGATAATGAACTAACTGTTATCGGTACAACGAACATAACTGCACGAAGTTTCTATATAAATGATGAGATGAATTTGTATATTCATGGTGGACCTATCATAGCGCAAGTGAATGAGGCGTTAACAGAAGATTTTCATGACTCGAAAGAAATGACGAAAGAGTTTTTTGAGAAGTTATCTTTTTGGGAGCGTTGTAAGGAGAAATTTGCGGGATTGGTTGATTTTTATTTGTGATGATTTAACTGGAATACTGGAAATGTAGAATATAGTAAATAGAAAGCTGTATTGTTTATTCAAAAAGTTGAGAAGTAAGAAAGAACCTTCAAAAACAGAAGGTTCTTTCTTATTTTATAATTTATTATTGGTAGTTAAAAAATAGTCTGGTCTGGCGGGTGCCCCTCCGTCTTCATTTGCGCTTCGGTAAAAAATTCAATATGTAGTTAAAATAAAGTTAAGCTAATGTCTCTATTTTGATTAAGGGTTCTAAGTGAGTTCTAGTTGAATGCTTAAAAAACTGTAGTTTTATAACTGAAATTTCCGGTAAATCAAAATGATTAACGTGATATAATTTTATTAATAATTTTGAAACTAGAAGGGGTTTAAATGATGGGGAACTTTCAAAGTAATTTTCAAACGGCTACACAAATTGCTACACAAATGAAAAATGCATCGGATACAATTCAAAGTGCGACAAATCGTTCTATAACAAAGGCGAGCCGTACTACACTATCTGTAAATGCCCAGGCGCAAGAAGCGAATCAACAAATGCTAGATTTGACTAGACAATTTTGTGGGGCCTTTCAACAAGCAGTTGATAATATTCATTTAGCAGCTAAGGATTTTGAAAGAATGGATAACGAACTACAAAAGACATTTCGCTAATGCGGCAACCTACGGTAAAGGGAGAAGGGTAGGGAAAATAAGATGAGTCAAGACATTGAAAAGCAAGTAGATCAATTAAATCAAGAATTACGGATAGTATTCGAGAAACAAGATCGAAATCAAGCTACGATTCAAATCCAGAGACAAACAGAAATGGACTTTTATGAATTGAGAAGTCGAAATAACCGTTTATTTAATAGAGTTTTAGAAACATGGCATGGTGATAAAGAAGTTTCTAATTTTTTTATAAATAAGCTTCAAGAATCGCAACATATTGAGCGCAAATTAATATTTGAATTGGAAAATCAAAAAGAAAAATTATTTAAAGAAAGACGCGATCTTAGTGATTTAGAAAACAACCTTACCTATCAGCGGCAACAATTAAAAGGGGAGGACGAAGCATGAGTTTAAATATGTATGTAGGGGAAGTGCAAAATCAGGCTCAGAGCATGAATGCTGTATGTGTTGCTACCATTCAAGGTATGGAACAAACGATTCAATCAATTGATGCTTTTGCAACTGATACGGTTTTGCAAGGACAAACATATAGTAGTGCAAAAATGTTTTTTGTTCAAACCTTTCGTCCTTTAGCGCAAGGTATCATTTATTTATGTGAAGAATTAATTCGTCAAAATGATGCATTCCCAAGCGATTTTCAATCACAAGTTGCTTCCACAGATGTCATCGAACAAGAAATAAGAGAGCAAATTCAAGAAATTAATCGAATGGTCGCAAGTATAGAAGCTATTAGTATTGCTACAGTATTGCCTGGAATAGATGCCATGGTTATTGTTTTAGTGGAGATGAGAAAAAAACTGCAAGAAAAATTAGAGCATCTATATGAATTTAACTATACGTCCAGTAATAACTACAGCACAGCTCTTCAACTAGTGGCTAGCATTACTGCCGGCCTCGCTGAAGTTCAAAGCGGGAAAGGATTTAGTCCTGTAAGTGGTACGTTTAGTACACAAGGATTAAATATGGATTGGACCGTTTCGATTCAAGAAATTGCTGATGAAAGAAAACGTCAAGTTGATAATCTTTTAAAGGAGAGATCAATGGAAGAGGGAGCGGTGTGCAAGAAACCTCCCGAAAAATCTACATCCGAAAAAATTATAGATGGTATTTTAGAAGGTACGGGTCAAGCTGTTGAAGATACAATAGATGGTGTTGTGGCACTTGGTAAATGGGAAACGTGGGAGAACATGGGGTACGTTGTTACTCATTTAGATGAAACCTTACCTGCTATGTGGAACACATTGTCAGATTCGTTTATTAATGATGTAATAAATGGAGACGCTGAAAGTCGTGCTAAGTGGGGAAGTTATGCTTTTACACAAATTGGACTTGGACTTATTGGTGATAAGGGGATAAGTAAAGTCACTACATTAGCAAAAGGTGCAAAATTCTCTACAGGAATGTCTTCTTTCGCAAATGAATTGCCACTGACGGATCGGTTGGCATTTGCAGGTGCAAGTGGATTTGGAAGCAATCAAATAAAAACTTTTGAAGTTTTACAAAAAGCTCGTGAAACATTTATGTTTTCTACGACTGGTAGAAAAAGTAGAGTTAAGGATGTACAAGAGGTAATTAAGGATTATGCAGATAAAGTACTTGATAGGGTAACTGTAGAAAAGGAATATCCTGATTCTTATACGGCATCCCGAGTGTTACGTGAAGAACTAAAAGACGCTGGGATTGATCCGCCTCCATACCATAATGCAGCACATCATATTGTACCGTGGAACGATGGTAGGGCTGTGGAAATACAAAAATTAATGAAAGAGTTTGAAATAGACCCTAACTCTGCTGTTAACGGAGTATTTTTACCTGGATATCGAGCAATAGATAGTAAATATGTAACTACGGAGGCAATGCATATAGGTAATCATGGACCAGAGTATATAGAATTAGTATATGATACACTGACAGAGATTAAAGAGTTTGGTGGTACTCAAGCTGATGCTGTTGCAGCACTCCAGACAATCAGAGAAGGATTATTAGATGGCAGTATAAAACTAAATCAACCAAAGTAATGAAACTTGAGTAAGTAACAGAGCATGTAGGAGGGAAAATATGAAGATTTGGCAATTAAAAAGTAAGTTTAATAACTATGAGTCTTTCCAGTTATTAAATTTTGAAGAAGACCACAAAAAATATATTGATGGAAAAATAAATTCGATAACTCATTTAGCAAATTCATGGGGCAATATATATATAGAGTGTATTGAAGGAGATAATTATAGTGATTTCCCTAAATTTTGGGGAGGAACTGGTGCACCAATGATTAGTGAAAAAGCCAAGCAAGTACTTGAACCTTTAATAGGCGATAATGTTGAATTCTTACCAATTTTACGCAATTCAACTAGTGAGGTATATTACTTGGTCCATGTGTTGAATGTACTAGATGCGATTGATGGAGATAAAGCAATCTTTAAAAAACTGATTACAGGCCTTATAGTAGGTTGTGAAAAGTTCGCATTTGATTTTAATATAGTTCAAAATGAAATGATATTTAAGGTTTACATAAATGGAAAAATTCATCCTACGGCTGTTTTTATTTCGGATGAATTGAAGGTTTTAATTGAACAAAGTGATTTAAAAGGTTTTGAATTTATTGAAGTGTGGGATTCAGTAAAGGATGCGTAAAGAAATCTAATTTAATTAGATTATTGATGGAACCCCATATCTAAGAGAGTAAAAAATAAAAAGCTTATGCATTTGTATAAGCTTTTTATTATGAATAAGTGTAGAAAGGGATGGTAATTAATATTCAATATATATTTTAGGATTACAAAGTAAATAGAAGTAAACGATTTTTTGTTACGTAATAATCTATTTACTTTAGAAGATAAAAGAAATAGTTAAGGAGAATAAGTATGAAAATATGGGAGTTAAAGAGTGGGTTAGATAACTATGAGTCTTTTCAATTATTAAATTTTAAAGAGGATAAAAATTTTTTTGAAGGGAAGTTTAACTCTATAATAAAACTAGTAGATTCATGGAGAAAGTTACCTGTTGAATGTTTAGAGGAAGGAAAGGCCAGTGACTTTCCACATTTCTGGGGAGAAATTGGTGCCCTAATGGTCAGTGAAAAGGCAAAGGAATTATTAGAATCTATAGTAGGTGCTGATGTGGAATTCTTACCCCTTATACGTAACTCAAATAGTGAGATATATTATTTAGTTCATGTATTGAATGTACTAGATGCGATTGATAGTGATAAAGCAACTTTTAAAAAACTGATTACAGGTTTAATAATAGGATGCGAAAAATTTGCATTTGATAATAATACTGTTCAAAATGAAATGATTTTTAAGGTTTATATAAATGGGAAAATTCATCCCACGGCTGTTTTTATTTCAGATGAATTGAAGGTTCTTATTGAACAAAGTGATTTAAAAGGTTTTGAATTTATTGAAGTGTGGGATTCAGAAGAGCTCATGTAAATAAATTCTAAAATTATAAATGGCCCTGATAAGTTTACGATAAAAACTTAAGTCCCCTTGTTATACAAAGTAGGGGACTACTAATCCAGCATTAACGAGCAGTAAAATTCCCACCACAAAATTCGGCTGAACCAAAGAAGTTAGGTGGGAGATCAACTGCTCGTAAAAGCCCGATTGGTCTAGGCTAATAATCAGTGGGGATGGACAAAGCCTCCACTGATTAAAGTTTCACTTTATTTAAGTGTGTTTTATCAACATAATAGTGACTCAAAGCACTTCGCGAAAGGAGGGGCCTATAAAAGTTCTTTTTGTAACGAGAAAATTATTTTTCATGCACAAGCATCGAAACATCATCATTAATCAACGTCCCAACATGTTCACCTAAACAAATTCTTTTCATAACGCCAGGCTCATCAAAGTTAAAGACGTGTGCCGGTAAATTATAATCTCGAGCAAGTAATAAAGCGGCTTGATCCATTACTTGTATGTTTTGCCTAACAATATCGTTATAGTTCAGTTTACTGTACATTTTCGCTGATTTGTTATGTTTCGGATCACTTGTAAAGACACCGTCTACTCCTTGTTTTGCGACTAAAATGGCGTCGCTATTCATTTCAATGGCTCTTTGTACACTTGGGTAATCTGTTGTAACGAATGGTTGCCCGTTACCACCACCGAATATGACAACATAACCATTATCTAAATGATGTACTGCACGTAGGCGAATATATGGTTCAGCTACTGCATTAAAAGGGATGGAAGTCATAACGCGTACTTCTCTATCTGTTTTACTTGTTAAAACGCCGCGAAGCATTAAGCTGTTAATAATCGTACCTAGCGTACCGATATTATCAGCTTCTACACGATCAATTCCCCATTCTTCAGCTAGATGACCTCTGAAAATGTTACCGCCGCCGATGACAATGGATACTTCGATATCTAGGTCAATAATGGATATTATTTCGTTCGCGATATGTTCTAATCGTTTGGAGTTAAAGCTATTTCCAGATTGATCAGCAAGTGCGCCGCCACTTAGTTTAATTAAGACGCGTTTATATGGTTTCATAACAATTCCCCCTATATAGATTGCAATAAAAAAGGAACAAAGGCGAATGCCTTTGTTCCTTCGTAAGAAAATGAAATAGAAAAGAAATAGATATGATGAACTTCTTCACGTGATTTTTCATAACATCCACTCCTTTTCATCCCCATTTATTTAGAATACGTATATCTTTTAGATTATACGAAATAATCTGATGTTTTATCAAGGTTATTTTATTTCTTTTTTATAAAAAAGTGTCAATGAATATTATAAGAAATAAATTTGAATTTTTTGTGACGAACTTGTAGGTTTTTGTATGATTTTGTAGGTTCGCTTATATGATGTGTGAGTAGCTTTTATAAATTCAAATTGAAAGCGTTCGCATGAAGGGGATGAACATAAATGAAAAAATTCGGATTGGCAACACAAATTTTTGTCGCGCTTGTTTTAGGGATTGTAGTAGGGGCAGTCTTTTATGGCAATAAAACGGCGATTTCTTATATCACACCAATTGGGGATATATTTATTCACTTAATTAAGATGATTGTAGTACCAATTGTTATTTCAGCATTAATTGTTGCGGTAGCTGGTGTAGGCGATATGAAAAAGCTTGGGAAACTGGGCGGTAAGACAATTCTTTATTTCGAAATTATTACGACGATTGCTATTTTAATGGGATTACTTGCAGCGAATATATTCCAACCAGGTACTGGCGTTGATATGAGTAATTTACAGCAAAGTGATATTTCTTCTTATAAACAAACAGCAGATGCAACAGAGAAGAAAGGCTTTGCAGAAACGATTGTTCATATTGTACCGAAAAATATATTTGAGTCTATTACACAAGGTGACTTATTACCGATTATATTCTTCTCAGTACTATTCGGTTTAGGAGTTGCAGCAATCGGTGAAAAGGGAAAGCCTGTTTTTAACTTTTTTGAAGGTGTACTCGAAGCGATGTTTTGGGTTACAAATCAAGTGATGAAATTCGCACCATTTGGTGTGTTCGCATTAATTGCTGTTACGGTTGCGAAATTTGGTGTAGCAACACTACTTCCTTTAGGAAAACTAGTGCTAGCTGTATACGTAACTGTTATACTATTCGTTGTGATTGTATTAGGTATTAATGCACGAATGGTTGGAGTAAACATTTTTACATTAATGAAAATTTTAAAAGAAGAACTTATTCTTTCATTTACGACAGCAAGTTCAGAAGCTGTTTTACCTAATATAATGAGAAAAATGGAAGAGTTCGGTTGTCCAAAGGCAGTTGCCTCTTTCGTAATTCCGACAGGTTATACATTTAACTTGACTGGATCGGCTATTTATCAAGCGTTAGCGGCATTGTTTGTTGCACAAATGTACGGTGTACACATGTCACTGACGGAGCAAATAACGCTATTATTCGTTCTCATGTTAACATCCAAAGGTATGGCGGGAGTTCCGGGTGCATCATTCGTTGTTGTATTAGCGACGTTAGGATCAATGGGCTTACCGCTAGAAGGCATCGCATTAATTGCGGGAATTGACCGCATTTTAGATATGATTCGCTCAGCTGTCAATGTATTAGGAAATGCATTAGCTGCCATTGTTATGTCGAAGTGGGAAGGCGAATTCGATGATGAGAAAGCAAAACAATATGTAGAAACGGTCAAACAAACAAAAGCAGCGTAAGAGATTGTTAAGGAGTGAGTAATCATGGCAACATTAACTGAAGTTAAAAATGGAGTACGAATTGAAAAAGATTTTTTAGGTGAAAAAGAAGTACCAAATTATGCGTACTACGGTGTACAAACAATGCGTGCAGTGGAGAATTTCCCGATTACAGGATACAAAGTCCATGAAGGTTTAATTAAAGCGTTAGCAATTGTAAAAAAAGCGGCAGCACTTGCTAATGCAGATGTAGGAAGATTGGAATTGAAAAAGGGTGGTGCTATCGCAGAAGCATCACAAGAAATCCTTGAGGGGAAATGGCATGATCATTTCATCGTTGATCCAATTCAAGGTGGTGCAGGAACTTCAATGAATATGAACGCAAATGAAGTCATTGCCAATCGTGCTCTTGAATTATTAGGAATGGAAAAGGGAGACTATGATTATATTAGTCCAAACAGTCATGTAAATATGGCACAATCAACAAACGATGCATTCCCAACAGCGATTCATATTGCAACATTAAATGCATTAGAAGGCTTATTACAAACAATGGGTTATATGCATGATGTATTTGAATTAAAAGCAGAACAGTTCGATCATGTTATTAAAATGGGTCGTACACATTTACAAGATGCTGTGCCAATTCGTCTTGGACAAGAATTTAAAGCATACTCCCGCGTACTTGAACGTGACATGAAACGTATCAAGCAATCACGTCAACATTTATATGAAGTAAATATGGGAGCAACTGCAGTTGGTACAGGCTTAAATGCAGATCCAGAATATATTGAAGCAGTTGTAAAACATTTAGCTACAATTAGTGAACTACCACTTGTTGGTGCAGAAGATTTAGTAGATGCAACGCAAAATACGGATGCGTACACTGAAGTATCTGCAGCACTTAAAGTATGTATGATGAACATGTCTAAAATTGCGAACGACCTTCGTCTAATGGCATCAGGTCCACGCGTTGGATTAGCGGAAATTATGCTACCAGCTCGTCAACCAGGTTCATCTATTATGCCAGGTAAAGTAAACCCTGTTATGCCAGAAGTAATTAATCAAATTGCGTTCCAAGTAATTGGTAACGACCATACAATTTGCCTTGCTTCAGAAGCAGGACAATTAGAATTAAATGTTATGGAACCAGTACTTGTTTTCAACTTACTTCAATCTATTAGCATTATGAATAACGGTTTCCGTGCCTTTACAGATAATTGCCTAAAAGGAATTGAAGCGAATGAAGATCGCTTAAAAGAGTACGTTGAGAAGAGTGTAGGAATTATTACAGCCGTGAACCCTCATATCGGCTATGAAGCAGCAGCTCGCGTTGCGAAAGAAGCAATTGCGACAGGGCAATCCGTTCGAGAACTATGTGTGAAAAATGGTGTATTGTCACAAGAAGAATTAGAGTTAATTCTAGATCCATTCGAAATGACACACCCAGGGATTGCAGGAGCAACTCTTTTAAAGAAAAATTAAAAGAAGAGGGGGACAATCCCCTCTTTTTTGTTTACAATATAGAAATGCTATATATGAATAGAGGTAGGGATGTTATGAGTAAGTTTACAGTGGCTTCTAATGGTGCATTAGAAACAACATTAAGAGGAGCAGAAGTATTATCAACACCACTTTTAAATAAAGGGGTAGCTTTCACACAAGAGGAAAGAGAAGAGTTAGGTTTAAAAGGGTTATTACCGCCAGCGGTTTTAACGTTAGAAGAACAAGCACGCCGAGCGTATGAACAATTTAGTTCTCAGCCGGATGATTTATTAAAGAATGTATACTTAACAGCGTTACATGATCGAAATGAAGTGTTATTTTATCGTATTTTAACAGAGCATTTACGTGAAATGTTACCGATTGTATATACACCTACTGTTGGTGTAGCAATTCAAAGATATAGTCATGAATACCGTAAACCACGTGGCATTTATTTATCAATTAACGATCCATCAGGTATTGAAGATGCATTTGCAAATATCGGTGCAACAGCTGAAAATATTGATTTAGTCGTTGTAACGGATGGAGAAGGTATATTAGGAATTGGTGATTGGGGTGTTGGTGGAATTAACATCGCAATCGGGAAATTAGCTGTATATACGGCCGCAGTTGGAATCGATCCTAGCCGTGTATTACCGGTAATTTTAGATGTAGGTACAAATCGTGAGGAATTATTAAACAATCCATTTTATATTGGAAATCGTCACCCTCGTATAATAGGTGAAGCTTACGATGAATTTATTGATACGTTTGTTCAAGCGGTAAATAAACAATTCCCGAAAGTGCTTCTACATTGGGAAGACTTCAGTTCTCGAAATGCACGAAAAATTTTAGATAAATATCGTCATGACGTTTGTACATTTAATGATGATATTCAAGGTACAGGGGCAGTTTCACTTGCTGCTGTATTATCGGCAGTAAAAGCTTCTGGTGTACCGTTAAGTGAACACCGAGTAGTTGTGTTTGGCGCTGGTACGGCTGGAATCGGTATCGCAGATCAAGTAAGAGATGCAATGGTTCGTGTCGGCTTATCAGACGAAGAATCACATAATCGTTTCTGGTGTATTGACCGTAATGGGTTGGTTACAGATAATATGGAAGATCTTCTTGATTTCCAAATTCCATATGCAAGAAAAGAAGCTGAAGTAAGTGATTGGAAACAAAATGATGCTATCGGACTTGCTGAAGTTGTGAAACATGTAAAACCGACAATTTTAATTGGTACATCTACTGTTGCAGGCGCATTTAAAGAGGGAATTATTAAAGAAATGGCTTCTCACGTAGAAAGACCAATCATTTTACCAATGTCGAATCCAACGCCACTTGCTGAAGCGAAACCAGCAGATTTAATCGAGTGGACAGAAGGAAAAGCATTAGTTGCAACAGGAAGTCCGTTTGAACCGGTTACATATAACGGTGTAACGTATGTGATTGGACAGTCAAATAACGCACTTATTTTCCCAGGACTAGGTCTTGGTACAATTGTTGTTCGTGCAAGCGTCATGACGGATGGAATGTTCGCAGCAGCAGCAGAAGCAGTTGCAAGTATGGTAGATACAAGTCAGCCAGGAGCGCCTATTTTGCCAGAAGTTGAAGAGTTACGTAATATCTCTGAACTGGTTGCGATTGAAGTAGCGAAAGTTGCAGTTGCAGAAGGTGTTGCTAGAGAGAACTTAAGTGATGACGATATTAAGATTGCAGTAAAAGAATCAATGTGGAAGCCTGAGTATCGTCAAATAAAAGCGGTAGAAAAGGTTAAAATATAGAAATAAAGCCCGTTTATAATTATAAGCGGGCTTTCACTTTTACAATTGAAAAAAAGCATAGGAAGTGGCACCTTTGAATTGGAATCAATTATGGAAGAAAGATATGTATCTTTTAATTATATTAATGGTTGTTGTTCCGATTGCTGGAGAGCTGAATTTTCATCCTTTTAATGATATGTTTCGCGTTAGTTTCGGGACACCGCTTTTCTTCTTTTTATTACTATTTTTAAGAAGAGTGCCAGCAGCAGCTGCAGGTATTCTTGTAGGTATATCTGTAGTCTTATTTCGTGTATGTCTTGACTGGGTATTGCAAGGGTCATTTCATATGACAGAATCATTTTATTTGCGTTATCCTGTGTTCTTTTATTATTTTATTTATGGAAGTCTTTTTTCGCTTTGTAGGGTGAATAAGTTTCATCAGAAGCCAATTGTGGTAGGATGTCTTGGAATTACAATTGAAATTATCGCAAGTATGTCTGAACTTGCGTTTTATCATATGTTAGTACTGGGGACAACGATAACAGTTTCTGAAGTGAATAAACTAATTATTATTGCTATTTTCCGTAGTTTCTTTGCACTTGGTTTTTTAAATATGATGAATTTATATGAAACAAAATTGAAAGAATCACAAGTTCGAAAAGAAAATGAAAATATGTTAATGTACCTCTCTAATTTATATGTGGAATCTGTCCATTTGAAAAAAACGTTACAAAATGCCGAGTTAATTACACAAGAAGCATATCAACTATATCGAAACTTACAAGCGAACGATGATTTAAATAGCAAAACAGCATTAAAAATAGCAGGAGAAGTGCACGAAATCAAAAAGGATAATCAAAGAATTTTTGCAGGACTATCTAAACTGTTATTAGATAAAAATGTGGCTGAGTATGTAGAAGGACATGAATTAGCGGAAATGATTGTAAGAATTAATGAGAAGTACGCTGAAATGTTAGAAAAAGATATACGTTTTTCGGAACATATAGAAGGTGAGCATGCAGAATATCATGTGTACACGGTCTTATCGATTTTTAATAACTTAGTTGCAAATGCAGTTGAAGCAATTGAGGGTAGAGGTCTCATTATTATTAAGCTATATAAACGAGATAAACATATATTCTTTGAAGTAATTGACGATGGTCCTGGTATTGCACAGAAGTATAAAAAATTAGTATTTAAGCCAGGATTTACTTCAAAGTATGATCAAACGGGAACACCTTCAACAGGTATTGGACTTTCTTACATAAACGAAATGGTAACAGAGCTAGGTGGAGAAGTGAGATTAGAAGACCGAGAAACTGGCGGAGGGTGTAAGTTTATCGTTTGTTTACCGGAGTGCAGTTTAAAGCGGGAAGGAGAATGAAGTTGTTTTATTATATCGTAGATGATGATGAAGTTTTCCGCTCCATGCTTTCACAAATTATTGAAGATGGCGATCTTGGGGAAGTAATTGGAGAGTCGGAAGATGGAGCTTTTATTGAAGCAGATCAACTAAATTTTAAAAAAGTAGATATTTTATTTATTGATTTATTAATGCCAATGCGAGATGGGATTGAAACAGTTCGCCATATTGCGTCCTCCTTTACAGGGAAAATCATTATGATTTCTCAAGTTGAATCGAAACAGCTTATTGGTGAGGCGTATACACTTGGTGTTGAATATTATATTACAAAACCATTGAATAAAATTGAGGTTATGTCTGTTGTACGTAAAGTAATGGAACGTATTCGTTTAGAGCGCTCTATACATGATATTCAAAAATCATTGAATAACGTTTTTAAGTGGGAACAGCCGCAAGTTCGAAATGAGCCAATGCAAGAAGGAAAAAGAATAGCAGATTTAGGGCGCTATTTATTATCAGAACTCGGTATTGCGGGAGAGAATGGAAGTAAAGATTTACTTAGTATGTTGGAATATTTATATGGACAAGAAAAAGAGCAAACGTTTGAATTTGGATTTCCTGCGCTAAAAGATATCTTTCACCATATAACTATAAGAAAATTAGAGAATATAGCTTCAGATGCAGATATAGATAAGGAGAGAAAAGCATCTGAACAAAGGGTACGTAGAGCGATTTATCAATCGTTAAATCACTTAGCTTCCCTTGGATTAACAGACTTTTCAAATCCGAAATTTGAAAGCTATGCTCCGAAATTTTTTGATTTCACTGTAGTTAGAAAACGAATGACAGAAATGACAAAGGATGAAGTAGCAACTTCTGGCCATATACGAATTAATACGAAGAAATTTATTCAAGTGTTGTATTTTGAGGCGAAACGGTTGATGGAGATAGAGTGAAAAAAGGTGCTTATATACAAGCATCTTTTTTTATTAAATCTACATTTTATATTTTCTCTTGGAGCATGTAAAATGTTAGTTAAGAGAAACTGGTTTTAAAGTAAGGAAGTGTCAAAACAATGGGTTTTACATTAAATAAATCGATTATTAAAGAAGTATGCGGAGAAACCTCATATAAAAGAGGCGAAGCTTATTATAAATCAAATAAAGTAATAATAAATCATTATGATGAAAATAAAGAAATTTGCGAAGCGACGGTAAAAGGGAACGAAGATTTTCATGTTACAGTAGAAAAAGCTAAAAAAGGTGATGTTGTTGCGAAATGTAGTTGTCCTTCGTTAGCATCTTTTCAAACATACTGTCAACATGTTGCGGCAGTATTGATACAAATAAATTATAATCAGCAAACCGGTGGAATGGTGCCTATTAGTAGCGGGAATATGAGTGGAAATGATCAATTAACAAGCGGGATGTTTCATTTATTTGCAGAAAAATCATTAAGACCAAAAAGTAAACAACACCGTTTTGATACACGTGAAATACTTCATGTTGAATTTATATGTACGCCAGTAGTTACGAAAAATGGTGGGGCACTGCTAGGTATTCAGTTTAAACTCGCCAAGATGTATTTTGTAAATCATATTAGAGAATTTCTTTCCAATGTGGAGAAAAGAGAGTCCTATAATTGTTCGAATGAATTTACATATACACCGGATGTACATAGCTTTAAGCAAGAAACGGATGCGATTATTCAGCAGCTCATTAAAATTTATCATAATGAAAAAATGTATGAGGATACACTGGAAGTACATGCAAAACAAGATGATAGTATGATTTTAATACCGCCAGCTTCATGGAAGGATATGCTTTCTTTACTTTCTAAAGTTGAGTTTGTGGGACTTAATCAAGATGGAAAATCTTTTCACGGTTTACAAATTTCAAAAGGGCTACTTCCTTTACATTTTGAGTTTAATAAAGGGAGTAACGGTGGGTTTACACTTTATATTGACGGCTTACAACAAGTAGAAGTAATGGATACGTATAGTTATGCTCTATTTGGAGGGAAACTGTATCAGTTGAACGCTGAGGATTGTAAGCGGCTTATCGAATTACAAAAAATGATGAATCGTTCTAGTAGTAACCAATTGTATATTCCAGCAGATAAGATGGAACACTTTGTAGCAAAAGTTGTACCAGGGTTAATGAAGCTTGGTACTGTGCGAATTGATGAAGTAATATCAGATCGTGTTGAAACGCCTTCGCTAAAAGCAAAATTGTATTTAGATCGAGTGAAAAATCGTTTGTTAGCAGGTCTCGAATTTCATTATGGAAACGTCGTGATTAATCCGTTAGAAGAGGATGGGCAGCCATCTGTTTTTAATCGTGATGAGAAAAAGGAAAAAGAGATTTTAGACATTATGAGTGAAAGTGCCTTCGCGAAAACGGAAGGCGGTTATTTTATGCATAATGAAGAAGCTGAGTATAACTTTTTATATCATGCTGTTCCAACGTTAAAAGGTTTAGTTGATATTTATGCGACGTCAGCCATCAAATTACGAATTCATAAGGGAGACACAGCTCCTCTTATAAGAGTTAGAAGGAAAGAGAGAATTGATTGGTTATCATTCCGCTTTGATATAAAAGGTATTCCAGAGGCAGAAATTAAAGGGGTATTAGTCGCTCTTGAGGAGAAACGGAAATATTATCGTTTAGCAAGTGGTGCTCTACTATCACTTGAGAGTAAAGAGTTTAATGATATTAATCAGTTTATAAAAGAATCTAGTATTCGAAAAGAATTTTTAAAGGGCGAAGAAATAGATGTCCCTCTTATTCGTAGTGTGAAATGGATGAATTCACTGCAAGAAGGAAACGTATTAAGTTTAGATGAGTCTGTTCAAGAATTGGTAGAGAACATTCAAAACCCTAAAAAGCTGAAGTTTGCGGTGCCAAGTGGCTTAGATGCGATAATGAGGGAGTATCAAACATACGGATTCCAGTGGATGAAAACACTTGCCTATTATCGTTTTGGCGGCATTTTAGCTGATGATATGGGACTGGGGAAAACGTTGCAAAGTATTGCTTTTATAGACTCTGTTTTGCCGGAAATTCGAGAGAAGAAACTGCCTATATTAGTTGTTTCTCCGTCGTCCCTCGTTTACAACTGGCTTAGCGAGTTAAAAAAATTCGCTCCACATATTAGAGCAGTTATTGCCGATGGAAATCAAGCAGAGCGCCGAAAAATTTTAAAAGATATAACGAAATTTGATGTAGTAATTACGTCATATCCTTTACTGAGAAGAGATATAAGGTTATATGCGCAGCCATTTCATACGTTATTTCTTGATGAAGCACAAGCGTTTAAAAATCATACGACGCAAACTGCGAAGGCAGTAAAAACGATTCAAGCAGAGTACCGTTTTGGATTAACGGGAACACCTGTAGAGAATTCATTAGAAGAGCTATGGTCTATCTTCCACGTCGTCTTCCCAGAATTATTACCGGGAAGAAAAGAGTTCGGTGATTTAAGACGTGAAGATATTGCGAAGCGGGTAAAACCTTTCGTGTTAAGAAGGTTAAAGGGCGATGTATTACATGAACTCCCAGAAAAAATTGAGCACTTACAATCATCAGAACTTTTACCAGATCAAAAGAGGCTTTACGCAGCTTATTTAGCAAAGTTAAGAGAAGAAACGTTAAAACATTTGGATAAAGATACGTTACGTAAAAATAAAATTCGGGTTTTAGCTGGTTTAACGAGACTACGGCAAATTTGTTGTCATCCTGCTTTGTTTGTTGATGACTATAAAGGTAGTTCAGCTAAATTTGATCAGTTGCTAGAAATTTTGGAGGAATGCAGAAGTACAGGGAAGAGAATTCTTATCTTTTCCCAATTTACGAAGATGCTTTCGATAATCGGACGTGAATTAAATCGTCAAGCAGTTCCATACTTTTATTTAGATGGGAGTACACCAGCGCAAGAACGTGTAGAGCTATGCAATCGGTTTAACGAAGGAGAAGGGGATCTATTTCTTATTTCGTTAAAAGCTGGTGGAACAGGACTAAATTTAACAGGTGCAGATACAGTTATATTGTACGACTTGTGGTGGAATCCAGCTGTTGAACAACAAGCTGCGGATAGAGCGTATCGAATGGGACAAAAAAATACAGTGCAAGTGATTAAGTTAGTAGCACATGGAACAATTGAAGAAAAAATGCACGAGTTACAAGAGAGTAAGAAAAATTTAATCGCTGAAATTATCGAGCCAGGAGAAGAGAAGTTATCTTCTATTACGGAGGAAGAAATCCGCGATATTCTTATGATTTAATATGGAAAAAGCTATGCTTTCATAGAGATGAAAGCATAGCTTTTTTGTTGTAATAATTATATTTTGTTTTGTACAAAGTAAAGAGATAAAGTGAAACTTTAATCAGTGGGAGTTGTTCATCTCCCACTATTTATTTTATTTCTTTGTACCTTTACTTTTGTATGGTTTTGCAGCTTTCTTTTTCGCACTTGATTGCCAACGGTTCCATCCTTTACTTCCTGTACCTTGTCCTACACCTTTTTTCGGTTTTGCTTTCGTTTTACTCATATGATCACTCCGTTATATAAAAAATCTGATTTGATAATAGCCAATGTTTTAGAAAAATACTATCGATAAATGACTATGCTTGCTTTAAATAAAAACAAACTGCTTGAATGCTATAGTATATCATGAAATTGCAAGTAAACTGAAAGGAATTATAAAGAAAATGAAAATAATAAGAAATACTGCGGATTCTATATTTCGAACAATCACACTAGTTGTTGTATATATGTTAGTTTCAATTAGTGAAATGTTTTTTGGATTGAAGAGACAAAGGAAATAAAAATGTTATATTAAGAACAATCGGTAAAGGCATAAAATAAAGAATTGAAAAATTTTTTAAAACTTTTTGTTGACTTTATCTATTTTTTGTATAGAATAATCATTAATAAAATGTTTCAGAGATGTGACAATAAAACGACTATGAAAGGACGAGTAGTAGTAGGATGTAGTTTAAGCGAGTCAGGGACGGTGTGAGCCTGATACGAAGCCTATTATGAAGAACCTCCTGGAGTCGCTAACCGAAATCCTTTATAGGAAAGTAGACTTAGCCGGGAACTTCGCCGTTACAAGAAGAACAGTATCGAGATTTTTTGATCTCCGTACTGTATAAGTGAGCAACCTCTGTTGCTAATTTGGGTGGTACCGCGGAACCAAAGTCTTTCGTCCCAGTTTTTTGGGAAAGAAGGGCTTTTTTTGTTGGCTTCTTTTCACAACATCCAAACATTTTAGGAGGAAACCACCATGTATCAATCATTAATGACAGTAAGAGAGACTCAAATCGCAATTAAGGAAGTTAAAACATTTTTCGAGGATCAATTAGCAAAACGTCTTGAACTATTCCGCGTATCTGCACCATTATTCGTAACGAAAAAATCAGGATTAAACGATCACTTAAACGGTGTAGAACGCCCAATTGAATTTGATATGTTACATTCAGGAGAAGAATTAGAAATTGTGCATTCACTAGCGAAGTGGAAAAGATCCGCATTACATGAATACGGATATGAAGCTGGTGAAGGTTTATATACAAACATGAACGCGATTCGTCGTGATGAAGAACTTGATGCAACGCATTCCATTTATGTTGACCAATGGGATTGGGAAAAGATCGTTCAAAAAGAATGGCGTACTGTAGATTACTTACAAAAAACAGTACAAACAATTTATGGAATATTCAAAGAATTAGAAGATCACTTATTTGAAAAGTATCCGTTCCTTGGAAAGTATTTACCAGAAGAAATTGTTTTCATTACTTCTCAAGAACTGGAAGATAAATATCCAGAATTAACACCGAAAGATCGTGAACATGCAATTGCGAAAGAACATGGTGCAGTCTTTATTATTGGAATTGGTGATGTACTCCGTTCAGGTGAAAAGCATGATGGACGCGCAGCAGATTATGATGATTGGAAATTAAACGGTGACATTTTATTCTGGCACCCAGTACTACAAGCTTCATTCGAATTATCATCAATGGGAATTCGTGTTGATAGTAAATCACTTGATGCGCAATTAACGAAAACAGGTGAAGATTTCAAACGTGAGTACGATTTCCATAAAGGTATTTTAGAAGACGTTCTACCATTAACAATTGGTGGTGGTATCGGCCAATCAAGAATGTGTATGTACTTCTTACGTAAAGCGCATATCGGTGAAGTCCAATCTTCTGTATGGCCTGACGATTTACGTGAAGCTTGCAAGAAAGAAAACATTCATTTGTTTTAATAGAAATATGAGGGAGAGTGGCTCGAAAATAGAGTTACTCTCCCTTTTTTATTGTGTAAACTGCTGGTTTACAGTGAGTGTTACTAATAGTTTCTTTCTTTTTTATCTCCTTTTATGTAATAATTTGTTAAAGGAGGGGGCGTTATGAACTTGGGAGAACAATTAAAAAAATTACGAGAATCAAAAGGATTTTCACAAGAGGATGTCGCTAAGAAAATTGGGGTGACGAGGCAAGCGGTGTATAAGTGGGAAAATGATAAAAGTTACCCTGACATTGATAATTTAATTTTATTGAGCGAAATGTACAACGTTACGCTCGATGAATTAATAAAAGGGAATCAAAACTTTAAAGAGAAAATACATATTGATGAAGAAGATGAGGATTTTGAGAAAGAGAATGAGTTTGGTTTTTATATTGGATTTGGTTTGCTAATTATGAGTGCTTTCATTGATTACGAAGGAATTCAAGAGATTTTATTAGGGGCTGCGCTATTCATGATGGTCTTTTATTCCGATGTGAAGAAAGTTATTTTGAATGAATTTCGCTCGTTATTTAAAGGGAAAGATATATATGATAAGAAGTGAGAAGAGTCCGTTATATTTCCTAGGAAAAGGTATTGCGAATAATTTAATTGTTTTATAGCGGTTTTTATATATAGGTAATATGTTAAAAAGCTGTTTGTATAGAGTCTTGAAATCTATGTGTAAAATGATAATAAAGTTATTTAATTTTAAAAGCTCAAACGAGTATAGCCCCGTTCTAAAGTTAGGACGGGGTTGAAAATCTAAGTTTTATTGAATAAGAATTTTCTTCAAATATTTTTACTTCAGCAATGCATATTTCAGTAAAGGCTTTTTATAAAACATCACTTACTTATTTATTACCGAGTTCTTCCGCTAAACCGATTAAAATTCCTTCGGTTCCACGAATGTAGCAGAGTCGATACGAGTTCTCATACTGAACTACTTCACCAACGAGCTGAGCACCATGCTTAGTCAGTCTCGATACCATTTCGTCAATGTCTTCAACGGTGAACATGACGCGCAAATAACCGAGGGCGTTTACAGGAGCTGTCCGATGGTCTGCTATAGTAGGTGGGGTGAGAAATCGCGAAAGTTCAATTCGGCTGTGGCCATCTGGCGTAACCATCATAGCAATCTCCACGCACTGAGTACCCAATCCGGTTACGCGACCAGCCCATTCACCTTCAACAGTAGCTCGCCCTTCGAGATTCAAGCCAATCTCCTCGAAGAAAGAGATTGCGTCATCAAGTGATTCTACAACGATGCTGACATTGTCCATTCGTAGTAATCGGTTGTTTGCCATAGTTTTTATCTCCTTTTATGTATAAATTTATTATTTAATTATCCTTATAATTATACTAAAATCTCTTCTAAACAAAAAACATCTTGTCACAGTGTAGGAAAATGTGACAAGGTGTTTTCGGGCATAGTATATAAAATCTTGTTAACGAATAACACTTCGTAAACCCTTTACTATTGAAATATGCGAGAACTTTATTTCGTGAATGCTATCATTTCAAGAATTTGATACTGTAATTGCTATTCGATAGAATAACTTCGACTTTCCCACAAAACAGTCCTACCCTGTTTCTATTTATATAGGAAGGAAATAGATTCATATATTTTTTAAAGTTTTACCGGTGGAAATTAACTCATCTGCACTAAAGGTTCAATTTTCGCCATAAATGATTGATGAAGTGCTTCAACACCCGTTACTAAATGAAGACGGTCAATAACGACAGATACTTTAATTTCTGATGTACTTACCATTTTAATATGAATATCTTCTTCTTTTAAAGTAGTGAACATATTCGCAGCAACCCCTGGGTTAGATACCATACCAGATCCTACAATTGATACTTTTGCTAAATGATTTTCATGTTCTACAGATTCATAGTGAAGTGCTTCTTGATTTTGTTCCAATACTTCTAATGTTTCTCTTAAATCATTAGAATGGATTGAGAAGGAGAGGTGAACAGTTCCTTCATTTGTAATACTTTGAATAATAATATCTACATTAATATGTGCTGCTGCTAATGTAGAGAAAACTGTTGAAAGTGCACCTTGTTCTAACCCTTTAATTGTGACACGTGTAATATTATCCTCAAATGCAATACCTTTAACGATTGATTGTTGTTCCATGTTACATTCTCCCCTTACAATTGTTCCGTTTTCTTGTTCCATACTTGAGCGAACTTCTAAAATTACATTATGATTTTTAGCAAATTCAACAGCGCGTGGGTGTAATACGCCAGCACCGAGGTTGGCAAGCTCTAACATTTCGTCATAAGAAATTTCATCTAATTTATAAGCATCTTGTACAACTCGTGGATCAGTCGTATATACGCCGGTCACATCCGTATAAATATCACATTTTTTTGCTTTTAGTGCAGCAGCTAATGCGACAGCAGTCGTATCGGAGCCACCGCGGCCAAGTGTGGTAATTTCATTTTCTTCACTTATTCCTTGGAAACCAGCTACTATAACAATCGTGCCTGCAGTAAGGTAAGACTGAATACGAGTGGTGTTAATGTCAGTAATCCGTGCACTACTATGTACAGATTCTGTCGTAATACCAGCTTGCCATCCTGTTAATGAAATTGCGTTATAACCTTTTGTTTGTAGTGCTATTGTTAATAATGAAATAGTTACTTGTTCTCCTGTAGATAGGAGCATATCCATTTCACGTTTACTTGGATTCTCAGTAATAGCGTTAGCAAGTGCTACAAGTTTATCCGTACTTTTTCCCATTGCTGAAACGACAGAGACAATACTATGTCCTCGTTCATATTCTTCAATAATTAAATTTGCTACATGTTGAATGCGTTCGACGCTTCCGACAGAAGTACCGCCAAATTTTTGTACAATCGTTTCCATTACGAATTCCTTCTTTCGTCCATTTTTAAGAATAGGTTAGGACATATACAAATCCCAATATTCCTGTAGTTACCAGAGAGAAAAACAAAAAACACCATCTCAAATAAGTGAGGATGGTGCTGTTACAGGAAAAGGGAAACAGAAAACGGAGCTAATAAAAAAACCGCCAAAAAAGGAATATCATAAAAATGATATCTCTTTTTTGTAGATAGCTCTTCATACGTACACGTCTGTACATATGACAGTTCTGTTTCTATTCGAAAACAGCCCCAATTGATAAATGCAGAGAAATTTATCAATTTCGGCAACACTTCCTTTCCTCTAAAATCATAGACATCTCTGTGTCTCCTTTAGAATACTTATAAGCGTTGCAACCTCTATCTCACGTTTTAGGCGAGAGTGTATGATTTATGAAGTTGTTGGTAACATTTGTTTTATAATAATTTAAATTTTTCAGGGAATCAAGTGTTTTTTGTATTTTTTTGAAATTCTATCTTTTTATTAAATTAGTTTGTGAAAAATGTAGCAAAATAAATTCATTGCATGTACATTGAAAATATAGCGCATGGGAGGTGGAAGGATGGGGAAGAAAAAACCTATTTATGTAGCAACAGAAATGAACACAACAATGGAGAAACTATGGGCATATACACAAGAGCCTGATATACATACAGAATGGGATGCTCGTTTTACTGAAATTTCGTATTTAGAAAAAAAAGAGGGAGAACCACAGAAGTTTTTATATAAAACAAAGATCGGATTTGGTCTTGAAATAGCCGGAGAAGGGGAATCGATAGGTGAAATAAGAAAAGAAACTGGGGAGCGCATTTCCTCTTTGAAATTTTGGACAGACAATCAATTATCACTTATACAAATTGGGCGTGGTTATTGGAAGTATACCCCGAATGGAGAACATATTCATTTTGAAACGCAATATGATTATGATACAAGGTTTGGTCGTATAGGAAATGTGATGGATTTATATATTTTTCGTCCACTATTAGGTTGGGCAACAGCATGGAGTTTTGATGCTTTAAAATTATGGTTAGAAAAGGGACTTCATCCAAAGTTGCTAATTAGAAGAACGATGACGTATTGGCTAGTTTGCTTTTTATTTGCTTTCGTATGGTTATATCAAGGGATTGTACCGAAATTGATGTTTACTCATTCAGAAGAAGTAAAGATGCTTTCTGCACTAATCGGATCGAATGAAAGTAGTATTTTTATACTTAAAATAGTTGGATTTTTAGAAATAATATGGGGTGTTATGTGGCTATTGCCACTTCAAAAGCGAAAACTATTTATATTGCATATTATATTGTTGATAGTTTTAACATTAGCGGCAGGATCGACGAATATCGCTAGTTTTACGCAACCGTTTAATCCGATTACATTAAATTTTCTTCTAATAGGGTTATCGATTGTCGGTTATATAAATAGCACTAATTTGCCAAGCGCAAAAAATTGCAAGAGGACGAGAAAGGGATAAGTATATGGTTAATATTTATGAAAGATTATTAGGGGATTCTTATAAAAGGCTTCATCCAAAATTGCAGGAACGATATGCGATAACAAAGGAAAATAGCTTTATTGGGGAAGGGGAAATGGATGAAATTTATGGAGGATCTTTTTTCGTTAAATTAATATTAAAAATTACATCGAAGTTCCGTATGTTTTTCTCTGAGCGAGGGCAAAAAGTTCCGTTTGTGATACATAATACCGCTGAGCGAGATGGACAGGGGAAAGAATTTGTACGGTGGAATCGTACTTTTTATTTTCATAATAAGAAAAGATATTTTAACGCTGTTATGAAGTTGGATGAAGAGAATAATGAAATTGTAGATTATTTTGGTGAGCCACATATACTCGTTTCTACATTGAATTTCTATATTGATGAAAAAGGCGGGATACATATTTCCTCAAAGAAACAATGGTTTTATATGTTTGGTAGAAAAATCCCGTTACCAAAATTTTTATATGGAGAGGCAAAAATTGTTGAAAGTTATGATGATGCACTGCAATGTTTTCGAATTCATGTACAAGTACGGAATCCGTTAATTGGTTCGTTATTTTCATATAAGGGAACATTTGTGGAAAGGAAATAAACGAGATGAAAAATATACTATTTGGGCTTGCTTGTTATATTATATTTCTAATATACGAGTGGTCGAATGTAAATCCTGTTGAAGCAATCATATTGTTATCTATTTTGTTATTTATACCGATGTCATTTTGCATTATTGATAAGAAAACAAGAAATGGATCGTATGTATTATTTTATAAATTTGTATCGCTTTTATATCCAATTGCAGCAGTTAGTGCAATGCTAGCTTTCGTAACAAATTACTTTTTCTTTGCGCTACTTTGGTTTGTATATACAGGAATCGTTGCATTATTTGGTGTAAGTAGATTGCTAGAAAGAGGATGGAAGCCTCTAGAAGAAGTAGCTATAGATAGTGCGTTTATTTATTTGTTTTTAGGTGGTTTTTGGTTTTTTGCTTCAGTAGCAAAGGTTTCAATTATGCACTTTAGTTCTGACATTGTTTTACTTACAGCGGCACACTTTCATTATTCGGCATTTCTATTGCCGTTATCAGCTGGTTTACTTGGAAGAAAAAGAGAACAGGGAAGTAAGTTATATGATGCTATTATGTTTATCATCGTCATTTCTCCAATGACAGTTGCAATAGGAATTACGTATTCGAGGGTATTTGAATTTTTTGCAGTGTTCATATATTTATGTGCCATTTATGGATATGGAGTTTACGTGTGGAGAACGAAATTCAATACTATAAGTGCGAAGGTACTTTTAGTTCTTTCTTCTAGTACACTTATGGTAACAATAATGTTTTCACTCATATATTCATACGGGAATTTCAAACAAGTAATGACGATTACAATTGCACAAATGGTCTGGATTCACGGTGTTGTAAATGGAATTGGAGTAGCGTTACCAGCTTTTCTTGGTTGGATGATTGAAAAGAGTACTCCGAATTATAAATATTACGGGAAAACAATGAGCAGGTTAAGAGGAAATGCGACAGTTGGTGAAGCATTTTTACATAACAGAAATTTAATAGATAGCAAAGAATACAAAGGTTTAGTTGATAAAATGAATGATTTTCATAGTGAGGCATTTGACATGACGAAGATTCCTTTAAGTATTATTCGTTTTTATGAAAATACAAAAGAGTATGAGTTACAATCGCATATTAAATGGACTCGTTGGTTCCGCCCGGTTGCATTTTGTTATGAGAAAATGAGTAAGCGTGTAGGACAAATACATTTAGGAATGGGCGGCAAGTGGGAAACGATGCATGGCTCTATCATTGGGATAATAGATGAGAAGGATGGAAGAGAGAATGTAAGGGCTTGGCTAAGAAAAAATGAAGCAGGAGAGTCTGTTTTTGTAGCCCTCTATTCAAAGCATGCATACAAGAACGAGACATATATGAATATCGCATTGCCTTTACCATATTCGAATATGACTGGTATTTTGAAGTTGTACAATGATACGAACCAGTTAATGATTACAAGTAAGCTAAGAGAGCGTCGTAAGGGAGATGAAGGGATATACTTACATACCCGCTTCTTTACAATACGCTTACCATTAGCAGAGACTTTTATTATTAAAGAGAGAAAGGATCGAATATTAGAAGCTAATCATAGAATGTGGATATTTGGAGTTAATTTTTTAGAAATTGATTATGAGATTAAGAAAATAGAGGGAAAGTAAGAAAGGCTTGGAGAGATTCCAAGCTTTTTTACGTATGGGTAATTGTCATAGCAACTTGTTTATCCAAGTCTTGGTCCCAAACACGCTGAATTTCAAACGTACCTTTTTCAAAAAATAATGGGAATCTCTCTTTAAACCAATCTTGCATAGGAAGATTGAGTGCTGTATCAATTGGCACCCATAATAATTCGCCTTCAGGAGGATTCAAAAGGAGTTCACCTTCAAATGAATCTGTCCAATAGTTAAATACCATATATCGAACATTTTCTTTCGGATTTACGTATTCATCTAATCCCTTAAAAGTTAAATTTGAAACAAGTAATCCAGTTTCTTCTTTTACTTCTCGTTTAGCAGCTTGAACGATACTTTCTGGAAAATCTACTTTACCGCCAGGAGCGATGTAACCAGGGAAGCCTAGATGATCCGGCCGTTGTATTAGTAATACTTCGTTATTATGCTGAATCATACACATTGTATAAATGCGGTGTTCGACGCTTTTCCAATTCGTGCTCATACGAATCTCTCCTCTTATATAATAAGAATCTTATAGTTTAACTATAGTTATTTGTTCCAAAAAATACAATAATAAGACAAAATTATACAAAATTCGATTGACTATTACTAATTTTCAGAACTATAATTAGTCTGTTACATAAAAACATTGTACTTGAGAGGGGAATATATTCTATGAAAAATAGAATAATCGCAGCAGGAATAATTGCAGCTAGTATATTATCTTATTCATCTAGTAGTTTCGCACAAACAAAAACATTTCCAGATGTCCCAGCAGGGGGCTGGGCAGAAGGTTCTATTTACTATTTAGTAGAGAAAGGTGCAATTAAAGGTAATGATGCAGGAATGTTCGAGCCTGGAAAAGAAATCACTCGTGCAGAAGCAGCAACAATTATTGCGCAAACTTTAAAGTTACCGATTGATAATGCGGCTCAGCCAACCTTTACAGATTCTAAAACTCATTGGGCAACTCGATTTATTGCCGCTGTAGAAAAAGCAGGAGTAATTGCAGGGAAAGGAAACGGGATTTTTGATCCAGACGGTAAAATTGACCGAGTTTCTATGGCAGCGATGCTTGTTGGGGCGTATAAATTAGATGCGAAAGTAAAACAACCATTACCAACAAAATTTGCAGATTTAAATCCTAGTTGGGGAAAAGATAAAGCGAACATTTTAGTAGAATTGAATATTTCACAAGGTGTAACTAGTACAGCTTGGCTACCTAATAAAACTGTAACGAAGGCAGAAGCAGCGCAATTTATTGCAAAATCAGATTCTCTTAAAATTCCAGATGCATTAGAAGGAAAAGTAATTATTATTGATCCAGGTCATGGTGGGAAAGATTCTGGGAAGCCGACACAAGGATTATATGAAAGTGATATTGTATTAGATACATCGAAAAGATTACAAAAATTACTAGATAAAAATACTCCATTCCATGTGTTGTTAACACGTGAAACGGATATCCGTCTTGGTGAAAATCAACCTGAGGACCTTAAAAACCGTGTAGAGTTCGCGAAAGAGCATAATGGAGATATTTTTATAAGTATTCATGCAAATGGCTCTAACAATCATGATGGATATGGAACGGAGACTTTTTATTATAAAGGATCTGAAACGAAAGAATTAACTGAACGTGAAAAAGATAGTCGTATGTTAGCAGAGAAAATACAAAAACGAGTAGTTAAAGCTCTAGATACAAGAAATCGTGGTGCGAAACCAGAAGACTTTTATGTACTAAGAGAAAATGAGATGCCTGCAGTATTAACTGAACTAGCATTTTTAGATAATAGTGCAGATTATGAGAAGTTGGCTTCAGAATCAGGAAGACAAATTGCTGCTGAAGCAGTTTATGCTGGTATTTTAGATTATTATGAGTGGAAAGGTTTCAATGTTTCAAAATATCGTTTGGCTAAATAAAAACATCTTTTGCTAAGCCCATCTTCTATATAGAGATGGGCTTTTCATATGAGTTTATATAATTTTGTATCAAAATAAAAAGATATATCGTATTATGCTGATTATAAATAAAATAATGGTAGATTAGTTTATTTGTATCACGTATACTTTTACTGTTGACTAATTAAGAGTTTGTTAGTTTGATAGGGAAAATTTTATTATAAAGGGAGGCAAGTTAACACGGGATAAGCATATACATAACGTGTTAAAAAATATGAAAAAAGTTATTTCTAATGTGTTAGCAGTG
Organism: Bacillus cereus group sp. BfR-BA-01331; assembly: GCF_022663915.1. Lineage (NCBI taxonomy): Bacteria > Bacillati > Bacillota > Bacilli > Caryophanales > Bacillaceae > Bacillus > Bacillus cereus group sp. BfR-BA-01331. Next base: position 371,404 of record NZ_JAKUGJ010000003.1, read on the forward strand.
ACAGTCGCACTTCAAGTAGTGATGGCTCCGGCAACTTCATTTGCAGCTGAAAAAGAATTTCCAGACGTTCCGAAAGATCATTGGTCGTATAAAGCAATTACTAATTTAACATCAAAAGAAATTATTGCAGGATATGATAATGGTAAGTTTGGATTCGGGGATGTTGTAAATCGTGAGCAAGTAGCCGCATTAATATATCGTGCATTAAAACCAGAAGCGAAAAGCGAATATAAAAATCCATACTCTGATATTAACGAAGGGACAACAATGTTCCAAAAAGAAATTTTAGCTTTAACAGATATGGGGATTTTCGTAGGTGATGGTAAAGGAACATTTAGACCGAAAGAATCTTTAACTCGTGCTGAAATGGCTGTAATTTTACAGAAAGCCTTTAAACTAAAAGTAAAAGCTAATCATACATTTAATGATGTTCCGAAAGATCATTGGGCAAATGAAGCGGTTAGTGCATTAGAGTCTAACGGTGTTGCTGCAGGTAATGGAGCAGGTGCATTTAATCCAACAGGTGTTTTAACACGTGAAGAATATGCACAATTTTTATATAACGCCATGGCATCATATATCGATTTAGATGTAACATTACCTTCTAATGTAACAGCTCAAGAGATTGATAATTATATTAAAAGATATCATCCCGATAGTCCGCTTGTTGGAGTTGGACAAGACTTTATTAAAGCGCAAAACGAGTATGGCGTGAACTCTTTATATTTAGCAGCACATGCAATCTTAGAGTCTGGATACGGGAAATCAGAAATTGCATATCGTAAACATAATTTATTTGGACTACGAGCGTATGATTGGGATCCATTCGCACATGCAAAATATTTACCATCTTATGGATTAAGTATTTCATACAATGCTGATTATGTGAGAAAGAATTACTTAGAACAAGGTGCTAAGTATTTCAAAGGTTACACATTACCTGCGATGAATGTAATGTATTCAACTGATAAAGAATGGGCTGGCAAAATTGCTAATATTATGGAACGTATTAAGCCTTTCAATAACAAGGATTATCAAAATGTCAAACGATTACCGAAAAACCCTAATACATTAAATGTAGATGCATTAGGCGAAACAATTCCATATAAAGATTATGCAAAAGACGCAAAAACTACTGTTCAGTCGGTAGGGTCTTACTATCAAGTTCCATTCCCGTTTAACAACCCAATTAAGAGTGTACCAAACGTTACACAAAATGAAGTTGGAAAATTAGAAAATGGTACAAAAGTAAACGTATATCGTGAAGATCCAAATGGCTGGGTAGAATTCTCACTTGAAAATGCTCCAGAAAAATATTGGACATTGAAGAAGAACTTAAAATTATAAATAAAAAAGGTGTTTTCATATATGAAAACACCTTTTTTATTTATATTCAACACGTAATATGTGTAGATTCATTATGATGTTCTTTTTTATATTTCTACCAATAATTTAACAGTTTCATATATAATTAAAGTTATTAAAGATTGAATTTTCTGTGTTTGTTTTTTGGTATTAACTTAATTTGAAAAGAGGAGAGAGATATGCAAGGAGAAATACCAACAGAGAAAAATTTAGGTTATGTCGGTAAATTGTTATTGCCAGTTAAAGTGTCACCGCACTTTAAGTTTTTATGGATTGGGCAATTACTTTCGACTTTAGGTAGTTCGATAACGATGGTTATTCTGCCAGTCGTTGTGTATTCATTAACTGGTTCAACAGTTGTAATGGGAATGACTATGGCAATGTACATGCTTCCTAATATTCTTGCGTTACCGTTTGCTGGATTAGTCGTGGATCGAATTGACCGGGTGAAATTGATGTTATTTACAGATATAATCCGCTGCATATTAATGCTATTACTTGCAACGCTTATATTTATGGACGTTTTAACAATTCCACTTCTATATGTACTCGTAGCGTTATATGGACTTATGGAAGGGATATTTCAGCCGGCGTATTCAGCTGTAAGAGCGAAAGTATTTGTACCGGAAATTCGAAATGCAGCTAATGCATTAACGCAAATGAGTAATCAAGGAATACGATTAATTGGCCCAGCACTTGGTGGGTTAATAGTATCAGTTACATCTGCAGGGATAGGCTTCGGACTAGATGCAGCAACGTATTTGTTATCGTTTTTATGTTTATTATTTTTAAAAGAAATTAAGTTTAAAAAAGTAAAACCCATTGAAAAGAGTAAGATCGATTACAAACAAGAGTTTATGGAAGGTATTTTAGTTTTAAAAAGTCATCCGTGGTTGTGGATTACCATTCTAGTCTTTTCTTTCGTTAATATTTGTTATGCAGGCATTATCGTTGTATTAATTCCATGGTTGTTTAATGTTCATCATCATTTTGAAGCTTACGTGTATGGCTTAGGTATGGCTGCTTCTGGTGCTGGAGCTGTAATTGCAGCACTAATTTTTGGTGGGAGGCAGCGGTGGCATAAGAGAGGATTACTTGCGTATGGTGGTGTTTTAATTAGTGGAATGGCGTTATTAATTATGCCTTTCGTTTCTTGGGCACCCGCCTTAATTGGATTAATGGCAATTGAAGGATTCGGTATTATGATATTTGGGCTTATTTGGGAAACAAGTTTACAAGAGCTTGTACCAGAAGAAGCTTTTGGAAGAGTGGCAAGTCTTGATATGTTAGGCTCATTTGCTTTATTACCATTAGGGTATGTGGTGGTAGGCTGGTTAGCTACTGTAATAGGTGGAAAGATAACAATTATAATGCTAGCTATTTTAGTACTCATAACAATTGGAATGGCATTGTCTGTACCAAGTATTCGGCGGTTCGATTGATTATGTAGGCAAAAAGGGGGAATGGTATATGACTATAGAAAATCTACATGATTTAGTAGTACATGAGTTGGGATGTAAATACGTTTTGGGAGAAAAGGTATTTGAAGCAAGGAATTTCACGGTGTATATTGCTACTCCTATAGAAAATAAAATGACATATAATCGATTCATCTTAATTAAGCATTTGTCTAATGAAGAGCCTTCCGTACATGTTTGGGACAAAAAAATCTGTGTAGACGCTACAAAAATACATATTGCAAAAGAAGTGACAGAAGCAATTCAATCGGGTTTTGTAAATAAAGAGTAAGCCCTAATCAAATTAGGACTTACTCTTCATTAAACACAAATGTTTGCTTCATTTTTTTACTCTCATGTACTGGATGACCGTTGTAAGAGAAATTCTTTTCTTCCCAAGTAATGACAACTTTAAAATTATGGCTATTAAAGTCTAATGGGAATACCATGTAGTCAAAGCTTGTATGACTTTTTGAAACGTTGTTATTAGATGAAGTAGGATTAAAGGTAGCTTTAGATGTAGGTGTGTTATCAAGTATTTCCACCGATACATTTGCAACATCATTACCAATATTTTTTAAGAGTAAACTATACGTATCATATACACCTTGTTTTGGCTGCACGGCTTGCTTGTTTGAGTTATGAGATTTGTCAATTTCGATATACCACTGTTTAGACTTTGACGCAATTGGTAGTGATTGAAATGTGTATGCACTAGCTTGTATTGGTAGTGCTAAGCAGATTAATGCAAAGAGAGAAAATATTTTTCGTTTCATTTTTAGAGAGCTCCCATTCTTTAATGGATTTATTTGTTATTATCTTCTCTTTGCGAAAAAATATACCATATAATGTAAGGGGGTATTGTAAATAAGAGAGGCTGTTTTTTTATCTTATAAAAAGAATATGCTAAAAATTCTGTATAAATCATTTATTTAATATAGTTAAATATGCTAGAATAAATTGAAAGCGATTTCTTATATGGGAATAAGAAAATGCTTTCTGAAGGGGGAGGGGATAGAAGTGATTACATTTTTAGTGTCAATCGTCGTATTGATAATCGGTTATTTTACATATGGAAAGTTAATTGAAAAGATATTTGGAATAAATTATTCGAGAAAGACACCAGCTTATGTGAATCAAGATGGGATAGATTATGTACCTATGGATAGGCGAAAGAATTCTATGATTCAATTACTTAATATTGCAGGTACTGGTCCTATATTCGGACCAATATTAGGTGCTTTATATGGTCCAGTTGCATTTGTCTGGATTGTGATAGGAGCGATTTTTGCAGGAGCCGTTCATGATTATCTTACAGGGATGATTTCTATACGAAATAAAGGGGCGCATATTCCTGAATTAGCAGGGAAATTTTTAGGGAATGCAATGAGACATATTGTAAATGTTTTTTCATTGTTACTTTTAGTATTAGTAGGAACTGTATTTATAACAACACCAGCATCATTACTTGATATTGTATTGCAAGGAAAAGTGTCAATAACTATTATTTTATCTGTAATTTTCATATATTACATTTTATCGACTATCTTACCGATTGATAAAATTATTGGTAAAATTTATCCGGTATTAGGTGCATTATTGCTAATAAGTGCTATTGGCATAGGGGGAATGATGATAATAAAAGGCTCTCCTATTCCAGAGCTAACGTTTGAAAATATGCATCCAGACAATGCACCTATTTTCCCATTATTAATGTTGACGATTACGTGTGGTGCCTTATCAGGATTCCACGCAACACAATCACCAATTATTTCACGTACACTTCAAACGGAGAAACATGGCCGTTATGTATTTTTCGGTATGATGATTGCAGAAGCGATAATTGCAATGATCTGGGCAGCTGCGGCAATGAGTATTTTCTCTTACGGTGAATTAAATGAGCTAATTAAATCGGGTACACCAGCTGCGGTTGTAAGTGAAATCTCGAAGACGATGTTAGGTGCTGTGGGGGGCACAATAGCTGTTCTTGGTGTCATTGTATTACCAATTACATCTGGAGACACAGCATTCCGTGCGGCACGTTCTATTATTGCGGATTACTTCCATTTCAATCAAACAAAATTAAAAAATCGCTTAATTATTGCGATTCCATTATTTGTTATTGCATATGGTTTAACGAAAATTGACTTTACACTATTATGGAGATATTTCTCTTGGGCTAACCAATCGACTGCAGCCATTGCGTTATGGATTGGAACGATGTATTTATTTATAAAAGGAAAACAGTATATCGTTTCTTTAATTCCAGCGATATTTATGACGCTCATGACAGTTGTTTATATTTTAAATGCGAAAATTGGTTTTAATATTCCGCTAAATACATCGTATATTGTAGGTGCGATTATTACAGTTATTTTAACTGTTGTATTCTTTATGAAAGCTGTAAGGAATAGAAGAGAGAATATTGAGGTGGATGTACAATTAGAGAAAGAAGCTGTGTAGAGATTTTCTACACAGCTTTTTTCAAACAAGAAAAAATTACCAATAAATATGTTAAAATAACATTGTCATATAACAAGGGGGATTCGTTTGATGGAAAAAGAGCATCTTGCTAAAGTAGATTTAACGAAAAAAATTGAATCAAAATCTAAGTACAATAAGAAACTTGAAAAATATCAAATGCGTTTATTAGCACTACAACAAATATTAAAAGAAGAGAAAATAGCCGTTATGATTGTTATGGAAGGTTGGGATGCGGCAGGTAAAGGCGGAGCAATTAAGCGAGTGACTGAGCATCTTGATCCACGCGGATTCCAAGTAAATCCAATTGGAGCGCCTGCTCCTCATGAAAAACGGTATCATTATTTGCAACGTTTTTGGCGGAAACTTCCTCAATATGGGCAAATTACTATATTCGACCGTTCATGGTATGGGCGTGTATTAGTTGAGCGTGTTGAAGAGTTCGCCACAAAGGAAGAGTGGACGAGAGCGTATGGTGAAATTAATGATTTCGAAAAACTATTAACTGATGATCATTACATAATAGGAAAGTTTTTCTATCATATTAGTAATGACGAACAGTTAAAGAGATTTACAGAAAGAGAGAACAACCCTCTTAAAAGATGGAAAATTACAGACGAAGACTGGCGAAATCGTGAAAAATGGGATGAGTATGTCGAAGCAATGGAAGACATGTTTGAAAATACAAATAAGCCGAATGCAAAATGGCATATTATTGCGAGTAATGATAAATTATATGCCCGTTTGAAAACATTGAAAGTAATTATTTCATTAATTGAGGATTATTTCTTAGAGCATAATATAGAATTACCTTCTTATTACTATGAAATAAAAGAAGATAAGACAGAGGACGTTGAAACTAATCAAGATGTAGTTAGAAAATAGTACAAAGTTTACATATGAAATATAAAGAAGAACCATCCTGTAACTTTGGGAAACCGAATTACGGGATGTTTTTTTTATTTAGAAACATTTTACAATTTACAGAATAAGGTATATAATCAATAATCATATTAACGTTGTTAATATGATTGTTGATTATATATTGTGTGGGGGTCTTATTTTGAAGGGAAGAGATGTTGTTTTAGGTTTATTAATGGAAAAAGAATTGTCTGGTTATGACATTAAAATTGTGTTTGAGGATGTATTTACTTACTTTTTTGATGGCAGCTTTGGAATGATTTATCCAACGTTACGACAATTGGAAAAGGAGGGGAAAATTAAAAAAGAAATTGTCATGCAAGAAGGGAAACCGAATAAGAAAATGTACTTTATTACAGATGAAGGGCGTGAAGAGTTTTATAAATACATGCAAACGGATGTAGAGAAAGACGTTTTACGTTCAGATTTTTTAATGAGGATGTATTTTGGTAATTATAGTGATGATAGGGCGATAAAAAAATGGATTGAAGACGAAATTGAAAGGAAAGAAGCGTACATTGCGGATCTTCGTTTGAAATATGAAAAATGGAGAGAAGGTATTACTTTCGTTGAAGAAATTTCGCTCGATGTAGGTATTGCATCATATAGTGCGCAAGTAGAGATGTTGAAGAGGAAGTTACAGCAATTAGAAGCAAAAGAAAATAATAAAACGGAAGAATGAAAAATACGTTCACAATAAATAAAGGGGTAGATTAACATGGAGCAGTCAAAGGGTATTAAGATTGTCTTTTTAATGTGCTTAGGTATTTTTCTTTGTATGATTGATACAACGATTATGAATATAGCTTTACCAGCAATACAATCGAGTGTAAATACTTCATTAGAGAAGATGTCTTGGGTATTAAATGTTTATACAATGACGATTGCAGTACTCGCAATCCCGCTAGGACGGATAGCTGATATTTTTGGGAAAGCAAAGGTGTATATTCTCGGTTTAATTATTTTTGGTGGTGGATCAGTGCTTTGTGCTTTTGCTAACACAGGCGATTTCCTTATTTTTTCTCGTTTTATACAAAGTATTGGTGCTGCAATTTTATTTCCAACGAGTATGGTAATAGGTGTATCAGCTATGCCGTTAGCAAAGAGGCATGTTGCACTTGCTATTTTAGGAGTAACGCAAGGATTGTCAGCTGCACTTGGTCCGGTAATAGGCGGAATTATTACGCAAAATGTAGGATGGAGATGGGTGTTCTTCGTCAATGTTCCGATTTGTATTCTTGGAATCATTTTATGCTGTATTATGCTACAAATAAAAAATGAAGAACGTATTATCTCAAAAATTGATTGGATTGGACTCATATTAAGTAGTTTAGCGATTTTTTCTTTTACTCTCGTATTAGTGAAAGGCAATACGTGGGGATGGCAAAGTAATATTGCTTTGTCTTGTTATGCCATTAGCACTATTTCTCTTATTCTATTTGTTCTAGTGGAACGAAAGATTCATAATCCAATGGTGAATTTAAATTTATTTAAAGATCGAATGTTTGTCGGAGCGTCTATCGTTGTTATATTAAGTAATTTATTCTTAATTGGCGTTACTGTATTGCTTCCAACTTTTTTGACAAAAATACAGCATCGAACGGAAATTGAAGCTGCTTTTCTAGTGACACCTATTTCAGCGATGATATTTTTTATCTCACCTGTTGCAGCAACTTTAATTAAAAAGCTTGGAAAAGTAACTATTATTTTGTCAGGGTTTCTTGTTATGGGCCTATCCTACTATTGGTTGCAAATGATTGACGTCAATTCAACAAATATAGAAATTATTATTCCGTGTATGATATTAGGTGTTGGATATGGTTTAGTAGTGGGGCCAATTACAGTTTTAAGTGCATCTTCGTTTGAAGGGGAATTATTAACTGCTTCTCAAACTGTCGTATCGATGTTACGTCAAGTGGGTATTGTATTAGCGGTTGCAATATTTGTATCTAATTTAACTCACAACTTATCTTTAAATAAAGAGAATGTATATCGTTATGCAAAAGAAAAAGTGCGTAATATTCATGTGAGTAGTGCCGAGCGAGCTGAGATATTACAAATAACAAAAGAAAAAATAGAGAAACAAAGTATAGAAACAAATGTAGAAAAGAAACAAAATGAAACATTGGTGGGATTAAGTAAAGAGAAAAAAGACGAACTAATTCACCAAAAAGTGGATGAAGTATTAAGTGGCGTTCCAGTAGAATATCGAGAGATAAAAAGAGAAGAAATTACGAATCAAGTAACAAAAGAAGTTGAAAAACAAGAGGAGAGTATAAAGAAAGAAGTACTTGCATTTTCAAAAGATGTAAGTCGGTATGCCAAAAATAAGATGGCTATGAGTTTTACAGATTTATATAAAGCAAGTGTTCCAGTTATTTTAATTTGTGCTTTAGTAAGTTTGTTGTTTTGGGAAGGGAAGGCTTTGAGTAAAAAGAGAAGGGAAAGAGTAGTAGGGCAAGTGTAAAGAAAAACAGGCTGAAATTGGCCTGTTTTTCTTTACACTAGTATGGGAAATCTGAGTTTAGTTCATTAAATTTCCGTCTACAATAGTAGAATCGGAACTGGTACTACTATTAAAAGGAGCGAAAGAGAATGACAACTAAGATCATTATGTTTACAGGTAATACATGTTCAAAATGTATGAGAGCAAAGGCGATGCTAAATAATACGCCGCCGGGTGTTGAATTTGAGTTAATTGAAAGAAATGTAGATGAAAATGAAAGTGATATGGAATTCCTTACGAAAAAATTGAAATCTAATTCATTGCCTACTTTTCTTATCAATCCCGAAGAAGGTTCGACGGATTATAAACCTAGGTAGAATCTAATTATATGATGTGCATTTTAATCCAAGGGGTACAAATTCGATGCGACGTGAAAAGGATTTGTTGAAACAATGGAAGGCGGACTTGCAAGCTGTTCAAGAAGAGAAGAGGCTGAAGAAGAAGGCTAAGAAAAAGAATAAGAAATATAGCATTCCTGGTAATACAGCTGACTTCATGAATGGCAAGAATACTTATCATAAAGAGAATGGGGTATGGAAGCAAAGAAATAAATAATATGAGAATAAATGAGTTTGATGAAGTGTATAGCAATTATCGTAGGCGCTGCCGTGATCTGGGTGGCGTCTTGTTTGTTGTTAAGGGGTGAAATAGATTTGAAACTTAAAGAGTAGATAATAATATTATTACTTTAAAATGTAGAAAATAGACTAGTAAACAAGCTTCTTTTGTTTTTAAGCATAGAATATGATGAATCTTAAAGTTAAGAGGAGGTAATCATATTTATGGGATGTAATTGTAATTTCAGACATTGCAGAGATTAATCTTCCTTACTAATTTAATACATACATAATATTTTATTCTTTTAGCATCATGGCCGAGGGAAGCAACGGTTTAAAATCAATAGGTGAGGAAAGAGAAATTAGTGTAGTGTAGTGGAGTTACCATATTTCATACTTTCATTTTCAAATAGTTCAAGTTCTTTTGTAGATTCAACTACTACTTTAATTAAGTAGTTATATTCCCCACTTATACGGTGACACTCTACCACTTGTGATGTATTTTCGCAATAATCAACAAAATTAAGACATTGTGTGGTTCGAAATAAAATAAAAGCTACTGTTGACTTACCGATTTTATCATTTGATACAACAGTCCTGTAATTTGAGATGATTCCTTTTTCTTCTAATCTTTTTACTCTTTCAGTTACCGCTGGTTGAGATAAGCCTATAAGTTTACCAATAGCAGTCATTGACAATCGTGCATCTCCCTGCAAATGCGTTAGTATATCTTTATCTACACTATCCATATAAATCCCCCTTTTAAAATAAAGTTAGATTAACAAAAAAAACTTAATATTAAAGGTTATATCCTCTTATTATATAAGCTTATCATTAAAATGTATAATTTAACGTTATAAACTTAAATTATACATCGTTAATTTCTTCGTTTTTTATAAATAAAAAGAAAAAGATGAAAATTAGTTAGAACTTATAATCATTATTCTAATAATTCAAATGATTTATTATGTAAAATCAATGTTTATTTTATTAAAATTAAGTTGTTCTTTAAATTTATATAGGATGTGATGAATAAATGTTAACAACAGATAAAGACATCATAGGATTGATTAAAAGGGTTGATGAAGTAATAAACAAAGCGATCGAAAACAACAAAATCGTTGGTACAGTGACTTTAATTAGCAAGAATGGTGACCTTATCTATAAGCGTGTTGCAGGTTACGCTGATCGGGAAGAAAAAACAAAAATGGACCAGGACTCGATTTTTCGCCTTGCATCTGTTACGAAACCAATTGTTTCTGCAGCAGCTTTAGTATTGGTCTCAAAAGAAATAATTGGTTTGGATGATCCAATTACTAAGTGGCTTCCAGAATTTCAACCACAGTTAATGAACGGTGACAAACCTATCATTACTGTAAGGCATTTGCTTACCCATACGGCTGGGTTGACATATGGATTTTTAGAGCCTGAAGGAGGAGCATATAAAAAGGCAAGGGTTTCAGATGGAATGAACCTTTCAGGAATCTCTTTAGAAGAAAATTTACAAAGACTTTCCACTGTCCCTTTATTATATGCTCCGGGTACGAATTGGAGTTATTCTATAGCAGTAGACGTGTTGGGTGCAGTTATCAGTAAAGCTTATGGAGATTCGTTGCAAGCATTAATTAGAACTCTAATAACTGATCCATTAGAAATGGTGAATACATCATTTAATGTTATAGATAGGCAAAGAATAGTAACTCAATATCTAAGTAGTTCTCCTATTCCTAAAAGAATGGGTGATAAGGAAGTTGCTCAAGTATTTGAAGGAACCGCAGGCATCGTGTTTGAGCCTGCTCGTGCATTCGATACCAATGCTTTCCCATCAGGAGGTTCTGGAATGAATGGTACTGCAGAGGATTTTCTGTATTTCCTTGAAGAGTTAAGGTCAGGAAATTCTTTATTACCAAATGATATAAAAAATGAAATGACCAAGATTCAAACTGGAAATTTACCATTAGTCGGCTGGCCTGGAAGAGGATTTGGTTTAGGATTTACTATATTGAAAGATTCTAAAGAAGCTAATACAAAAGAGTCCATTGGAACATGGAGATTAGGAGGAGCTTATGGACACTCATGGTTTGTTGACCCTATAGAGAAATTAACAGTAGTTTCATTTACAAATACTGCTTTTGAGGGAATGGATGGTCAATTTACTGTAGACTTAACCGATGCCATCTATGAGTGACATTAAATAAGTTTACTGGAAGAAAGGATATTTTAATAAATTAAAAGGATAGTCAAACTTTGAGATGTTCCTATAAATTATAGATACCTTTCTTAATAAAGAGGTGCCTACTTATATATTCACTTCCTTTTTATGGAAATTTTTTTATGTATTGGCTTCTTAAATAAATATTAATATAAAAGAGGTGCTCTTCTTATGTATCAAGAGAGAAGTTCAACTACACGGAGTGCTACAATTGCCTCTTCACCAGAACGTCTTCCATGGAACGGTTTAATCGCTCTGGCGATGGCTGGATTTATCTGTATACTCACAGAAACTATTCCTGCTGGGTTATTAATAGAGATTAGTAATGGACTAGGAGTTACTGAATCCCTTGCTGGCCAACTTGTTACTTCATATGCTCTTGGATCATTATTAGCTGCTATTCCTTTAACTACGGCAACTCAAGGATGGAGAAGAAAGCCTTTGCTGCTTCTATGTATCGCGGGATTTCTTTTATTTAATACTATTACTGCTTTTTCTTTTAATTATACTTTGACGTTAATAGCTCGCTTCTTTGCTGGAGTAACTGCAGGTGTTCTTTGGGGAATGACTGCCGGATATGCCCGTCTAATGGCATCGGAATCACTTAAAGGGAAGGCTATGGCGGTAGCGATGGTCGGAACTCCTCTTGCTCTTGCATTTGGTGTTCCTATTGGGACATTTCTTGGTACCTTTTTGGGCTGGCGCTTTGTCTTCGGAATTATGTCACTTTCAACTTTATTATTAGTTATTTGGGTTCTATGGAAACTTCCAGACTTCCCTGGACAATCTACGGAAAAACGCATACCTCTATTAAAGGTTTTGGTCACACCAGGGGTAAGATCAGTGCTATTTGTTGTATTAGCTTGGGTACTCTCACATAACATTCTTTATACTTATATTGCACCTTACCTTGATTATTTAGGACTAACCCAAAAGATTGACATGATATTGCTTATATTTGGTATAGCAGCATTAGTTGGTATCTGGGTTATTGGAATATTAATTGACCATAAACTACGTTCGTTGGTTTTAATCAGCCTTGCTGGGTTCGGTTTGGCATCTGTAGCACTAGGTATTGGCATGAATCAAACTATTGTAATCTATCTTGCAGTTACACTATGGGGTCTTACATTTGGAGGAGCCGCAACACTTCTGCAAACTGCAATTGCAAATGCTGGTGGAAATGGTGCAGATGTTGCTCAATCAATGCTTGTAACAACTTGGAACTTAGCTATTGGGGGCGGAAGTGTGGTTGGAGCATTCCTTTTGGAAACCATTGGAGTACTTTCTTTCCCATGGGCAATGTTCTGTATATTGCTAGTTGCATATATTTTTGTATGGAAGACTAAAACACCTGGCTTTACTGGAAAACAGAAATAGAACGAATAGGAATTAAGCTCAAAAAACATGCAATCGTAGTTTTGAAATAAAGTTTAATTAAAAGTATCTGAAAAATCCACGTTATGTGGTAAAAAAAAATGAATCCGTTTTGAAAATTCTTTTTTCAAAATGGATTCTTGTTATTTATGGTTCTGGTGCAAAAATAAAACAAAAGAGAATAAAGCATATATATTCCTAACGGAATCGTATCTTATGTTGCAAGTCCAAACAATTGATGGATGAATTCTTTTTGATTTTGGACAGACTGGTTCCGTAAAGCAATCTGTTCTTTTTTAATCATATGCATGGCTTCTACTCCAGAAAGAATGGATGTAGCTGTGTCAAAAGATTTAAGACCTAGCGTAGAACGGATTCGCTTCTTTATAAAGCGATGATCTTGTTCTACTATGTTATTCAAGTACTTTTGTTGTCTAAGTCGCATACCGTTAGGTATGCTTTTTCTTACGATTAGTCAACCTGTATTTATAGATTTTTGATGGATTGAGTACCAAAAATCTATATCACACATGTATCCACGTATAAC